>JBIKLX010000146.1:0-8232 GCA_044359565.1 Ilumatobacteraceae bacterium
AGTCGGTGGCGACGAGTACCAGCACAGGGCCGGCCACGGTGCACAGGGTGACGATGGTGACGTAGGCGATGGCCTTCCACACCGTGGCGCGATACGGCGCGGCGAACTCGAGCGACCGGCGCACCACGTTGCGGGTCTGGTTCCGGTCGAGACGGTCCTCGTCGCTCACCACGGCGCTGTACACGTCACCCCACCCCCTTCACGGTGGGCAGGTCGTCATCGTCGACCTCGGCTTCGAGCGCGGCGAGCACTTCGCGGTAGCGCTGGCTCGATGCCAGCAACTCGTCGTGGGTGCCGCTGGCCGCAACGCGCCCGCCGTCGACGAGCACCACGCGATCGGCCAGCGCGATGGTGCCGGCCCGGTGGGCGATGACGATGGTGGTGCGGCCCTCCATCACCGTGGTCATCGCCTCACGGATCTCGTGCTCCTTCGACGGATCGACCGCGCTGGTGGCGTCGTCGAGTACCAGCACCCGCGGGTCGGCCAGGATGGCGCGGGCGATGGCGATGCGCTGGCGCTGGCCGCCACTCAGCGAGAAGCCCCGCTCGCCGATCTGAGTGTCGTAGCCCTCGGGAAGCGCGGTGATGAAGTCGTGGGCGCCTGCAAGACGGGCGGCGGACTCGATGTCGGCCAGCGCAGCGTCGGGCCGGGCGAAGGCGATGTTGCCGCTCACCGAGTCGCTGAACAGGAACGTGTCCTCGAACACGATGCCCACGGCCCGGCGCAGATCGCCCAGGGTGAGCGACCGCACATCGACGCCGTCGATCGACACGCTGCCGCCCTGCACGTCGTAGAAGCGGGCCAGCAGACGGGCCACGGTGGACTTGCCGCTCGCCGTCTCGCCCACCAGGGCCACCGAGGTGCCGGGGGCGATGTCGAGTTCGAACCCGTCGAGCACCGGCGCGGCAGGGTCGTAGCCGAAGCGCACATCAGCGAGGTGCACAGCGCCGTTCGGACGCTGCTCGGGCAACGGCTGCGGCTCGGCGGGGTCGACCACCTCCGGCACGGCCGACAGCACTTCGTCGACCCGCAGCAACGCGGCCGCGGCGCGCTGGGCGAAGGCCACCGTCATACCCAGGTTGCGCAGCGGGTACACGAGCAGCGCGATGTACTGCAGGAACTCGATCATCTGGCCGGTGCTCATCGTGCCGTCGAGCACCCGGTGGCCACCGATGCCCAGCACCGCGATGAGCCCCAGGTTGGGCAGCAGGTCGAGGGCGGGAAGGAAGTTGCTGCGGATACGGGCCGCCTGCAGCGACTCGCGCTGGATGTCGTCGGCCTCCACCCGCAACTTCGCGGCCTGCACGCCCTCGGCCCCGAAGCCCTTCACCACCCGCACCCCGGCGACGCTCTCCTCCACCACGGTGGCCAGTTGCGCCTGCTCGGCCTGCACGGCCAGCACCGCCGGGTGGATGCTGCGCGAGAAGCGTTGGGCAAGGAGGTTCACGAGCGGCAGCGGGGCCAGGGCGACGAGGGCGAGCAGCGGTTGCGAGGTGAGCAGCACCACCACGACCGCCACCACCATCGCCAACTGTGAGGTGGTGATGGGGATCATCACGACGAAGCCCTGGATCTGCAGCAGGTCGCTCGAGGCCCGGCTCATCAACTGACCGGTCTGGGTGCGGTCGTGGTAGCCGACGTGCAGCCGCATGATGTGTTCGAAGATCTGTTCGCGCAGCATCGTCTCGGTGAGACGGCTTTCGCGGAACGCCACCAGGCGGCGCCAGCCGGCGAACACCCCGGCGATGACCGCTGCGATCGCGATGAGCCCCGACCAGAACAGCAGCGACCCGTTGCCGATGACCGCACGGTCGACTGCCGAGCGCGTGAGCCGCGGTACCGCCACCTTTCCGGCGCTCCAGGCAAGGCCCACCAGCACTCCGACGATCAGGCCGCGCCGTTGGCGGCGCAGCACCGACCACAGCAACCGCCACCCAGCGCGGGTGGAGGCAGCGGGGGTCGACACGGCGATCGACTCTACGCGGCACGTGCCGGATGCTGGCGGTCGAACACAGGCTGCGGGGTGGTTTAGCCTCTGGCAATGACCGCGCTCGACGACCAGCCCGAGACCAGCCCGTTCCTCACCGGCCTCTACGCCCCGGTGCACCGCGAGGTCGACGCACACGATCTGCAGGTGACCGGCCAGATCCCGCCGCAGTTGAGCGGTGTGTACATGCGCAACGGCGCCAACCCGCAATTCGACCCCTCCGGTCGGTACCACTGGTTCGATGGCGACGGCATGGTGCACGCCGTGTACCTCGACGGTGGCACCGCCCGCTACAAGAACCGCTGGGTCGAGACGCCCGGTCTGGCGCACGAGCGGACGGCGGGCCATTCGTTGTTCGGCGGCATCCTCAACTTCCAGTTCCCGCCTGCCGAACTGCTCGACGAGTGCGGCGTGTTCAAGAACGCCGCCAACACCAACATCGTCACCCACGCCGGCAAGTACCTCGGCCTGTGGGAGGGCGGTTGGCCGTGCGAGATCACCCGCGAACTCGACACCGTCGGCCTGCACGATTTCGGCGGCAAGCTCACCGGAGCGATGACCGCCCATCCGAAGTGGTGCCCCGAGACCGGTGAGCTGATGTTCTTCGGCTACGACCCCGTCGCCGGCCCGCCCTTCCTGCGCTACCACGTCGCCGACCGCACCGGCGCGCTCACTCATTCAGCCGAGATCGACCTCCCCCGTGGCGTGATGATGCACGACTTCCTCACCACCCGGCACCACTCGCTGTTCTTCGACCTGCCGGCGGTCATCGCCGCCACCATGAGCGGCGAGTCGATGTGGCAGCCCCAGCACGGCGCACGCATCGGCGTGATCCCCCGCCATGGCACCGGCGACCAGGTGCGCTGGTTCGACATCGACCCGTGCTTCGTCTTCCACTTCCTGAACGCGTGGGACGACGGCGACACGATCGTGGCCTACGGCTGCCGCATGCCCAGCATCGACCTCGACTTCGAGGCCCGCAGCGATGCCATGGCGGCCGCCGCCTCGCACCCGGGTATCGGCCTGGCGAAGTGGACGATCGACCTCGTCGCCGGCACCTGCCGCGAAGAGATCGTGCACGACCTGCGCAGCGACTTCCCCCGCCTGCACGACGACCGACTCGGCCTGCCGCACCGCTACGGCTACGCCTCGGCCACGCTCGACGGGCCGATGTCGCTCACGTTCAACGGCATCGTGCGTTACGACCTGCAGACGGGCGCCGAGGTGCTGCTGCCGTTCGGCGAGGGCACCGCCATCGGCGAGGCCGTGTTCGCCGCCGACCCCGAGGGCAGCGCCGAGACCGACGGCTGGCTGATGGTGTACGCCACCGACCTGGCCGAACTGCGCACCGACCTGTGCATCATCGACGCACGCGACCTTGCGGCCGGCCCGGTGGCGAGGGTGCACCTGCCCCAGCGGGTGCCCGCCGGGTTCCACGGCAACTGGATGCCGAACTGATACGGGCCTGAGGCGTCAGCCGCCCAGCAGCGCTCGCACGCGTTCCTTCGGCCGGCCGACGATGGCCTTCGTCGCGGTGACCACCACCGGGCGCTGGAGCAACTGCTTGTGCTTCACCAGTAGCGCCACCACCTGCTCGTCGGTGGCGGCATCGGCGTCGGTGAGGCCCAACTTGGTCCACATGCTGTCGCGCCGGACGAGGTCGGTGACGGGGTCTTCGAGTTTGGCGATGATCGACCGCAGCGTGTCGGCATCGGGCGGGGTCTTCAGGTAGAGCACCACCTCGGCGCTCACACCGAGCTCTTCGGCAATGCGCACGGCATTGCTCGACGAGTTTCAATTCGGGTTGTGGTAGATCGTGACGCCCGGGTGCTCGGCCATGGCGCCCATGGTAGGCACCGCAGCCCTGCCACACCCCTCCCGTAGGGTCGGCACCACTTCCCCCGAACCTGCCCCCGCACGGCCTGTCCACCGGGCGCGCCGTGCGCTGCACCCTCGGAGGTCGCCATGTCGCAGCCCACCGTGTCCGCTTCGCCCCACCTACCCCGGGCGTACCTCGATCCCATCGACAACGCATCCGATGCGCTGGCGGTCGTCCACCTCGCCATGCAGACGCCCATGGTGCCCGAGCTCATCGGCTTCCTGCTCGACCCGAACAACCGCGGCGGCGCCATCGTCGTGGTCGGCGACGTGCCCGAGCACGACCACGACGCGGTGTGCCGTATGGTCGAACTGCTCAGCCAGGCGGCACCCTCCCCCGACGACGAGGGCGCGTATGGGCTGGTGGTGGCCAGCATCCGACCCGACGGCTGGCTGGTCGACGGCGACGCCGACCGCTGGCGGCTCGCCGACGGACTCTCCCGCCTGAACGGGGTCGACCTGCTCGAGTGGTTCGTGGTCGGCAGGCACGGCGCCACATGCCCGCGCCTGCTGGCGGGCGACCCCGAGCGATGGTGATCGGTGGCTCAGGCGCCGGTGCTGTTACGGCGCGCCGCCGGGCTCAGCCTCAGCCCCGCGGCGCGCAGGCGACGCAGCAGTTCGCGGCTCGGCGTGGGCACGGCCCCGGCGGCCACACAGTCGTCGTAGTACTCCTCGGGCGCGTCGTAGTGGTCGCCGTGGAACGCGCGGCGGGGCATGCCCACCCGCTCGGCGAACTCGTGCAGTTCGTCGAGGCTCACATCGCTCACCACGTGCGACCACCGCCGCCCGCGGTGATGCCACATCGGTTCGTCGATCAGCACCGCCACGCGCCCATCGTCACAGGTCGGCCTGTTGGCCGTCGTGCCCGGCACCTACGCTGGCTACGTGACCGCACCCGAGGTGGAGTTGGGCCGCGTGTGGCGGCGACTGGTCGGCTTCGATGCCGGCCGGGCGGGCGACGCCGCGCTCGACGAGCTGCTTTCCCGCCACCGCCAGCCGCATCGGCGCTATCACACGGCCACCCATGTGATGTGGGTGCTCCGGCACATCGACGACCTCGCGGCCGACAGCACCCCCGTCGACCTCAATGCGGTGCGAGCGGCAGCGCTGTTCCACGACGCCGTCTACGACCCGCGCTCACCCACCAACGAGCACGACAGCGCCGGACTCGCCCGCCGGGTGCTGGCCGACTGCGGTTGGGAGCCGGCCCGGGTGGATCGGGTCGCGGCGCTCATCGAACTCACCGCCGGCCACGTGGCACCCGACACCGATCTGGGGGCCGACATCCTGCTCGACGCCGACCTCGCCATCCTCGGGGCAGAACCGGCCGAGTACCGGGCCTACGTCACCGGAGTGCGGGCCGAGTACGCGCACGTCGACGACGACGCCTGGCGGGTGGGGCGCGCAGCGGTGCTGCGCAGCTTCCTCGACCGGCCAGCGATCTACCGCACCACCAGCATGCAGGCGGCCCGAGAACGACGCGCCCGGGCGAACCTCAGCGCCGAACTGGCCGAGCTGCAGCGCTCCGAGCCCCGTTAGGGGCCGATAGCCGTCACCAGTCGCGACCCGGCCCGGCGGAACCGTGCGTCAGTGGCGGCAGCCGCAGGCCGAGCCGCAGCCGCCACCCTGGGGTGCAGCCGAGGCGGCAGAGCCCGAGCCGGCCGTGCCACCGACGCTGGCGAACACCGACAACAGGCGTACCGAATCGGTGTGACCCGACGGGCAGAGGGCGGGTTCGTTCGACTCACTCATCGCGCGACGCATCTCGAACGATTCGTCACACGTGCGGCATCGGTACTCGTACAGCGGCATCGCTGCGAGTGTAGAGCGCCGAAGTGGTTGACTGTTCGGTGTGACCGAGATCGCCACGATGCCCAAGCCCACGATCACGGAACAGACCGAGCTCGTTCCCGAGACGGGCGAACCCACGATGGCCCACATCGTGAAGACCAAGCCGGGCGAGAACGCTGCCGCCAAGGTGCTCGAGGCCCGCATCTACGGCACTCCCCTCGAAGCGCTGTGCGGCCATGTGTGGGTGCCCTCACGCGATCCGAAGCAACTGCCGCTGTGCGACAAGTGCAAGGCGATCTACGAGATGTACCGTTCGTTCAACGACGGGCTGAACGAACGCCCGGACGAATGACGTCGGCCGCCACTGCGGCAAGGGGGACACCATGATCATCATCGCCGGCACCATCACCATCGCGCCCGAGCGCCGCGCTGGTTGCCTCGAGGCCTCGATGCCCCTGCAGCAGGCCACCCGCACCGACGAACCGGGCTGCCTGGCCTACGTGTTCAGCGCCGACCCCTGCGAGCCGGGTCACATCTCGGTGTACGAACTGTGGGCCGATGCACCCACGTTGGAAGCCCACTTCCTGCACCCGAACTACATCAACATGCGCACGATGTTCGGCGAGCACGGCATCACCGGCGCCGACGTGAAGAAGTACCGCGTCGATGCCTCGGCACCCGTGTACAACGCCCAGCGCATCGCCACCACCTCGTTCGACTGACTCGCGGCACACGCCCATGACCGGCACCCTGCGGATCCGCGAGGCCACCCGCGCCGTGGTGCTCGCTCCCGACCGGCATGTGCTGCTGGTGCGCTTCGAGTTCCCTCAGGCCAGCCGGTGGGCGCTGCCCGGCGGAGGCATCGAGCCCGGCGAGACACCCATCGACGCCCTGCGTCGCGAACTCGCCGAAGAGGTGGGTCTGCACGACGCACCGATCGGGCCGCACCTGTGGAGTCGTCTCCACATCGTGCCGTTCCTCAACGGCCTGTACGACGGCCAACGCGAGCAGATCCACCTCGTCGCCGTCGACCACGCCTTCGAGCCACGCCCAGCGCTCGACTGGGAGCAACTGAACGCCGAGTACGTGTTCGAACTGCGCTGGTGGCGCATCGACGACATCGTCGCTGCCGACCACCTCACGTTCGCCCCTGCCGAGCTCGGACGACTGCTCGACCATCTGCATCAGCACGGCCCGCCCACCGAGCCCACCGACATCAGCGTCTGAAAAGCACCGGGCCGCAGCAGGCCCGGACAGTAGGGTCGCCCTCCGTGCCCGACGCCTCGACGATCCTCGCCTTCGCCAGCGCGTCGTTCCTGCTGCTCATCATCCCCGGGCCGGCGGTGCTGTACATCCTCAACCGCAGCGTCAGCGACGGCCGCACCGTGGGCCTCGCCGCTGTGGCCGGTCTGGAACTCGGCAACCTCGTACACGCCATCGCCGCGGCGGCCGGCCTGTCGGCGGTGCTGGCCACCTCGGCCGCGGCGTTCAACGCGGTGAAGTGGCTGGGTGCCCTGTACCTCATCGCCGTCGGGGTACGCACCCTGCTGCGCAAGCCCGACCCGATGGATGCCGACCGGACCACCACCTCGCCCGGCAAGTCGTTCAGCCAGGGCATCGTCGTGAACGTGTTGAACCCGAAGGTGGCGCTGTTCTTCGTGTCGTTCCTGCCGCAGTTCATCGACCCTGCCAAGGGCAGCGCCGGCCTGCAGGCGTTGGTGCTGGGCCTGGTGTTCGTGCTCATCGGCTGCATCACCGACAGCGCCTACTCGCTGCTGGCCAGCAGCCTGCGCACGGTGCTGCTGCGCGGCAAGGCACTGCCGTTCGTGCAGCGCTACGTGGCGGGCACGGTGTTCATCGGCCTCGGGTTGGTGGCCACCACGGCCAGCGTGCACCGGACCTCGTCGACATGACCGACAGCCCCACGATGCGCCCACGCGACTGGGTGCTGCTGTGCCTGCCCGGCCTGCTGTGGGGCACGTCGTTCTACTTCATCGCCGAGGGACTCGAAGCCTTCCCCGCTGCGCTGATCACCCCCATGCGCGTGGCCGTCGGCTTCGGCGTACTGGCCCTGTTCCGGGCGTCGCGCCGGTCCATCCCGCGCAGCGACTGGCCGAAGATCGCCCTGCTCGGCCTGGTGTGGATGGCATACCCGCTGACGATGTTCCCGTACGCCGAGCAGCACGTGTCGTCGAGCGTCACGGGCATGTTGAACGGGGCCACGCCGTTGTTCGTGGCCGCCGTGGCATCGGTCATCGCCCGCCGCCTGCCACCGCGCCGGCAGATGCTCGGCCTGTTCGTGGGCAGCCTCGGTGTGGCGCTGATCGCCCTGCCCACCCTGGGCGAGGGCCAGTCGAGCGCGTTCGGTGTGGCCCAGATCATCTCGGCACTGATGTGCTACGGCCTGGCGTTGAACATCGCCGTGCCGCTCCAGCAGCGACACGGCGCGCTGCCGGTGCTGTGGCGCACGCAGGCCGTGGCACTGGTGCTCACCGTGCCCCTCGGCCTGGTCCACCTCGACGAGGTCGAGTTCGCCTGGGGGCCGTTCCTCGCCATCGTCGCCCTGGGCGTGCTC
>JBIKLX010000015.1:0-28585 GCA_044359565.1 Ilumatobacteraceae bacterium
GGCCAAGAAGGCTGCGCCGGCCAAGAAGGCTGCGCCGGCCAAGAAGGCTGCGCCGGCCAAGAAGGCTGCCGGTCCGTCCGGTGTTGCCAAGGTGGCCACCAAGAAGGCCGCAAAGAACTGACGCGTGGCGCGCCGGGCCCGTCTCGACGCCGAACTGGTGCGACGCGGGCTGGTGGCGAGCCGCACTGAGGCCGGCCGCATGATCGAACTCCGTCGCGTGCTCGTAGGCGGCGCGATGGCCGACAAACCGTCGCGGCTGGTCGACCCGGGTGATCCTGTCGTCGTCACCGGCGAGCCGCCGCAGTTCGTCAGTCGCGGTGGCGAGAAGTTGGCGCACGCACTCGACACGTTCGGAGTCGACCCGTTCGGCCGTGCCGTGCTCGACGTCGGTGCCTCCACCGGGGGTTTCACGGACTGCGTGCTCCAGCGTGGAGCGGCTGCGGTGGTGGCCCTCGACGTCGGGCATGGGCAACTCCATCCCCGAATCCGCGCCGACCCACGCGTGCAGGTGGTCGAACGCTTCAATGTGCGCTCGCTCACTGCGGAACACCTCGGCACGGCCCCGGCGCTGGTGGTGGCCGACGTGTCGTTCATCTCGCTCACCAAGGTGATTCCGGTGCTGGTGGAGGTCGCGGCGCCCTCGGCCGATCTGGTGCTGCTGGTGAAGCCGCAGTTTGAGGCCGGCCGGCGCGAGGTGTCGAAGGGGCAGGGCGTGATCACCGACCCTGCGGTACACGCCCGGGTGCGCGACGATGTGGAGGCCGCGCTGCGTGAGGCGGGCTGCGCGGTGGTGGCCTGGTGCGACTCGCCTATCACCGGGGCCGACGGCAATCATGAGTTCCTGGTGCACGCGATCGTCGGGGAGGGGTGAGCGGGGCATGTCGAGAGTGCTGATCGTGGCTCATCGTCAGCGCGCCGAGGCGGCTGCACTGGCGCGTCAGGCGTCGACCTGGCTGGCGGCTCGTGGGCATCACGTGTGGATGCTGCCCGACGACGCGTCGGCACTCGACATGACCGACCTCGCCTCCGACGAAGCAGCCTCGACGGCCGACCTCGTGGTGAGCCTCGGCGGCGACGGCACGATGCTCCGGTCGGTGCAGTTGCTGGGCGGCGCTGCGGTGCCGATCGTCGGGGTGAACGTCGGCCTGCTCGGCTATCTCACCGAGGTGGAGCCGTCGGCGATGCTTCCGTCTATCGAGCGTTCGCTGCAGGGTCACGGGCCAGCGGGTGACGCCGTCGACGGTGCGGTCGGCGACGACGGGGACGAATGGCATGTGGAGGAACGCATGCTCCTCGACGTCACCGTGCACGGCCGCGACGGTCGCCCCGAACAGCATTTCCAGGCGCTGAACGAAGGAGTGGTCGAAAAGCTCGAGCCGGGCCACACCGTGCGACTGCTGGTGCGCATCGACGGGGCCGCATTCACGTCGTACGCCGCGGATGGCCTCATCGTGGCCACCCCCACCGGTTCCACCGCATACTCGCTATCGGCGCGTGGGCCTGTGGTATCGCCCCGGCATCGAGCGCTCCTGCTCACACCGGTGTCGCCGCACATGCTGTTCGACCGGACGCTGGTACTCGACCCCGAGGAGTGGGTGGATATCGAGGTGGCCGGCCACCGACCCGTGGTGCTCTCGGTCGATGGGCAGCAAACCGTCACCCTCACCGAAGGCGATGTCGTGTCGTTCGCCGCATCGTCGGCGACCGCACAGTTCGTGCGCTTCGGACGGCACCGCTTCCACCGCATCCTGAAGAGCAAGTTCGGCCTGGCGGACCGCTGATGCTCACCGAGTTGCACATCGAGAACCTGGGCGTCATCGCCTCGCTCGACGTGGTGCTGGGCCGAGGTCTCACCGTGGTGACGGGTGAGACCGGTGCAGGAAAGACGATGCTCATCGAGGCGATCAGCCTGCTGGTGGGCGAACGCGCCGACCCGTCGATCGTTCGACCCGGCGCAGTCGAGGCCCGGGTCGAGGGGCGCTTCGTCATCGGCGACGACGAGGTGGTGTTGGCCCGGGTGGTGCCCGCCGATGGACGGTCGCGCGCGTACGTGAACGGCCGGTTGGCCACCGTGGCGAACCTCGCCGAACACGCTGAACGACTGGTCGACATTCATGGCCAGCACGCCCACCAGAGTCTGCTGTCGGCAGCCACCCAGCGCGCCGCGCTCGACCAGTACGCCGGGGTCGACCTCGGCGAGTTGCGTGCTGCACGCGGACGCCTCACCGAGATCGACGCTGCACTCGCGGCTCTGGGTGGCGACGCCCGCACCCGTGAACGCGAGCTCGACCTGCTGCGTTTCCAACTCGACGAGCTCGACTCGGCCGACCTCGATGATGCCGACGAGGAGGCCGACCTCGACCGGCTCGAGGACGTGCTTGCCGGCGCCCAGGCCCATCGTGAGGCGGCAGCGACTGCCTTGGCGTCGCTGGTCGACGAGCAGGGAGCGGTCGATGCGGTCGACTCTGCCGTATCGGCGCTGGGCCATCGAGGCCCGTTCCGTGAACTCGCCGATCGACTGCGCGGCCTCAGCGCCGAACTGGCCGATGTGGCCCACGAGTTGCGTGCTGCAGCCGAGGCGATCGACGACGACCCGCAGCGCCTCACCGAGGTGCGCGAACGCCGTCAACAGTTGCGCACGCTGCGCCGCAAGTACGGCGACACCCTGGCCGACGTGATTGCGTACCGGCAGACCACGCAGGCCCGCCTCGACGAACTGTTGGGCTACGAACGCAGCGTGGCGCGCCTCGAGACCGACCGCGCCGAGGCGATGCGAGCCGAACGACGGGCAGCTGCTGCGGTCGGCGCACAGCGCCGCGCCGCCGCAGCATCGCTGGCCGCAGCGGTGCAGGTGCCGTTGCGCACGCTGGCGATGCCGCGCGCCGAACTGGGCATCGTGGTAGGTGACGACGATCCGGGCGATGAGGTGACGTTGCTGTTCACGGCGAACCCCGGCATGCCGGCGCTGCCCCTGACCAAGGTGGCCTCGGGCGGCGAACTCGCTCGCGCCATGCTGTCGCTGCGCCTGGTGCTGTCGGGAGCGCCGGGAACGCTCGTGTTCGACGAGGTCGACGCCGGGATCGGCGGTACGGCAGCCACGGCCGTCGGCGAGGCCCTCGCCTCGCTCGGCGAACGCCATCAGGTACTGGTGGTCACCCATCTGGCCCAGGTAGCGGCGTTGGCCGACCACCAGGTGGTGGTGAGCAAGGACGTGGTCGACGGGGTGACCGTGGCCCAGGTGGTGCCCGTGGCGGGCGACGAGCGCATCGCCGAGGTGGCGCGCATGCTGTCGGGCACCCCGGAAGCAGGCGTGGCTCGCGAGCATGCCGCCGCGTTGCTTGCTGCAGCACGAGAGCGTGGTGGGAGGCGCCACCAGACGGGTTCCGACCGATGACCTCACCCGCCCAGCAGATGGTGGTGACGGCGCGCGCTCGCGCCGGTGCCCGGACCAAGGACTTGGTGAAGCGCCTCGAACCCGGCGAGATCGCCGTCATCAACCACTCCGATGTCGACCCCGTCGCGGCGGCCGGGCTCATCGAGGCAGGGGTCGTTGCCGTGGTGAACGCGACGAGTTCGTTCACCGGCCGCTACCCGAACCTCGGCCCACTCCAGTTGGTGCGCGCTGGTGTGGTGCTGATCGACGAGGTGGGGCCGGCCCTGCTCGATCGGGTCGGTGACGGCGAGGTGATCAGCCTCGACGGCGGACGGGTGATGATGGGCGACGAGTTGCTGGCGGTGGGCGCCCGCCGCAGCGAGGACGAACTCGAGGCCCGGGTGGCCGAAGCGCGCAGCAACGTCGGAGAACAACTCGAGATGTTCGCTGCGAACACGTTGGAGTACCTGCGGCGCGAGCGGCACCTCGCCACCGACAACCCCGACCTGCCGCCGACGACGGTGCAGTTCTCGCGGCGCCAGACCCTGGTGGTGGTGCGTGGCATCGACTTCCGCGAAGACCTCAGCGCACTGCACCGCTCGGGTTACCTGCGCGAACTGAAGCCGGTGATGATCGGGGTCGACGGCGGAGCCGACGCCCTGCTGGAACTGGGCTACACGCCCGACATCATCATCGGCGACTTCGACTCGGTGAGCGAGCGCACGCTGCGCTGCGGCGCGGAACTGATCGTGCACGCGTATCCGGGAGGTCGTGCACCGGGAGCCGACCGCCTGCGCGACATGGGCCTGCAGTACCTGCTGTTCGAGAGCGCCGGCACCAGCGAGGACATCGCCATGTTGCTGGCGTACGAGCGCGGCACCGAGTTGATCGTGGCGGTCGGTTCGCACAACTCGATGGAAGACTTCCTCGACAAGGGCCGTCAGGGCATGGCGTCGACGTTCCTGGTGCGGCTGAAGGTGGGGCGGGTGCTCATCGACGCCAAGGGAGTGAACAACCTCTATCGGCCGGTGGTGAAGGGCCGCGACATCGTGCTGTTCGTGGCCGCAATGCTGAGTTCGTTGGCGCTCGTGGTGGCGGTGAGCGAGCCTGTACGGCTGTGGTTCCGGAGTCTGTGGCTGTGGCTGCGGGCACGGATCGGTTGGTGAGCACTGTGCGCGCCGGACATGACAGAGTGGACGACCGATGATCAGCCTGCGTCAGCACATCTTCAGCCTCGTGGCGGTGTTCGTCGCGCTGGCCGTGGGCATCGCGGCTGGGTCGACCGTCGTCCGCGGTCCGCTGCTCGACAGCACCCGGGCCCGGCTCGAGTCGGCCGAGGCCATCATCGAGACCGAACGCGCCGAGAACGATCGGCTCGCTGCCGAAGTGGCGCAACTCGATGGGTGGGCGGTCGACGGCCCGACGCAACTGCTCGGCGGGCAGCTTGTCGACCGGGCGCTGCTGCTGGTGGTGGTCGGCGACACCGACGCCGATGCGGTGGCCGGCATGATCCGCTCGATCCGGGCGTCGGGAGCGACGTTCGTGGGTGAGGTGCGCATCGACCCAGCCGTCTTCGATCCGGCCCAGATCGACCGTGTGGTTGGAGCGCTCGGGGCCGATGCTGTCGGCGACCGCGATCCGCTTGTGGTGATGGGCGACGAGCTGGCGACCCGGCTGGAGCGCATGGTGGCCGAGGTACGCGAGACCGATGGTGAGCTTCGCGCCGACACTCTGGTGCGTGGGGCTTTCGGCGACTTGGAGGACGACGGCATCGTCGACGTGTTGGGCATGACGCGCCAGGAGTTCACGGCCGACGATGTGCAGATCGTGGTGATGTCCGATCGGAACCTCGCCAACGACCCGGGCGCGGTGCTCGGATCGATGATCAGCATCGCCTCACCGGTCGACGACCAGCAACCGATCGTCACGGTGGTGGCCGAGGTGGGGCGCGTCCTGCAGGACAACGAGACCCCGGTGCCGTCGTTCATCACCACCATTCGCGACAGCGGGCGACTGCGTGATGAGGTGAGCACGGTCGACAACGCCGAGACCTTCCTCGGCTGGATGGCGACGGTGCTGGCGACGCGAGCCGCAGTAGACGGCGATGTGGGCCACTACGGATTCCGCGACGGTGCCGAACGTTCGGTCCCGCCATCCCCGACGTGATCAACGAGTCTCGTCACGCTGCGCTGCTTCGGCCGCAGGGGTTCGCCCGCGACACCATCGTGGTGACGGCGTGCACCCTGGTGTCGCGTCTGACGGGGTTCGTGCGAGTGCTTGTTGCCGCTGCGGTGCTGAGCAATGGTCTGCTCGGTGACACCTACCATGCGGCGAATGCCATCCCGAACCTGTTGTTCGAACTGGTGGCTGGCGGTGTGCTGCAGGCATTCCTCGTCCCGTCGTTCGTGGCGGCGCGTCGCTCGGGAGGCGATGAGGAACTGGGGCGTTCGGCCGGCGTAGTGCTGGGTGTGGTGCTGGTGGCGCTGTCGGCCGTGGCCGCCTTCGTGATGGCACTGTCTCCGCTGATCACCCGAGTGCTCACCTCGGCCGGCAGCGACGCGGGGGTGATCGCCGACAAGCGAGCCCTGATGACCCCGATGCTGCTGGTGTTCATTCCCCAGATCGCGTTCTACGGGATGGGCATGGTGACCACCGCGGCGCTCGCTGCTCGCGGCCGGTTCGCAGCGGCAGCGTTGGCGCCGGCGGTGAACAACATCGTCGTCATCACCTGCTATCTGCTGTACCGGGCCAGCCGTCAGGGACAGCAGGCGTCGCTCGATCTCGACACCACGCAGTTCCTGCTGGTGGCGGGCGGTACCACCTTGGCGGTCATCGCCTTCACCGCTGTGCCGGGAATCGTCCTTCGGTCGCAGGGCGTTCGCTGGCGGCCGCGTTGGCGGCCGGACGATCGCCTGGTGAGCGACCTGCGAGCCTCGGTTGGGTGGGCGATGCTCTCGGTCGTCGGCACCCTGGTGCCGACTGCAGCCGCCATCGTGCTGGGGTACCAGGTGGAGGGCGGTGTGGCGGTGTTCACGATGACGTTCGCGTTCTTCGTGCTGCCGCACGCACTCATCGCGGTGCCGGTGGCCACCACCTCGGCGCCGCGTATCGCCGACGCGTGGCAGCGTGGCGACCGGGTACGTACCGGTGCCCTCATCGAGCGATCGGCTCGGGTGATCGTGCCGTTGCTGTCGCTGGCCGGTGCCGCGATGGTGGCGCTGTCGTGGCCGGTGGCGCGGGTGGCGTCGTCGTTCGGGCAGGCGGCCAGTCAGGGTGTGGCACCCATCGCCCATGCGCTTTCGATGTTCGGCCTCGGCTTGCTGGGCTACGGCATGTCGTTCACGATGACGCGCGTGCTGTTCAGCCTGAGCGATGTGAAGCGGGCGTCGATACTGGTGGCTGCCGCCGCGATCCTGGGGGTGTGCGCCATGACGATCGCGTCCGTCATCATGTCCGACAGCGACCGAGCCGCGGCGCTGGCGCTCGGCTACGGCACCACGCAGACCCTGTCGGCCGCACTGCTCACGTGGCGGGCTCGTCAGGTGACCGGGTACCCGACGCGTCGTTCGATCGGCCGACTCGGGGTGGGTTCGTTGGCTGCAGCGGTGGCAGCCGGGGTGGTCATGTTCGGGGTCCAGCAGTGGTTCGACAACACGCGGCTCGCGTCGCTGGCCGCCATCGTGGTGGCGGGCTGCGTCGGTGTGGTGGTGTTCGTGGCGTGCGTCAGCGTGTTCACCGGGTTGCGGCCGCGAGCACTGCTCGGCAAGGCGGACGGCGGTGGCTGACGCCGCGCAGTCGCCGACTCGTTCGACGCGACGACTGGTGGCTGCAGCCGGGGTCGCGGCGCTGATGGTGCTCGGCTGGCTCGGCGTGCGCCCCGCCCCGGCGACCGAACCGCTGGCGCGGGCCGAACGCCTCGTGCTGGTGAGCGTGCCCGGATTGCGCTGGCAAGACCTCGATGCGGTCGACACGCCGCACCTCGACGGGTTGATCGGCGACTCGGCACTGCTCAGCGTTCGTGCCATCGGGACGAGCACATCGTTGCTCGAGGGCTATGTCTCGTGGGGTGCCGGGAATCGTCTCGAGCCCTCAGGTGAGGAGCAACTGACCGAGGTGGTCGACAACTGCGCGACAGGGTTGGCTGCAGCACTCGCGGACGGTGCGGACGACGATCTGAACGGTGCCGTGCCCGGAGCACTGGGCGACGCGCTGCACGGCGCCGGCCTCACGACGGCGGTGTTCGGCGGGGCCGAGGCGGTGGCGGTACTGATGGATGGCAGCGGGTGCGTCGACCGGTTCGGCCCGGCTGAATCGCCGGTGTTCGACGCGGATGTCACCCTGGTCGAATGGCGTGGCCTCGAAGTCGGAGGGCCAGCGGCCGACCGGGTCGAGGCGGTGCGGGCCCTCGACGCCGCGGTGGCGTCGTGGACGGTCCCAGCCGGTGCGGCGGTGGCCCTGGTGGCCCCGATGGCCGTCGACGAGGGTGCCGAGGTGACCGTGGTGGCGTGGCGCGGCATCGACGCTATCGGCGGCCCAGCGGCGCTGCAGAGCCCGTCGACGCGGCGGGCCGGGTATCTCACGATCAACGATCTGGCGCCCACCGTGCTGTCGGTCGTGGGGGTTGCGGCACCCGACTCGATGAACGGCACACCGGCGGTGTCGGCCGGAGCGGTGGCCGCGACAGACGAGCGGGTGCCGGAGTTGGCCGATCTGGCCGACCGGGTGGCGTTCCGCGACCGGGCCATCACACCGGTGGTGGCCACCATCGCCATCGGCGTGATGCTGTGCCTCGTGCTGTGGTGGCGTGGTCGCATCCGCCACGCCCGGGCGCTAGCGGCTGCCACCGTCGCGCTGCCCACCGTGGCGTTCTTGTCGGGTGTGACCGACTACCACCTCCTGCCCCTGTGGGTGTACGTCGTGGTGGTGCTCGTGGCGGCAGTGGTGTTGGCGATGGCGGCTGCCGCTGCCGCTGCCGCGCAGGCGCCCGCGCAGGCGACCTCGCTGACCATCTCGCTGACCGCGGTCGACCTCCTTGCCGGGGTGCTCTGGCTGGTGCTCGTCGTCGATCTGGTGACCGGCGGGCATCTGCAGATCAACACGCCGCTCGGGTACACGCCCACCGTCGCCGGTCGCTTCCAGGGTCTCGGCAATGTGGCGTTCGGACTGCTCGCGGTGGCCGGTGTGGCAACGGCCTGTGCTGCGCATGCGGTGGGCGAGCGACTCGGTCGCGCCGTCGCCTGGTGGGCGGGGTGGTGGCTCGTCGCCGTGGGCGCGCTGACGGCAGTCGTGGTGGCGGCGCCTCGGTTCGGCAGCGACATGGGCGGCACGTTGGCCGTGGTGCCGAGCATCGCCGTGGCATTCGCTGTGGCCACCGGTCGCCGAATCGGGTGGCGCAGGGTCGTCGTGGTGGCGGTCGCGACGGTGGGACTGGTGGTGGTGCTGGGCCTGCTCGACCACGCTCGACCCGCTGCCGACCAGACCCATCTCGGCCGGTTCGTCGGTCGCCTGCTCGATGGTGAGGCGGGCCTTGTCGTGCGTCGGAAGTTGCAGGGCAACCTCGAGTTGTTCACCGCCAGCGTGTTCCCCGTGCTGGGCGTGATCGTCGTGTTGCTCGCTGGGCTGTACGCGTGGCGGCGCCGGAGCGAACTGGCGACGCTGCTGCGCGATCGCCGTGCGACGCGCGCGTTCCTGGCAGGCTTCGGCACCGTGGCGGTGCTCGGCCTGGCTCTCAACGACAGCGGTATCGCGGTGCCTGCCGTGATGCTGGCCGTAGCGGTGCCCTGGGTGCTCGTCAGCGTGGCGCCCGTGCCGGAACGGGCAGCGCGATGATCGGACTCGGTGCGTTCCTGGCCGGTGCCGTGAGCACGGCGGTGCTGTGGCGCGGGCTGCGCGGTCCGTTCGCCCGCACCGAGGCGCTGCAACGCGTGAACTACCGGGGTCATCGGCTGCCCGTTGCCGCCGGCCTGGCCGTGGTGCTGGGCACCGTGGTCGTGCAGGCCCTGTACGCCCTGGTCGAGCGCGTCGGTGGAATCGATGCTGCGGAGGCGGCGCGGGGCGCCACGGTGCTCGGCGGCGCCACCATCGGGTTCGCGCTCATCGGACTGTTCGACGATTTGGCCGGCGATACGGCGGTGAAGGGCTTCGCGGGTCACCTCGGTGCACTGCGTCGCGGCGAGGTGACCTCCGGGCTGGTGAAGCTCGTCGGGGGTGTGCTGTTCGGCGTGCTGGCAGTGTCGGGTGACGTGGTCGATTCGCTGCGCGGTGGGCTACTGGTGGCTGCCACCGCCAATCTGGCGAACCTGTTCGACCGGGCGCCGGGTCGGGTGGTGAAGGTGTCGCTGCTGGGAGGTGTGGTGGTGGCGGCGCTCGGCGGCCTGGGATGGTCGCTGACGGGGCCACTGGTGGTGCTGGGCGGTGGTGCAGCGATGCTGTGGCCCGATCTGCGCGAGCGATGCATGCTGGGCGACACCGGCGCCAACGTGCTGGGCGCTGCCGTGGGCTGGGGCCTGGTCGTTGCCGTCGGTTCGGCGGGCGAATGGGCGGCCCTGGTCGTGGTGGTGCTGCTGAACCTGGTGAGCGAGCGGGTGAGCTTCACCCGGGTCATCGACGCCGTCGCGCCACTGCGCTGGTTCGACCGTCTGGGTGCACTGCCCGAACGGCGTCTACGGTGAAACCGCTGGTCGCGCACCATATGGCCGATCATCCGCGCGATCGCCTCGCGCGCCGCGTTACCCTGACATCCCGTTGTCAGGTCGGCTGAGACGGAGGAAGCGCAGATGCCCAAGCACGTGTTCGTGACCGGGGGCGTCGCCTCCTCGCTGGGCAAGGGCCTCACCGGTTCGTCGCTCGGTCGCCTGTTGAAGATGCGCGGCCTGCGGGTGACGATGCAGAAGCTCGACCCGTACATCAACGTCGACCCCGGCACGATGAACCCGTTCGAGCACGGCGAGGTGTTCGTCACCGACGACGGTGGCGAAACCGACCTCGACCTCGGCCACTACGAGCGGTTCATCGACGAGAACCTCAGCCGTAACTCGAACGCCACCACCGGCTCCATCTACCAAGCAGTGCTCGCCGCCGAGCGTCGCGGCGATTACCTCGGCAAGACGGTGCAGGTCATCCCGCACATCACCGACGAGATCAAGCGCCGCATCCGTCGCCTCGCGACCGACGATGTCGACGTGGTCATCACCGAGGTGGGCGGCACGGTTGGCGACATCGAGATCCTCCCGTTCCTCGAGGCCATCCGCCAGTTCCGCAAGGAAGCGGGCCGCGACAACGTCTGCTACATCCACGTCACGCTGGTGCCGTTCATCGGGCCGAGCGGTGAGCAGAAGACCAAGCCCACGCAGCACTCGGTCACCGAACTGCGTAGCCGTGGCATCCAGCCCGATGTCATCGTGTGCCGTAGCGAAGAGCCGCTGTCTGACAGCCTGAAGCGCAAGATCTCGGGTCTGTGCGACGTGGACGAGAAAGCGGTGGTGAATGCGGCTGATGCCCGCAACATCTACGAACTGCCGCTCATCTTGCACAACGAGGGTCTCGACGACGTGGTGTGCGACGTGCTGCGCATCGATGCGCCCCTCGACCTGGCACCGTGGCAGCAGCTCGTCGACAAAGTGGAAGCCGCCACCCGGCCGGTGAAGATCGGCCTGATCGGCAAGTACATCGACCTGCAGGACGCCTACCTCTCGGTGGTCGAGAGCCTGAAGCACGCCGGGTTCCACCACGGCGCCAAGGTGGAGATCGACTGGATCCAGGCCGAGGAAGTGGAGGGCCTGCTGGTGGCCGGCCGTCTGGCCGACCTCGACGGCATCGTCATTCCGGGCGGGTTCGGCGAACGCGGCTTCGAGGGCAAGATCGCTGCGGCCGGGTACGCACGCGAGCACGACATCCCGTGCCTCGGGCTGTGCCTGGGCCTGCAGGCCATGACCATCGAGTTCTGCCGCAACGTGCTGGGCATGACCGATGCCAACTCGACCGAGATGAACCCGAATACGCCGTATCCGGTGATCGACCTGATGCACGACCAGCGTGATGTCATCGACAAGGGTGGCACGCAGCGCCTCGGCGCGTTCTACGCCATCCTCGAGCCCGGCACCCGTGTGGCGCAGGCCTATGGCGAGCCCGTCGTGTCCGAGCGCCACCGTCACCGCTACGAGTTGAGCGCCCAGTTGAAGCCCAAGCTCGAGGCCGCAGGTCTGCGCTGCAGCGGTGTGTCGCCCGATCGACGGCTCGTCGAGTTCATCGAGCTCGACGACCACCCGTTCTGGGTGGCCACTCAGGCACACCCCGAGTTCAAGAGTCGTCCCGACCGACCGCATCCGCTGTTCCGCGAACTGGTCGACGCTGCCCTCGCCCGCCACGAGGCACGGGCACCACGGCTGGTCGTGCTCGACCAGCCGGCTGCGCCACCCTCGGTGGCGTGAGCGGGTTCCGGCACGTCGACGACCGACTGGTCCATCAAGGCCACATCTGGCACGTCGCGGTTGCGCGCTTCGAATCGCCCGACGGCGAGGCGTTCGAACGCGATGTCGTGCGCTCGCCGGGCGCCGTGGCAGCGGTGCCCCTGCTGTTCGACGCCGAGGGCAATCCGTCGGTGGTGCTCGTGCGGCAGTACCGGGCCGCGTTCGACGAGTTGGTGCTCGAGATACCCGCGGGCATGCGCGACGTACCCGACGAGCCCACCATCGTGACGGCGGCGCGCGAACTGGTGGAGGAGGTGGGCCTGGTGGCCGGTCGACTGGTGCCGATGCACGCGTTCTATCCCTCGGCCGGGATGACCAACTCGGTGCTCCACCTATTCCTGGCCACCGAGCTGACCGCGGTGGAACGCGAGACGCACGGCCCGGAGGAGGCACACTCGGAGGTGGTGCATCTGCCGCTGGGCGAAGCGATGGCCATGGTGGAGTCGGGCGAGATCCGCGACGCGAAGACCATCATCGGACTGCTGCTCGTCGAACGTCAGCTGCTGCGCGGCGATGCTGTTCGGCCTCTGGAGGACTGATGGCGGCGGCCGCCCGCGACCGTTCGATCGGCGACGACCCCGAGCTGCCGCTCGAGGTGGAGGAGTTCTTGTCGTGGCTGCTCACCGAACGCGGGCGTTCGGCCAACACTTTGGCCGCGTATCGCCGCGACCTGCGGGCGTACACCGTGTGGCTCGCTGCTGAGCACCTAGACCCGGGGTCGGCGGCAGCCCCCGACATCGAGCGTTACATCGGCGTGCGGCGCCAGCAGTCTGCGCCGGCGAGCGTGGCGCGGCAGGTGGCGGCGATGCGCATGTTCCACCGCTTCCTGGTCGACGAAGGGAGTCGCGGCGACGACCCGACGTCCGACCTCGACGGGGTGCGGGTGCCGGCGGGCATCCCCAAGCCCCTCAGTGAGTCGCAGGTGGGCAGCCTGCTCGACGCTGCGCACGGCACCGACCCGGTGGGCCGGCGCGACCGGGCAATGCTCGAGTTCCTCTACGCAACGGGAGCGCGCATCAGCGAGTTGTGCGGCCTGTCGATCGGCGATGTCGACCTCACCAGTCGCACCGCACGGTTGTACGGCAAGGGCTCGAAGGAGCGACTGGTGCCGTTCGGGCGGGTGGCGGCAGGGGCGCTGGCCGACTGGCTTGGCCCCTCGGGGCGACCGTATCTCGAGCCTGATCGGTGGAGTCGGCGCGGCGATGCCGAGGCGGTGTTCTTGAACCAGCGTGGGGCACGCCTCACCCGGCAGTCGGCCTGGTCGGTGGTGAAGCGGTACGGGCGCCTGGCAGGCATACCCGCCGACGACCTGTCGCCGCACGTACTGCGGCACTCGTGCGCCACCCACCTGCTCGACCACGGCGCCGACCTGCGCATCGTGCAGGAACTGCTGGGTCACGCATCGGTGTCGACCACGCAGGTGTACACCAAGGTGAGCCAGGAGCGCCTGGTGGCCGTCTACCGCGATGCCCATCCTCGGGCGCGGGGTCGCTGATGGCAAGCCCGGCGCATCTCGTGCGACGGTTCGTGGGGTCGCTGTCGCGTCGGCCGCCGTCGGCTGCCGACGAGGGCTGGGTGCGCGGCTGGTTGGCCGACCCGGAGTGGGCGCTGTGGCAGCAGATGGCGGTGGCCGATCGGCGCCACGCCGTGCTGGTGGCCCGGCGGTTCGTCGACCGGCGCCCGTCGGCCACCCGGGCCGAGATGGCGGGCGCGCTGCTGCACGACATCGGCAAGATCGACGCCGGGCTGGGCACGCTGGCGCGGGTGGTGGCCACGGTGGTGGGCCCGCGGACCGACCGCTTCCGGCGGTATCACGACCACGAGCGCATCGGGGCCGAACTGCTCGAGGCCGCGGGCAGCGACCCGGTGACGGTGGCGCTGGTGGCCGGCGCGGGCGATGCGTTCGCCGACCTGCGCGCCGCCGACGACATCTGAGGCGCTGCTCCCGAGGGTTGTTTGCCCCCCAGGGTGCCAGATTCCACTCGGGTGGCCAGTTGGGACTCGGGTGGGCGTCTGGGACTCGGGTGGTCGGCTGGGACTCGGGTGGCCAGTTGGGACTCGGGTGGGCGTCAGCGGGGGAGGAGGCCGATGTGGTCGTAGGCGCGCTGGAGGGTGGCGCGGGCGACGGCACCGGCTTTGTCGGCACCCACCCGCAGCAGGCGGGTGAGTTCGGCGCGATCGTCCATGAGCTCGTGGTAGCGGGCCTGGATGGGGCGCACGAGTTCGACGACAGCGTCGCCGGTGTCGACCTTCAGCGGGCCGTACTGGGCGTAGCGGCCGGCCAGCACCTCGGGTGTGTCGCCTGTGCAGGCCGACAGGATGTCGAGCAGATTCGACACGCCGGGCTTTTCGGCTCGGTCGTAGCGCACCTCGCTGTCGCTGTCGGTGACGGCCCGCTTGAACTTCTTCGCGATGGCGGCGGGGTCGTCGAGCAGGTACACCAGGCCGGCGTCGCTGCCCGCCGACTTCGACATCTTCGAGGTGGGGTCCTGCAGGTCCATCACCCGGGCACCGGCCTTGGGGTGCACGGCCTTGGGCACGGTGAACGTGTCGCCGAAGCGGGTGTTGAAGCGGATGGCTATGTCGCGGGTGATCTCGACGTGCTGTCGCTGGTCGTCGCCCACCGGCACCTCGTCGGCGTCGTACAGGAGGATGTCGGCGGCCTGCAGCGCCGGGTAGGTGAACAGCCCGGCTGAGATGAACTCGCCCTCGCGCTTGGCCGACTTGTCCTTGAACTGGGTCATCCGGCTGAGTTCGCCGTAGCTGACCGTGCACTCCATCACCCAGGCGAGCTGTGAGTGTTCGGGCACGTGACTCTGGACGAACACCGTGGCCTGCTCGGGCTCGAGGCCGACGGCGAACAGCATCGCGGCCAGGGTGACGGTGGCGTCGCCCAGCACGCCGGGCCGATCGGTGATGGTGAGCGCGTGCAGGTCGACGATGCCGTGGAACGCGTCGCATTCGTACTGACCCGACACCCAGTTCCGCAGCGCCCCGAGGTAATTGCCCAGGTGGACGTCGCCGGTGGGTTGGATGCAGGACAGCACTCTGGTCACGGCGGGCAACGCTATCGACTCGCCGTGGTCCGCCGGGGGTAGTTTTGAGCCATGTCGTTCGAGGTCGCCACCCCTGTCTACGAGGGACCGTTCGACCTGTTGCTCCATCTCATCCTGAAAGAGCAGGTCGACCTCTACGAGGTACCGCTGGCCCGCATTGTCGACGCCTATCTGGTCGAGGTCGAGCGGATGCAGGCCATCGACCTCGATGTGGCCACCGAGTTCCTCATGATCGCCTCCACCCTGGTGGAGCTGAAGGCCCGCCGCCTGCTGCCCGGCCGCGACGACATCGACCTCGACGACGAACTGGCGCTGTGGGAAGAACGTGACCTGCTGCTGGCCCGGCTGCTCGAGTGCAAGACCTTCAAAGACGTCGCCTCGGTGTTCTCGCTGTTGGTCGACGAGGCCGACCGCAGCTTCCCGCGGCAGGCCGGGCCCGACGAGCGGTTCGCCGAACTGATGCCCGACCTGCTGGAAGGCACACACCCGCGTCGGCTGCAGGCGGCCTATCTGCGGGTCATCACCCCGAAGCCGGTGCCGCGCATCGACCTGTTCCACGTCGCGCCCATCCGGCTCAGCGTGGCCGATGCCATGGCCGAGCTGATCGACGAGTTGCCGCGTGTGGGCCGCATCTCGTTCGCCCGTCTCACCGGCGGCCTCGTCGAACGGCTCGAGGTGATCGTCCGCTTCCTCGCTCTGCTCGAGTTGTTCAAACAGGGTGCGGTCGACCTCGATCAGGCCGAACGCTTCGGCGACATCGACATCGTCTGGAACGGCCTCTCGGTCGGTGCCGACGAGGCGTCGGCGACGATCGACGACTACGACGGCTGAACCCCACCCAGCGCACCCCCCGACCGACCCAGGACCACGATGACCGACCCACACGACCCGACGCAACATGACCCGGCAGGCCAGAACTCGGCAGGGCACGAGCCCGAGCAGCCGCTGCTCGCCGATCCGGCAGCGGACCGCAGGGCGCCTGGAGTACCCGATGCCGAGTCGGTGCGCGCCATCGAGGCCATCGTGCTGGTGGCGGTCGAGCCGGTGCCCGCCGACCTGTTGGCGCAGTTGCTCGAACTGCCGGTGCACACCGTCGAACACCTCTGCGCCGAGTTGGCCGCCAGTTACGTCGAGGCCGGCCACGGCTTCGAGCTGGTGCGGGTGGCCGGTGGCTATCGCTACCAGACGGCCGGCGACCTGTCGCCCTACGTCGAGCGCTTCCTGCTCGATGGCCAGCGCGCCCGGCTCAGCGGCGCGGCCCTCGAGACACTCGCCATCGTGGCCTACAAGCAGCCCATCTCGCGTGCCCAGGTGGCGTCCATCCGTGGCGTCGACCCCGATGGCGTGCTGCGCACCCTGCAGGCTCGCGGCTACATCGGTGAGGTGGCGCGCGACAGCGGCCCCGGCCAGGCGGTGCTGTTCGGCACCACGCCGCAGTTCCTCGAGAAGCTCGGCCTCGCCTCGCTGGCCGATCTGCCGCCGATCGCCGAGTTCGTGCCCGGCGCCGATGTCGTCGAGGCACTCGAACAGGGGCTCCGGGTCGAGCCCGTGGTCGCACCTGCACAGCCCGACACCACCGCGTGAGCAACGAACGCCGGCCCGAACCCCCGCTGTGGGAGCAGTTGGCCGCCGAGTCGGCTGCCCTGCCGCAGGGTGAGCGCCTACAGAAGGTGCTCGCCGCGTGTGGGTGGGGCAGCCGCCGAATCTGCGAGGACCTCATCGCTGCCGGCCGGGTGACGGTGAACGGCGACGTCGCCGTGCTCGGCCGGCGTGTCGAGCCCGACCGCGACCGGGTGGAGGTCGACGGGGTGCCGGTAGGCGTTCGTCCCGGCCTCGTCTACTACCTGTTGAACAAGCCCACCGGTGTGGTCACCACAGCGAGCGACACCCACGGACGACCGACGGTCATCGACATCGTCCCTCGTGAACCGCGGGTGTTCCCCGTCGGCCGGCTCGACCTCGACACCGAGGGACTGTTGCTGCTGACCAACGACGGCGAGCTGGCCCAGTGGCTCACCCACCCCAGCCACGGCGTCGACAAGGAGTACCTGGTCGATGTCGACGGTGGGGTGGTGTCGGCCGGAGCTCTGCGTTCCCTTCGTACTGGCGTCGAACTCGACGACGGCATCACCGCGCCAGCGCAGGTGTCGCAGCCGTCGCCCGGGGTGCTGCGGATCACGATCCACGAGGGAAAGAACCGGCAGGTGCGACGGATGTGCGAGGCAGTCGGGCATCCGGTTCGACGACTGGTGCGGGTGCGGATTGCGTCGATCAGCGATCGCACACTGCGGCCCGGCGCGTGGCGGCCGCTCACCGCGCACGAGGTGAAGGTGCTGATCGAGACGGTCGGCGCCGGGCAGCGCCGGTAGATTCTCACCCCGTGGTGCTCACCCCCGACGACCCTGCTGCAGCGCCGCCGCGGCGTGCCTCGGTGTCGGGCCTCGGCCTCATCGGCGGGTCGATCGCGCTCGGGCTGACCGAACGAGGCTGGCTGGTGTCGGGCACCGACCGCGACCCGGCACGTGTGCAGCGGGCGCTCGACATGCGCATCATCGCGGTCGAGGGGCTCGACCCCGAGGCCGAGATCACGTTCGTCGCCACGCCGGTACTGTCGCTGGCCGAGCAGGCAGCGGTGGCGCTGGCCGCCACACGCGGCGTGGTGACCGATGTGGGCAGTGTGAAGGCGGGTGTGGTCGCCGCCATCGACGACCCGCGGTTCGTGGGTGGTCACCCGATGGCGGGCAGCGAACTGGAGGGTCTCGACGGCGCCGACGGGTCGATGTTCGCCGGGGCCGTCTGGGTGCTCACCCCGTCGGCCGCCACGGCCGACACGACGTTTGCCGCAGTCGCTGCCGTCGTCGCCGAACTCGGCGCCGAGGTGGTGGCCCTGCCAGCCGAACGACACGACCAGGTGGTGGCCGTGATCAGCCATGTGCCGCACCTCACTGCGGCCACGCTGATGGGCCTCGCCAGCGCGCGGGCCGAAGAACACGCTGCGTTGCTGCGTCTTGCTGCCGGTGGCTTTCGCGACATGACCCGCATCGCTTCGGGACACCCGGCCATCTGGCTCGACATCTGCGCCGAGAACCGCACGGCCATCCTGTCGGCGCTCGACGGTCTGATCGACGGGTTGGGGCAGATGCGCACGGTGGTGGCCACCGACGACCGGGTGGGCCTGCAGGCGAAGTTGCAACGTGCCCGCGAGGCCCGTGCCAACCTGCCCGTGCGCGCCAATCACCCGACCGAACTGGCCGAGGTGCGCATCCCCATCCTCGACCGCCCGGGCTCGGCGGCCGAGATCTTCACCCTTGCCGCCGAACTCGGTGTGAACATCGAGAGTTTCGAGGTGGTGCACACCATGGAGGGCACCCGCGGTGTGGCCGTGGTGCTGGTCGACGCGGCGATGGCTGAGATGTACCGCGGTGGGTTGATGGCGCGCGGCTACCGGCCCGCGGTGCAGCGACTGGCATGACCACCTACCGCGTCCAGCCACTCGACGGGCCGCTCGCCACCGAGGTGCGGGTGCCGGGTTCGAAGAGCATCGCCAACCGTGCTCTGGTGTGCGCGGCGCTGGCCGACGGGCGTTCGGTGCTGCAGGGCATCGCGCCCGGCGACGACACGGCGGCGATGCTCGACTGCCTCGCCGCGCTCGGTATCGGCTGCGCGTTCGCCGACGCCGCCGACGACGTGGTGGCGGTCGACGGTACCGGTGGTGTGTTCGTCGACCGTTCGGTCACGCTGCACACCCGCTTGGCGGGCACCACGTCGCGGTTCGTCACGGCGCTGGCGGCGCTGGGTAGCACCGAGGTGGTCGTCGACGGCGAGGCCGCGCTGCGGCGCAGGCCGATGGCGCCGTTGCACGAGGCGCTTGTGGCGCTCGGTGCAACGGTTCGGCCGCTGGGCGAGCCGGGGCAGTTGCCGGTGGGCGTGTGCGGTCCACTGCGCGGTGCCGGTGCCGGGTCGCTGCCCATCCGTGGCGATGTGAGCAGCCAGTACATCACCGCCCTGATGCTGATCGGTCCGTATCTGCCCGGCGGACTGCGCCTGCAGATGACCACCCCGCTGGTGTCGCGTTCGTACGTGGGCATCACGGCGGCGGTGATGGCGTCGTTCGGTGTGACCGGGGTGGAGGTGGGTGACGACCTGGTGGTGGTGCCCGCCGGTCGCTACCGGGCCGCCGACTACGTGGTCGAGCCCGATGCCAGTTCGGCCAGCTACCCGCTGGCAGCCGCTGCCGTGGCCGGTGGAACGGTGCACGTGGCCGGGCTCACCGCCACAGCCCTGCAGGGCGATGCACAGTTCGTGCACGTGCTGGCCGAGATGGGTTGCGAGGTCGTGCAGAACGCCACCGGTACCACGGTGACCCGTGAGGGGCCGTTGCGCGGTCTCGACATCGACATGGTCGACATGAGCGACCTGGTGCCCACGTTGGCCGTGGTGGCAGCGTTCGCCACCACGCCCACCACCATCCGCGGGGTGGGCTTCATCCGAGCCAAGGAGAGCGACCGCCTGGGCGATCTGTGCCATGAACTGCAGGCCGCAGGAGTGCGCGCCACCGAGACCGCCGACGGTCTGGTGGTGCAGCCCGGCGCACCATCGCCAGCGCTGTTGCACACGCATCACGACCACCGGCTGGCGATGGCGTTCGCGCTGTTGGGTCTGGTGGCCGACGGCATCGAGATCGACGACCCCGGCGTGGTGTCGAAGAGCTGGCCCGACTACTGGCAGATGCTCGAGGACCTCGGGTGAGCGAAGCGCGCGACATCGTGGCGGCGTTCGATGTCGACGGCACGCTGACGGTGCGCGACTGCGTGCGGCCGTTCCTCGAACTGGTGGGTGGTCGCCTGGGGCTGGCCGCTGCGTTCGCCCGCCGCCCACTGGCCACGGCCAACGGTGCGCTGCGCCGCGACCGCGACCGACTGAAGGCCGTGGTGGTCGGCGGCGTGATGGGAAGCCGCGAGGTCGACGTAGTTGCCGAGCAGGGCAACGCCTTCGCCGACACGGTGGCGAGCTCGATGCTGCGCCCCGACACGCTGGCCCGCCTGCGCTGGCACCAGGAGCACGGCCATCGCACTGTGCTGGTGTCGGCCTCGCTACGGCCGTACCTCGACCCGCTGGCCGCGCTGCTGGGTGTGGGGGCCGTGCTGTGCACCGACATCGCCCGACGCGATGGTCGGTATCTGCCCGAGCTCGACGGGCCCAACTGTCGCGCCGCCGAGAAGGCACACCGGCTGACGGCCTGGCTCCGTCAGCACGATGCCGACGATGCCGAGCTGTGGGCCTACGGCGACAGCCGAGGCGACCGTGAGATGCTGGCCATGGCTCACCACCCGGTGTGGGTGCACGGCACTACGGTGCAGGCCGTGCCGACGGGACACAGCGCATGACGACATCGTTGCCTCGGGCGTTGCTCAAGCAGGCTCGGCCCAAGCAGTGGGCGAAGAACCTGTTGGTGTTCGCTGCGCCGGGTGCGGCGGGTGTGCTCGACGATGGTTCGTACCTGTGGCGCACCCTCGTGGTGTTCGTGGCGTTCTGCATGGTCAGCAGCGGCACCTACTACTGGAACGACCTGCTCGACGTCGAGTCCGATCGGCAACACCCCACCAAGCGCAGCCGCCCCATCGCCAGCGGTGCGGTGCCCATCGGCCTGGCCCGTGTCGTGGGCACGGCGCTGCTCGTCGGCGGTATCGCGCTGTCGGCCGTGCCGCGCTGGCAGACCGCCATCGTGCTGGCGGTGTACGTGGTCACCACCTCGCTGTACAGCAGTGTGCTGAAGCACATCGCCGTGGTCGACCTGGTGACCGTGGCGTCTGGCTTCGTGCTGCGCGCCATTGCCGGTGCGGTGGGCACCGATGTGCCGATGAGCACCTGGTTCCTGCTCACCACGTCGTTCGGGTCGCTGTTCATCGTCGCCGGCAAGCGGTACGCCGAACTACGCGAACTGGGCGATCAGGGTTCGGTGCGTTCCACGCTCGAGGACTATTCGCTCGACTTCCTGCGCACCGTGCTGTCGGTCAGTTGTGGCGCGGCGCTGGTGTCGTACTGCATCTGGGCGTTCGACACCAAGGAACTGGCCGGCACCACGTGGCCGTTCTACGAACTGTCGATCGTGCCGATGGCCACGGCACTGCTGCGCTACACGCTCATCGTCGAGCAGGGCCACGGTGCGGCGCCGGAGGAGATCTTCGCTGCCGACCGCACGTTGCAGGTGCTGGGTGTGCTGTGGGTGGTCGTGTTCGGGCTGGGTGTCTATGTGTGAGCGGCTGAGCAACGAGGAGGGGCGATGACGCTGAGGACCTACGACGAGGTGGTGGTGGAGGTAGCGGGGGTCGACGGCTGGATGTCGGCCGATCAGGCGCGCCGACTGTACGACGCAGCGGCCCGCACCACGGCGGGTGATCAGATCGTCGAGATCGGCAGCTTCCGTGGCCGCAGCACCATCGTGCTCGCCTCGGCTGCGCCCGACGGCGTGGCCGTGGTGGCCATCGACCCGCATGCCGGCAACGACCGCGGCCCGCAGGAGATCGAGGGGTTCGCCGAAGCGGCGGCCGACGACCACGAGGTGTTTAACGCCAACCTCGCCGCGGCCGGTGTCGCCCACCGGGTGCGCCACATCCGTGCGTTCAGCGATGCCGCCCACAATGAGGTGCAGGGCGACCTGGCCGTGCTGTATGTCGACGGCGCGCACCGCTATGCGCCGGCCCTGGCCGACATCCGCGACTGGGGTGCCCGGGTGGAGCCGGGTGGCACGCTGCTCATCCACGACTCGTTCTCGTCGGTGGGGGTCACGCTGGCCATCGGTCGGGCGTTGGTGTTCGGCGGCCGCTTCCGCTACGTGGGTCGGGCCCGGTCGCTGGCCGAGTACCGCGCCGACCTCGCCCCGGGCGTGGGTGCCCGGGTGAAGAACGCGCTGCGGCAACTCGCCCAACTGCCCTGGTTCGTGAAGAACGTGGGGCTGAAGGTGCTGCTCAGCCTGCGTCTCGGCGGGCTGCTGCAGCGGATCACCGGTCGCGAACCCGAGTGGCCCTACTAGCCTCGTGAGCGTGGCACGCAGGTCGTTGAGCGGGTGGGGTCGGACGAACCCCACGGTGGCCGACGTCGTGGAGGTCCTCCGTTCGGAGGTGCCCGCAGCGGTGAAGGAGGCCGGCGATCGTGGCGCGCTCGTGCGTGGTCTCGGCCGCAGCTACGGCGACGCCGCGCAGAACGGCGGCGGCCTCGTGCTGCGCCTGCAGGGAAGTGCCTCCGACGCTGTGCTCGACCCGGTGGCGGGTGTGGTGACGGTGGGTGCCGGGGTGAGCCTCGACGACCTGATGCGCGTCATCGTGCCCCGCGGTTTCTTCGTGCCGGTCACCCCGGGCACGCGGTTCGTCACCGTGGGCGGGGCCATCGCCAGCGACATCCACGGCAAGAACCACCATGTCGACGGTTCGTTCGCCAACCACGTCGAGCAGGTCACCCTGCAGCTGGCCGATGGCAGTGCGGTCGCGGTGTCGCCCACGGTGGATCCGGCGCTGTTCTGGGCGACGTTCGGCGGCATGGGGCTGACGGGCATCGTGCTGTCGGCCACCATCCGCCTGTTGCGCATCGAGACCAGCCGCATGTCGGTCGACACCCAGCGGGTGGCCGACCTCGATGCGCTGTTCGCTGCCATGAGCGAAGGCGACGAGGCGCACCGCTACAGCGTCGCCTGGATCGACCTGGCCGCGAAGGGTCGTCACCTCGGCCGCAGTGCGCTCACCCGTGGCGACCATGCCCGGCTCGACGAACTGCCCACGCGCGCTCAGGTCGACCCGCTCGAATACGGGCCGCGGCAGTTGCTGTCGGTGCCGCCGCTGGTGCCGCGGCCGGGCGTGTTGAACCACGTCACGGTGGCAGCGTTCAATGAGTTCTGGTTCCGCAAGACGCCCCGCTCGCGGGTGGGTGAGATCCAGTCGATCGGGTCGTACTTCCACCCGCTCGACATGGTGGGCGAGTGGAACCGCCTCTACGGCCGACCGGGCCTGGTGCAGTACCAGTGCGTGGTGCCCTTCGGTGAGGAAGACGTGATGCGCCGCATCATCGAGCAACTGTCGGCGGCCGGTGTGGCCAGCTTCCTCGCTGTGCTGAAGCGATTCGGCGCCGCCAACCTGGCGCCGCTCAGCTTCCCGCAGCCCGGGTGGACCCTGGCGCTCGACATGCCTGCCGGTGGGCCGGGCCTGGGCCTGCTGCTGCACCGGCTCGACGAGATGGTGCTGCAGGCCGGTGGCCGCAACTACTTCGCCAAGGACGCCCACACCACCCCCGAGACGGTGCGCCGCGGCTACCCTCGGTTGGCCGAGTGGCAGGCTGTGCGCCGCCGGGTCGATCCGCTGCAGGTGTGGCAGAGCGATCTCGGCCGGCGGTTGATGCTGGCCGCCGACTGACGCCATTCACCCCCCGGGAGCCAGCAGTGCAGAACGCATTCGGACAGCCGCAGACCATCACCGTGCTCGGTGGTACCAGTGAGATCGGCGTGGCCATCGCTCGTGCGCTTGTCAGCCCGGTCACGCGCACCATCGTGTTGGCCTGCCGCGACCTGGATCGTGGTGAGGAGATGGCGGCGTCGCTGCGCGACGGCAAGGTGGTGGTCGACGTGGTGCACTTCGATGCGGCCGACACCGCCACGCATGCGGCTGTTGTGGAGTCGATCGCGGCGAAGCACGGCGACCTCGACGTGGTGGTGCTCGCCTTTGGTCAGCTCGGTGATGCCGAGGCAGTGGCGGTCGACCCCGACGCTGCGGCGGCGCTGACCCACGTGAACATGACCGGCGGGGTGTCGGCATCGATTGCGGTGGCCAACCGCCTGCGCCGCCAGGGTCACGGTTCGCTGGTGGTGCTCAGCAGCGTGGCGGGCGAGCGGGTGCGCAAGGCCAACTTCGTCTACGGCGCCACGAAGGCGGGTCTCGACGGTTTCGCGCAGGGACTGGGCGACCATCTCGACGGCTCGGGCGCGCGTGTGCTGGTGGTGCGCCCCGGGTTCGTGCACTCGAAGATGACGACGGGCATGAAGGCGGCGCCATTCGCCACCACGCCCGACAAGGTGGCCGAGGTGACGGTGCGGGCGCTGCGTTCGGGCCGCCGCCGGGTGTGGGCGCCGGGCATCTTGCGCTGGGTGTTCATGGTGCTGCGCCACCTGCCCGGCCCCGTGTGGCGCCGCCTGCCCCTCGGCTGAGCTGCGGTCGCTGTCAGTCGCCGCGGGCGGCTGCTTCGGGCCGTGTCGAGTTCGGGCCGGGTGAGGGCCGCAGGTCGACATGCCGGGTCGGTGTCGGGAAGGGCGTGTCGACTTCGGGCCGGGTGAGGGCCGCAGGTCGACACGCGACGGCGGTGAGCGGTGAGGTGTCGGGTGCGAGTGCGGGTTTGGTTCGACCGAAGCCCGCACGGGTGACGCTCGGTCAGTCGCCGCGGGCGGCAGCTTCGGCGAGTTCGGCTTCGAGTGAGGCGCGGCGTTCGGCACCGATCCCGATGCCGGCCGGGCTGACACCGTCGCCCTGCGCGCACTTGCGGTACAGCAGCACCAGGGCGTTCTCGTAGTTGCCCACCAGGCAGAACTGGTTCGCCACCACCTGGTTGGGGGCGTCGGAACCGAACTCGCTCGACGCGTTGGGTTCGTACCAGCCGGTCCAGAAGTTGGTGAGCAGCACCCAGTCGGCCGACGTCACGTCGGCGGCGAGGCTCGAGCCCTCGCGGTCGGCGAGGCCCGGATCCATCTCGATGAAGTAGGTGGCCGGGGTGAGTTCGGGGAACAGGAAGTAGAAGGCGACGTCGCTGTAGATGGTGCGCGACAGATCGGCCGGCCCGACCAGCAGACGCTCGCCGGGTGCGCTCGACGCAGCCAGTTCATCGACCGCGGCCTGGCTGGCGCGCTGCAGCGGCTCGTTGCCGAAGTAGAAGCGGCGGTCGTCGCGCGACACCTCGAACCCGGCCGGCCGGTCGCCCACGCTCATGCGGCTGTAGAGCAGGTAGGTGCGGTACGTGTAGAAGGGGCAGACGACGAACAGCGCGAGTGCCACCAGGGCACCGGCGGCCAGGTCGAGCCGCAGCGCCGGCACCTGGGGCCGCCACACCATCAGCACCTCGCGCAGCAGCGGCACGAGCAGCGCGAACGTGATGCACGAACCCCAGGCGAGGTGGGTGCTGTCGGGGCGCTGCATCGCCTGGCCCAGCATGCCCAGGCCGAACAGCGAACCGACGAACAATGCGGTGCGTGCAGGCGACGGGCCGTGGCGGCGCACCAGCAGCCAGGTGGCCAGCGGAACACCGAGGGCGAGCACGACCACCAACCAGAACCAGAAGAACAGCTGGTGGTTCGCGCTGAGCGCCGGGAAACGCCACCACGGGGCGTCGAGCGGACCCTCCACCACGGCCTGCAGTGCGCCGTCGACCTTGCCGAAGCTGGGCGGTCGGGGCAACTCGCGTCCGGGCCGCAGGTCGCGCACCGGCTCGGCCACCATGCCGCGCCACGACGGGCCGATGCCGGCCACGGCGAGGTGGATCCACATCGGGGTGAGACCGATCACCAGGCCCAGCACCGGCGCGCCGAGCAGCGAGGAGCGCCCGGCCCGCAGCCGCCACAGCACCACCACGTGGGCGAGGCCCAGTGCCACGACGAGGTCGGGGCGGAACGACAGGGCGAAGCCGGCGAGCGCCCCGGCGCCGAGCAGTGCCGCCCGCCGGTCGCGCCCCTCGGTGTGGATGGCCCGCACGCCGAACACCACGCTCCACAGGCCGAGCGCGACTGCGCCCTCCCAGGCGAGCGCCGACAGACCGATGGGGGTGAGCACCAGGAACGTGACGGCGATGGATGCGATGACCGCGATGCGGTGGCCCCACGGCTTGGTGAGGGCGAACACCCCGGCGATGATGCCGAGGTGCTGCAGCAGCCCGAAGGTGCGCTGACTCTCGAGCGTGTAGCCGAACACCTGGTACCAGCCCATCAGGGTGTGCAGCGAGCCCGGGCCGTAGAGGTGGAGGAAGTCGACATTGGGCACGTCGCCGCGCAGCATCTGCTTCGGGAAGACGAGCATGAAGCCCTCCTCCATCGACGACCCGGTGCCGAGGTAGAGGCCCCGCAGCGGGATGGCGACGACGACGGCGATGACCAGGGCGCTCAACCAGCCGGCGCGGCCGGGCATCTGCAGCGGACCGCCGAGGACGTACGGGCGACGACCGGCCGGCCGAGGGGGTGAAGCGTCGGAGTCGGCCACGGGGGTCGACTGTAGTGACCCGTACCCACCCGAGCACGGCTGCCGCGCGACACTGGTGCCGTGAACGCCTTGCAGCACCTGCTCGTCAGCACCGACGGCCCGATCACCACCATCACCCTCGACCGGCCCGACAAGCGCAATGCGCTGGCGCTCGACGTGATGACCGAGCTGACCACGGTGTTGCGAACGGTGGGCGACAGCGATGCGCTGGGCGTGGTGCTGGCGGCGAACGGCCCGGTGTTCTCGGCGGGTCACAACTTCGCCGACATGGCGGGCGCGTCGCTGGCCGACGTGCGCCACCTGTTCGAGGTCTGCACCGAGATGATGGACACCGTGCAGTCGATCCCGCAGCCGGTGGTGGCCAAGGTGCACGCGCTGGCAACGGCGGCGGGCTGCCAGTTGGTCGCCACGTGCGACCTCGCCATTGCGGCCGAGTCGGCGGCGTTCGCCATCCCCGGTGGCAAGGGCGGCCTGTTCTGCCACACGCCGCTGGTGGCCGTGGCGCGCAACGTGGGGCGCAAGCGGGCGCTGGAGATGGCGCTGACGGGCGACCCGATCGACGCGCACACCGCCGCCGACTGGGGCCTGATCAACCGTGTCGTCCCCGACGAGCAACTCGATGCCGCCGTGGCCGACCTCATCGGCCGGGCCACCCGGGGCAGCGTGCTGTCGAAGGCGCTGGGCAAGCGCGGCTTCTACGCCCAGGTGGGGCTCGACCAGAGCCAGGCGTACGCCTTCGCCGTGGAATTGATGGCGTCGGCCGCGGTCACCGCCGACGCGCAGGAGGGCATCGCCGCGTTCCTCGAGAAGCGACGCCCGCAGTTCACCGAGCGGCCGTGATGCCGTCGCTGCAGCAGTACGCCGACGAGGTGGTCGCCCACGGCGTGCGGCGGGTGCACACCATCGCCTGGCGCGACCTCGACGACCCCGATGCCGGCGGCAGCGAGGTGCACGCCGACGAGTTCATGCGCCGTTGGGCAGCAGCAGGCCTGGAGGTGACCCATCGCACCTCGGCGGCGCGTGGTGTGCCCGCCGAATCGCAGCGCAACGACTACCGGGTGATCCGCCGGGGCAGCCGCTACACCGTGTTCCCGCGGGTGATGGCGAGCGAGCTGCTGCACCGCATGGGCCCGTACGACGCGATGGTCGAGATCTGGAACGGCGTGCCGTGGTTCTCGCCGGTGTGGTGCCACAAGCCGCGCATCACGTTCCTGCACCATGTGCACGGCCCTATGTGGGGGCAGATGCTGCCCGGCCCGTTGGCCGGTTTCGGTCGGGTGCTCGAGGCGCGCCTTGCACCGCCGTTCTACCGGCGCACCCAGATGGTCACCCCATCCGATGCGACGCGCGAGGAGTTGCTGGAGCTGGGCTTCCGGCCGGAACGGGTGCTCGCCGTGCCGAACGGAGTGAGCGAGCAGTTCGTGCCCGCCGGGCCGTCGGTCGCCGACATCGCCGCGGCGCGCTCGCCCGAGCCGCTGCTGGTGGCGGTGGGCAGGCTGGCGCCGGTGAAGCGGTTCGACGAACTTGTGCGGGCCGCAGTGGTGGCCCGATCGCGCGTGCCCGGTCTGCGGCTCGACATCGTCGGCTCGGGCCCGATGCGCGCAGAACTCGAGGCGCTGGTGGCGCAGCTCGGTGCGGGGGAGTGGATCCGCTTCATCGGGCAGGTGCCCCACGACGACCTGGTGGCGCTGTACCGGCGGGCCTGGCTGGTGACCAGCGCTTCGCTGGCGGAGGGCTGGGGCCTCACGCTCACCGAGGCGGCGGCATGCGGCACGCCGGCCGTGGCCACCGACATCCGCGGGCATCGCAGCAGTGTGGTCGACGGCGTGACCGGTGTGCTGGCGCCGCTGGAACGACTGGGCGACACGCTGGCCGATGTGCTGCTCGACGACGAACGCCGTGGTCGTTTGGGTGAGGCGGCGCTGGCCCGGGCCCGCACGCTCACCTGGGACGCAGCGGCAACGGGCATCCTGGGCGCGCTGCACGCCCAGGTGATGCGCCGGTCAGCCCGGTAGCACCTTCATCGCCCGCTTCACCAGCGTCAGCGCTCCCTGGCGGGCCGAGGTTCGATGGTGGGAAGCGCCGGCCGCGGTGGTGGCGGCACGGTTGGCGACGAACCAGTCGTAGCTGGCCGCGAACATCTCCTCGTTCGAGTAGCGCGGCTGCCAGCCGAGCGTTTCGCGGGCGTGCTCGATGTCGAACCACATCGACTTCGAATACATGATCCAGTGGTATGGGGCGAAGGGCGCCAGATGCAGGGCCGCTGCCGCACGCATCGCCAGCGAGGTGGGCGCGGCGGGCAGCGAGCGCACCCGCGCCCCGGTGCCCGCGTGGCGACACAGCGATTCCAGCGACTCGCGCATCGTGCCGAACCGGTCGGTGCCGGCGTTCACGATCATCGGGCCGCTGCGCTGGGCGGCCAGCAGGCACACCTCGGCCAGGTCGTCGGCGTGCACGAACTGGTAG
>JBIKLX010000147.1:0-8191 GCA_044359565.1 Ilumatobacteraceae bacterium
TGACGCGCACCGCCAGCGCCGGTCAGCCAGCGCCGGTCAGCCGGCGTCGCGTCGGGCGCTGCGGCGCACCAGCGCAAGCGCCGCCGTGCCCGCCACCGAGGTGACCACACCGGCCTGCTCGCCATCGATCAGGTACGGATCGCCCGGCACCGTGCCGGCGGCCACATCGACCCGCTCGACGTGGCGCGGCGCCGAAGCGCTGCGGCTGTCCATCCGCTCGACCAGTTCCTGGCCCGGGTAGCAGCCCTTGGTGAAACTGACCGCCACCGACACCACACCGGTCTCGGCCGGGATGGTCTCGCCCGGCACGATCTCGCTGCCCATGGCCGGCCAGGCAGCGTCGATGCGGGCAGCGAGCAGGTCGGCTGCCGAACCAGCCCGGCACGACGGCGGCTCGACAGCGGGACCGAGCAGGTCGATACCGCCTCCCCACGAGGGCAGCGCACCGTCGACGGCCGCGATGTCGGCGGCGGACTGCTCGTCACCCTCGGGTCGCACGGCCAGGCATCGCCAGTCGAGCGATTCCACCTCGGCCTTCACCCGGATGCGGAACCGGTTCAGGCGAGCCATCATCAGCTCGCCGAAGCCCACATCGGTGTCGAGCACGAACTCGTCGTCGGCCGCACGACGCACCCGCGCCAGCACCACCACCTTGCCGGTGGGTTCGAGCAGGAAGGTCCACGCGCTGGCCCCCACGGCGAGACCGCGCAGGTCTTGGCTCACCTGCGACTGCAGGTAGGTGGCGGCATCGGCGCCCGCCACACGGACGACATCTCGCGGGTACTCGCTCCAGAACATCGCCGACCAGTCAACCACCTGAGGCTGGCAGACTGTGCCCATGGCCGACATCGATCGCCTCGCCTCACGTACCGCCGACGGAATCGGGTTCACCCTCCGCCGACTGGCATCGCTCATCCTCGTCGTCGTGGTCATCACCGCCGTGGTGGGTGTCGCCACGTTCGCCACGGGCTGGTGGGTCTTCGACGGCAGCACCACCTGGGCCGTCATCGGCGGACTGCTGTGCGCCATCCCGTTCCTCGCCTCGGTGGCCGGATGGGCGCTCATCCGGATGACGGCCTCATCGGCGCCTCGCCTCGTCGACGACGTGCGCACCTACCTGCGCGGCGGGTCGAACGGCGCCTCCGGCGTGCTCATCGACCACGACTCGGGCGTGGCGCTCGGCATGCAGGCCCGCAGCATGCGCGCCGTGAAGACCGACATCCAGGTGCGCAAGCGCGAACTCCCGGCGCTGTGGGTGGGCGTGCGAGCCATCACCAGCGTGCCCGGGCTCGCAGCCATCGCGGTGCTGGGCACGGTGCTGGTGGGTGGCCTCGGCACCGTGCTGCTCATCGGCGGCATCATCGACTGACGCGCTGCGGCGGGGTCAGTCGGTGGCGCGGCGGGCGGTCATCCGCCGGGCGGCGGGAACAGCCGCCAGCAGCGCGGCCGCCTTGTTGCGGCACTCGAGGTCTTCCTCGTCGGCGATGGAGTCGGCCACGATGCCGGCGCCCGCCTGGAACGAAGCGCCGTGCGGGCCGACGAACATGGTGCGGATGGCGATGGCCGTGTCGAGGTTGCCGCTGAAGTCGACGTAGCCCACCACCCCGGCGTACGGGCCGCGCTTCACTGGTTCGAGCGAGTCGATGATCTCCATCGCCCGCACCTTGGGCGCACCGCTCACGGTGCCGGCCGGCAGCGTGGCGCGCAGCACGTCGATGGGCGTGCGACCAGGCAACAGTTCGCCGCTCACCTGCGAGGTGAGGTGCATCACATGGCTGTACCGCTCGAGCGTCATCAGCTCGTCGACGTGCACGGTGCCGAACTGGGCGACACGACCCACGTCGTTGCGGGCGAGGTCGACCAGCATGATGTGCTCGGCCACTTCCTTCGGGTTCTCCCGCAGCTCGCCGGCCAGGCGACGGTCGTGCTCGTCGTCGCGGCCCCGCTTGCGCGTGCCGGCGATGGGCCGGCTGATCACCTTCGTGCCCAGCACCTGCACCATCGGCTCGGGCGAACTGCCGGCGATGGTGACCTCGCCCTGGCGCAGGAAGTACATGTACGGGCTGGGGTTCACCTGGCGCAGCACGCGGTAGAAGTCGAACGGTTCGGCCTGCAGGTCGATGTCGTAGCGCTGGCTGAGTACCACCTGGAAGATGTCGCCGGCGAGGATGTGCTCCTTGGCCACGTCGACCGCCCGCTGGTAGGTGCCGTTCCCCATCGAACTGCGCACCTCGGGCCCGACCTCGCCCGGCTCGGGCGGCTCGACGGGCGGGGTGGCCAAGGGCTTCGACAGCTTCTCGACGGCCCGCATCACCCGTTCGCATGCCAGGTCGTATTCGCGGTCGACCCCCTCGGCGTCCATGTCGAGCACGGGCACGCTCTCGATGAGGTACATGCGCTGGCGCCAGTGGTCGAACGCGACGAGCGAACCGATGATGCTCATCACCGCGTCGGGCAGGCCACGGTCGTCGTGGGGTGTGTCGGGCAGGCGCTCGACCTCGCGCACGATGTCGTAGCCGAGGTAGCCCATCACCCCGCCCTGCAGCGGCGGCAGGTCGGCGATGACCGGGCCGCGGTAGGCAGCGACGATTGCGTCGAGCGCGGCCAGCATCCCCTGGTCGTACGGGATGGGCGCGCTGAGGTGCTGGCCGGTCTTGGTGATGACGCCGTCGCGCAGGGTGAGCGTGGCCACCGGGTCGTGACCGACGAAGCTGAACCGGCTCCAGCGCTCGCCGTGCTCGACCGACTCGAGCAGGAAGCCGTCGCCATCGCCCACCAGCTTCAGATAGGCCGACACCGGTGTGTCGAGATCGGCCAGCAGTTCGGCCCACAGCGGCACCACGGTGTGCTCGGCCGCCAGCGCGTGGAACTCGTCGCGGCTGGGGCGGATGCGCAGGCCGCTCATGCCTCGCTGCCGAACCGTCGGTAGAAGCACGTCCGCGCTCCCGTGTGGCACGCCCCGGCGCCGTCCTGCACCACCTTGAACAGCAGCACATCGGCGTCGCAGTCGTAGAAGGCTTCCTGCACGTACTGTCCGTCGCCGCTGGTGTCGCCCTTGCGCCACACCTCCTGGCGACTGCGGCTCCAGTACACCATCCGGCCCTCGGCCAGCGTGAGGCGCAGTGTGTCGGCGTTCATCCACGCCACCATCAGCACCTCGCCCGTGTGCACGTCTTGGGCGATGGCGGGCACGAGGCCGTCGGCGCCGTACCTCACGGCAGCAAGTTCCTCGGGGGTTGCTTCGATGATGACGCCGGTGGGCATCGGGCCATGTTACGAGACGGGCACCGCGCGGCCACGGCCCGTTCCGCCCCTACAGGTACAGCCCGGTACTGCCCTCCACCCGCTTCGCGGCAACGGCGTGCACATCGCGCTCGCGCAACATGATGTAGTCGTCGCCGCCCACCTCGACCTCGTAGCGGTCTTCGGGGCTGAACAGCACCCGGTCGCCGATCTCGACCGAGCGCACGTTCTGACCGAACGCCACCACATCGGCCCACACCAGTCGCTTCGACACCTGCGCCGTGGCGGGGATGAGGATGCCACCCGACGAGCGACGCTCGCCCTCCTTGTCGGGGATGCGCACCAGCAGGCGGTCGTTCAGCATCTTGATCGGCAACTTGTCGGAGTCGGCCATCTCGCCGAGGGTACCGTCACCCCCGTGGCGATCGAAACGCACTCCCTGCTCCTGCACACCGCCGACGGGTTGCGGCTCGACGCCGACCTCACCACGCAGCCGGCACCTCGTGCTGCGGCCGTGCTGTGCCATCCGCATCCGCTGTACGGCGGCGACCGGCACCATCCGCTCCTCACGGGTGTGGCCCAGCGACTGGCCGAGTACGGGGTGGCCTCCCTCCGCTTCGACTTCCGCGGCGCGGGCGACTCGGAGGGTACGCACGGCGGCGGGGTCGACGAACGCCTCGACGTAGCTGCAGCGGTCGACGCGGTGGCGCTGATCACCGACGGACCGGTGTGGGTGATGGGGTACTCGTTCGGGGCTGCGGTGGCACTGTCGGTGGTGCAGACGCGCGTCGACGGATGGGTGGCGGTCGCTCCCCCGCTGGCGATGATGAACGGCGCGCCGCTGGCAGCGGCCGACCATCGCCCCAAGCACCTCGTCGTACCGCGCCACGATCAGTACAGCCCACCGGAAGCAGTCGAGCCGACGGTCGCCGAGTGGGCCAACACATCGCTTGTCGTCGTCGAATCCGCCGACCACTTCCTGGCGGGTCACATGGCCCGATTCGTCGAACTGGCCGTCGCGCCGCTCGTCGACGCGCTGGCCTGACGCTCAGCTCACCGCTTCGGCGAGACGACCCATCACATCGGGTGTCAGCAGCGGCACCACGTCGAGCGCAGCGAAGTTCTCGACCACCTGGCTGGCCCGGCTGGCACCGGTGATCACCGTCGACACGTGCGGGTTCTTCACGCACCAGGCGAGCGACAGTTGCGCCATCGAGCAGCCCAGCTCCTCTGCGATCGGGCGGATGCGCTCGGCCCGGGCCAACGCCTTCGGGTCGGTGAGGCGCGGCGCCAGCCAGCCGTAACCGGGCAGTGCACCGCGGCTGTCGTCGGGGATGCCGTCGCGGTACTTGCCGGTGAGCACACCGGAGGCGAGCGGGCTCCAGATGGTGGTGCCGAGGCCGATCTCGTCGTACAGCCGGGCGTACTCGCGCTCGACCCGCCCACGGGTGAGCAGGTTGTACTGCGGCTGCTCGACGATGGGCTTGTGCAGGTGGTGCCGGTCGGCGATCTCCCACGCAGCGCGGATCTCGTCGGCCGCCCACTCGCTGGTGCCCCAGTACAGCGCCTTGCCCGAGCTGATGATGTCGCTCATCGCCCACACCGTCTCGTCGATGGGCGTGTTCGGGTCGGGACGGTGGCAGTAGAGGATGTCGACGAAGTCGGTGCGCAGCCGCTCGAGCGAGCCGTTGATCGAGTGCATCAGATACTTGCGGTTGAGGGTGTTCTGCATGTTCACCATCGGCCCGTCGATACCCCAGAACACCTTGGTGGTGAGCACGTACGAGTGCCGCTTCCATCCCAGTTCCTCGGCGACGCGGCCCATGATGGCCTCGCTCTCGCCGCCGGCGTAGGCCTCGGCGTTGTCGAAGAAGTTGCAGCCGGCGTCGTAGGCCGCCTGCATGCACTCGAGCGCGTCGTGGTCCTTCAACTGGGTGTTGAACGTCACCCACGAGCCGAACGAGAGCACCGAGACCTCCAGGCCGCTGCGGCCCAGCCGGCGATACTGCATCGGGGAAGAAGTCGAGGTCGTCATACCCGTCACCCTACGCCGACGTCTGTGACCCAACCCCCACGAGGACCCGCTTCCGCTCACAATCGCCGCATCGGCCGGGCTGCACCCGGGCCGCGTGTGTGAGTGAAACCCGGCAGGGCGGGGCTCCGCTCACAAACGCTGGGTGGAGCTGGTCAGGGGGCGGGGCGGATGGTGAGGCCGGCGGTCGCCATGGCCTGCTTGGCCTGGGTGATGGAGAACTCGCCGAAGTGGAAGATACTGGCAGCCAACACGCCGGTGGCGCCGCCGGCGACCACGCCCTCGACGAGGTGATCGAGCGTGCCCACGCCACCGCTCGCGATCACCGGCACACCAACGGAATCGACGACAGCTCGGGTGAGGGCGAGGTCGAAGCCCTCCTTGGTGCCGTCGCGGTCCATCGAGGTGAGCAGGATCTCGCCCGCCCCGAGCGCGACAGCACGAGTGGCCCACCCGAGCGCATCGATACCCGTGGGCGTGCGGCCACCGTGCAGGTACACCTCGAAGCCGCCGCCCTGGTCGGCCGGACGGCGCTTGGCGTCGATGGCGCACACCACGCACTGACTGCCGAACTCGGCGGCGATCTCGCCGATCAGCTCGGGCCGCTGCACGGCTGCAGTGTTCACGCTCACCTTGTCGGCGCCGGCACGCAGCATCGTGCGGGCATCGCCCACCGACCGGATGCCCCCGCCGACCGTGAACGGGATGAACACCTGCTCGGCCGTGCGCATCACCACGTCGACCATCGTGTCGCGACCGTCGGACGAAGCGGTGATGTCGAGGAAGACCAATTCGTCGGCACCCTCGGCGTCGTACCGGGCGGCCAGCTCCACCGGGTCGCCGGCGTCGCGCAGGCCGACGAAGTTGACGCCCTTCACCACCCGACCGCCGGTGACGTCGAGGCACGGGATGACGCGCGGCACGATCACGATGCCCCACCGCCCGCCAGCGCCGCAACGGCCTGGGCCACGGTGAAGCGACCCTCGTACAGCGCCTTGCCGGTGATGACCCCGGCGATGCCCGGCACATCGCCCAGGGCGACGACATCGGCCAGGGTGGCCACACCCCCGCTGGCGATGACCGGCACCGTGGTGGCCGCGGCGGCAGCACGCAGGCCTTCGGTGTCGGGCCCGGCCAGCATGCCGTCGCGGCCGATGTCGGTGATGACGAACGCAGCCGCGGTGGGGAACCATCCGAGCGCGTCGAACAGCATGACGCCGCTGCCCTCGGTCCACCCGTGCACGGCGAGTTCGCCGTCGCGGTGGTCGAGGCCAACTGCCACCGGCACCAGCACCGATGCGCTGGCGACGAGCTCGGGCTCGCGCACAGCGGCCGAGCCCATCACCACCCTCGCCACCCCGGCCTCGGCGAGCGCCTCGGCGTCGGCGACCGTGCGGACCCCGCCCCCGGTCTGCACCCGTGCCTGCCCGGCCACCGCCTTGGCGATGGCCGCCACGACGCTGCGGTTGCGGGGCGAGCCGCTGCGGGCCGCGTCGAGATCGACCACATGGATCCAGGTGGCGCCCTGTTCGGCGAACGACGCCGCCACGGCCACCGGGTCGTCGCCGTACGTGGTCTGCTGGTCGTAGTCGCCCTGCAGCAGGCGCACGACGACCCCGTCACGCAGGTCGATAGCGGGGTACAGCTCGGCTCGGCTCATCGCGCTACCGCCCCCACACCGGCGACGAAGTTGGCCAGCAGAGCCAACCCGTCGCGTCCCGACTTCTCGGGGTGGAATTGGGTAGCGAACACGTTGCCCGTGCGGAACGCAGCGTTCACCATGCCGCCGTAGTCGCACGTCGCGGCCACCGTCGACGCATCGTCGGGCACACCGTGCAGAGAGTGCACGAAGTACATCCAGGTCTCGTCGGCCAGCCCGGCGAACATCGGATCGTCGGCGTGGGCCGCCGCGACGGCGAGCCGATTCCACTGCATCTGCGGCCGCGGCACCTCGGCCGAGATCCATCGCACGGCACCGGGGATGACGCCGAGACCGACGGCGTGCGGGTCTTCGTCGCTGGCGGAGAAGAGCATCTGCATGCCCACACAGATGCCGAGGAACGGCCGCTGCGACTCGATCGCGTCGAGGGCCACCGCTTCGAGCCCGGCACCTCGCAGCGCATCCATGCACGCACCGAACGCGCCCACCCCGGGCAGCACCACGGCATCGGCGTCGCGCACCAAGCCCGGGTCGGCGGTGAGCCGGGCGTCGGCACCCACCCGCTCGAGCGCCTTCTGCGCCGAACGGAGATTGCCGATGCCGTAGTCGAGCACCGCCAGCAGCGGTGGACGCGAGACCGGATCGGTCACGGTCAGAGCACACCCTTGGTGGACGGCAACGACGTGCCCTCCACCCGAACCGCATCGCGCAGACAACGGCCGAGGCCCTTGAACACCGCTTCGATGATGTGGTGCACGTTGCGACCGCGCACCAACTCGACGTGCAGGGTGATGCCGGCTGCGGTAGCGAACGACGACACGGCGTGCTCGGCCAGCTGCGGGTCGAACGGCGGGTTGCCCAACGGCAGGCACTCGGGCATCGGCACCTCCCACACGACGAACGGGCGGCCCGACAGGTCGACTGCGATGTCGACAAGCGCCTCGTCGAGCGGGAAGCGGCCGCTGGCGAACCGACGCACGCCCACCTTGTCGCCCAGTGCCTCGCGCATGGCCTCGCCCAGCGCAATGGCCACGTCTTCGACAGTGTGGTGCGAGTCGATGTGCAAGTCGCCGGTGGCAGCAAGGCGCAGATCGAACCCCCCGTGCTTGCCCACCTGCTCGAGCATGTGATCGTAGAACGGCAGGCCGGTGGAGGCCGAGGCGTCGCCCGTTCCGTCGAGGTCGATCGACAGCTCGATCGAGGTCTCCTTGGTGACACGTCGGCGGGTGGCCGTGCGGCTCATGCGAGCACCTCCT
>JBIKLX010000148.1:0-8064 GCA_044359565.1 Ilumatobacteraceae bacterium
TCGCAGCAGCGGGCCACACGGGCGACATCGACAGCGCGTCGGTCGCCCTCCACGACGCCGACCCCACCACGCGCCTGTTGGCCCTCGGCGCGCTGCAGCGGCTGGGCCGCCTCGACGATGCCCAGCTCCTGGCAGCGTTCACCGACGCCGACCCGGGTGTGCGCCGCCGGGCCGTCGACCTGGCCGCCACCCGCCCCGGCCTCGACCTGCTCGGCCCATTGCACGACGACGACCCCTCGGTGGTCGAGCACGCTGCCTGGGCGTGCGGCGAACACGTGACAGTGAACGACACGGTGCTGCACCGGCTCATCCACCTCGCGGGTTCCTCGCCGGCGGCGCTGGTGCGCGAGTCGGCGGTAGCGGCGCTGGGCGCCATCGGCGACGAACGCGGCCTGCCCGCGGTGCTGGCCGGCTGCGCCGATGCACCCGCCATCCGCCGCCGGGCCGTGCTGGCCCTCGCCCCGTTCGAGGGGCCAGAGGTGGAAGCCGCCATCGACGAGGCGCTCACCGACCGCGACTGGCAGGTGCGCCAGGCAGCCGACGACCTGCGCCGAGCGGCCAGCGGCGACTGAACCCGTCGGGCCGACGTAGTGCCTCAGTGCACCGTCAACTCCTGACGGATACGGCCGCCGCGACGGGTGAGCAGCAATGCCACGGCGATGATGACGCCGCCCGACACCATGATCAGCAGGGGTGCACGACCCTCGCCGGGGAAGAAGCGATTGATTGCCCAGGGCACGTTCACCAGCAGACCCAGCGAACCGAACACCGACATCAAGGCCCACTTCGGCATCGTGCCGATGGCGATGAGCGCCACCGCAGTGACGAGGCCGAACAGCGTGGCGAAGGCGACCGACTGCACACCGCACAGAGCAGCGCCGCCCACCAGCGCGAAGCCACCCAGCAGCGTGACCACGATGGCGAGGCGCACCCGCGGCAGGGTGGCCAGCAGCACCAGCGCGCCGCCGATCGCCCACGTCACCACACCCGTGGCGATGCCTGCGCCGCGAGCGAAGAACACCAGGGTGCTCGGCACGGCCTGCAGCGAGGCGAACACACCGATCACGGCCACCACCCGACGCTCCAAGCGGCTGGGCAGCAGCTCGTCGAGCGCTGCCAGCCCCACCACCCCCACAGCACTGGCGGTGACGAGCAACTGGCCGAACCCCTGCCAGTCGGTGGTGACGATGGTGGCCCCGATCAGCAGGGCGATGGCCCCCACGGCCTCGCTCACGACCGGGAGCGGAGTGAGGCGCACCACGCCGAGTTCGAGGATCGTGATGCCCACGGCCCACACCACCAATCCGGCCACACCGGCGCTCGCGATCTGCGCGGTGAGGGTGCCGGCGGTCACGACGATCGCCACCAGGAAGGGCACCTGCTGCAGCAGTCGAGGCCGACCGGCCCACGTCCATCCGGCGTGCACCGCCACGGTGCCCGCCACGGCCGAGGCGGTCACCAGGTCGTCGGCCGCGTCGAACACATCGACCGCCACCACGCCGGCGCACAGCCCGGCCGCGACGGTGGACAGGAACCAGAGAAATCCCCGCAGGCGGGCGAGCGCCGGATGCGGCGCCTCGCGGATGAAGAAGCCCGCCGCCAGCAGCACCAACGAGGCACCACCCGACAAGCCGACCCGACCGGCGCTCGACGTGGTGTCCCACACGCGCGAGAGCAGCAGCACCAGCCCGGAGATGGCCAACACACCACCGAGGTAGCCGAGCGCCTCGGCCACCGAGGGGAGTCGGCCGGCCTCGACCCGGCGGGCAACGGCGCGGCCCGGGGCGACCGGATGAGGCAGGGGCTGGGTGCTCGGCGCCCCCTGCGGTGGGGTGAGCGGACCCGACCGCGCCTGTTCGAATCCACCGATGGTCACGGCCTGCGCGTGGGTGAGCAGGCCCGCTCGCTCCCATTCGGCGATTCGCTGGGCGACGAGTGCGCCGGCATCGCCGTCGGGATGATGCGTCGCGTCCGGGATGGCACTGCGCCGGGTGACGGTCGGGGTGTTGGTCATGGTCTGCCTCCGTGACGATCCGAGTATCAGCATCGGCGCCGACGGGGTGATGCGACGAGAGGCGAACGGCCCGATTCCGGCGACCAGCGACCCGATCGCCGACGGCCTCGCCCGACTCAGGATGCGGGCATGCGGCTGCCGGCCTGGGACGGTCATGACCATGCGGCGCACCACGCAGCGAGCGAGCTGACCATGGCGCTCGCGGCACCGATCGACGTAACCCTCGACGTGCCGCTCGGTACGCCCGCGCGGCCTCTGTGGCGCGGCTTGCTGCACCAGTGGGCGCTGTTCACCGCCGTGCCGCTGATGGTGCTGCTGGCCGTGCTGGCCGACGGCACCAAGGCCCGTGTGGCCGTCATCGTCTACGCCTTCGGGCTGTGCTCGATGTTCGCGGCGTCGACCACCTATCACCGGTGGGTGCACACCCTGCGCGCCCGCAGCATCTGGCAGCGCACCGACCACGCCATGATCTACGCCGCCATCGCCGGATCGTTCACGCCCGTGTGCGTCCTGGCCATGCCGAACCCGTGGGGCGTCGCCCTGCTCGTGTTCATCTGGACCGGCGCCGTCGTGGGCGCGGTGCTGAAGCTCGCCGCCTGGCACCGGGCGCGCATCATCGGCGCCGTGCTCTACATGGCCCTGTCGTGGATCGGTGTCACCGCGGTGCCGTTCCTGTACAACCGGTACGGCGCACTGCCCGTGGTGCTGCTGCTCACCGGCGGACTGGCCTACACGGTGGGCGCCATCGGGTTCGCCCGGCAGTGGCCGCGCCTGTCGCCCGCCGTGTTCTCGTACCACGAGGTGTGGCACGTGTTCACCATCGTCGCCGCTGCGCTGCAGTGGGGCGCGGTGTGGACGATCGCCACCTGAGTGCCGCTCAGTCCGACGAGCCCCGTCCGTTCGGATCGTCGAGCGACCAGCCGCGCCGCTGGTCGAAGATGGTCCGACGGATGTTGGCGATGGTCACCTCGAGATCGTCGACGAGGAGTTCCAGCCGCTCGCGCACATCGGCATCGAGGTACGGGTGCATCTGCAGCGCCTGCAACGACGACGACAGCCCGAACAGGCGCTGCTGCACCGTGTCGTGCAGCATCCGCGCGGTCTCCTCGCGCTGTGCAACCGTCGCGAACTGTGCGGCCGCCAGTTGGGCCTGGCGCAGTTCGGTCACGTCGACGAGCGCCAGCCTGAGCTGATCGCCTGCCGGCGTGCGCCGGGCCTCGATAGCGACGACGGCGTCCGGCTGGGCGTACCGCACCAGCGGCACCTCGCAGGTGTGTTCGCCACGGGTACGCAGGGCGCGCTCGATGAAGCGATCGACCATGTCGCGGTCGGCCTGCGCCACCTTGTCGACGAATCGCAGTCCGAGCGCCCTCGCCCGCTCCACGCCCAGCAACTCGGCCCCGATGAGGTTCGACTGCACGACCACCCCATCGGCATCGAGGGTGAGGTACCCGGCGGGGGCGAAGTCGTAGAGGTCGACGTAGCGGGCAAGGCTCTCGGCCAGGCGCTCGCGTGCCTGGCGCAACTCCTGCTGCTGGAGGTCGAGTTCGATCTGGTGCACGGCGAGCTGATGGACGAGGCGCATCGTCTCATCACGATCGAGTTCAGGCTGGTGGCCGGTGCGCCGGGCGAGGATCGCTTCGGCCCGACCCAGGAGATCGGTGAGGTCGGAATCGGCGGGGTGCTCGCCAGCTATGGGCTCGTCGCCGAGCGGCTGGTCGGCGTCGCTCACGACGCACCGTCTTCGCGGAGCCGCGCCTCGAGCGCCTTCGCCTCGGTGACATCGGTGAACGTCATCACCACACCGTCGACACCACCGTCGTGGGTGCGATAGGGCATCACCCGCACGGCGAACCAGCGACCGTCGTCGGTGGTCACCTCGCGCCCGACGGCGCTGTCGTTCGCAAGGGCCGCCCTCACATCCGCGCCGAGCTCGGGGTACCGCACACTGCTGGTGAGGTCGGTAACGGGCCTGCCGACATCGGTGTCGAGCAGGTTCACCAGCGTGCCCATACGTGGTGTGAACCTGCGCACCCGCAACTCGGCGTCGAGGAAGAGCGTCGCGATCTGCGTGCTGTCGAGCAGGTTCGCCATGTCGTCGCTGGCAAGGGTGAGCTCGTCGACGCGGTTCTGCAGCTCGCGGTTCAGGGTCTGCAGCTCCTCGTTCATCGACTGCATCTCCTCCATCGAAATGGTGAGTTCCTCGTTGATCGACTGCAACTCCTCGTTCGTCGACTGCAATTCCTCGTTCAGCGACGCCAACTCTTCGCGCGTGCTCTGCGCGTCGTCGTAGGCGGCACGCAACTCGGTGTACGCGGTCTCCAACTCGTCGTTCAGCTCCGACACCAGGTCGTGGTTCGGCGGCGCTGTCGCTGCGTCGGCACCGACGAGCTGCTCCACCACTGGACGCTCCTCGAACACCACCAACACCAGGTCGGATCCGGCATCGTCGCGCTGGAGCGGCCGGACAGTGACGTCGACGAGATACACCGCGTCGTTCACCTCGATGCGCACCTCGTCGATCCGCTGCACGCCGTGCGAGGCGACCGCGGCGCGGAACGCCCGGCCGAGCATCAGTCGCAGTCCGTCGCGAGCCATCGCCAACAGGTTCCAGTTCGCGCGCCCCGAGGCAGGTTCCAGGTAGTTGCCCGTTCGACCGCTCACATAGACGACGTTGCCCTGCTGGTCGGTCAGCACCGCTGCCGGGCCGTACGACTGCGCGAGGAGCCGGTCGACCATGTGCTGCAGGTGCAGATTGACACCCTCGACCGCCGCCTTTCCCGGAGGTGGTACCACCATCGGGGGCTGCGCCAGACCGGCCCGCTGTTCGGCCATGGAGTAGCGGAACAGCCGCACCGGCTGCACCGCTGCGGTGTCGCGGCGGCGGAAGATGTGAGCCCGCTCCACCACCGGGGCGAACTGCTCGGTGGCATCGCCGATGGTCTCGGCCGTTCCCAGCACCAGCACGCCGCCAGGGTTCAGCGCGTAGTGCAGCACCGGTAGGAGGCGCTGCTGCAGTTCGGGCTCGAGGTAGATGAGCAGGTTGCGGCAGGTGACGATGTCGAGCCGTGTGAACGGCGGGTCGCCGAGGATGTCGTGTGGAGCGAACACCACCATCTGACGGATCCGCTTGCTGATCTCGAAGTGTGTCTCGGTGCGCACGAAGAACCGGTCGAGACGGCTCGGCTCCACGTCGACCGCGATGCCCAGCGGGTACACGCCGGCACGGGCCCGCTCGATGGCCGAGTCGTCGATGTCGGTGGCGAAGATGCGCAGCGTGTAGCGAGCCGACGACGGTCGACGCTCGAGCGCCTCGACGAACAGCATCGCCAACGTGTACGCCTCCTCACCGGTCGAACACGCAGGAGTCCAGGCGCGAAGCGTGCCGCCCTCGGGGTACGCGTCGAACAGCGTCGGCAGCACTTCATCGCGCAGTGCGGTCCACACCTCGGGGTCGCGGAAGAAGCTGGTCACCCCGATCATCAACTCACGGTGCAACCGACCGAGTTCGGCCGGGTGCTCGTGGAGGTAGCGCAGGTAGTCGGACAGCCTGGCCAGCTGGTGCAGCCCCATCCGTCGTTCGATCCGGCGCATGATGGTGCCCTGCTTGTACTGCGACACGTCGTGGCCCGTGGCCACCCGGAGCAGTTCGACGATCCGGGTCAGATCGTCGCGGTCGGCGCTGTCGGCGCGACGTTCGTCCGACACCGCCTCGGCCTGTCGCTCGGCAGCGGCGGTGGCCGGTCGGCTGATGTGCTCGAGCACCAGTCCGGCGAGTTCGTCGACCGGGGCGACGACGTCGGCGACATCGGCGTCGACCGCGCTGCGGGGCATGCCGTCGAACGCCGCAGTGCTCGGTTCTTGGACGAACGTGACACCGCCGCTCTCCTTGATGGCCCGCAGCCCGAGCGTGCCATCGGAACCCATCCCCGACAGCACCACCGCGACGCCAGCTGCGCCCCGCTGTTCGGCGATCGACCGGAACAGCACGTCCACCGGAAGGCGCAGTCCACGGCCTGCGCCGACCTCGCGAACCAGCAGGGTCGTTCCCGCCATCGCGAGATCGCGGTTGGGAGGGATGACATACACCCGGTTCGGCGCCAGCGGCATCCCGTCGGCGGCTTCCACCACCGCCATCGTGGTCGACTTCTGCAGGATGTCGGCGAGCATGCCCTTCCTGGTGGGGTCGAGGTGTTGCACCACGACGAACGCCACCCCGCAGGTGGCGGGCACCATCGAGAAGAACCGCTCGAGTGCCTCGAGGCCGCCGGCCGAGGCACCGACACCCACGACCGGAACCAGCGGCAGGGCCGGAACCAGAGGCACGGGCGACTCGGAGGTCGCCGCTCGATCCGGTTCCGGACTCGTCGCGCTCACGTCGTCACCTTCTCGATCGCCCCACGGCCGAGGCCCGGGCAGGAAGGCGCACGGTAGCAGTACCGATGCCGAATGCAGTAGGTCGACCGGCCCTCATCGGCAGGCACAACCGTCCCGCATGTCCCTGCGCAACCGGGTCGCCGTTCAGCAACTATTCACTCAACCGATGTTGAGCGAACCAAGACTCACTTCTACGCTGGCGCTGTGCCGAGACGTCGTCCATCCACCCCGCTCACGTTCGAGCAGCGAGTGGCCGTACACGCGGCGCTGGGCGACCCCGTTCGCCTGGCGCTGGTCGACGACCTGGCCTGCTGCGACCGCTCGCCATCGGAGTTGAGCGAGCGCCATCACCTCGCCACCAACCTGCTCGCCCATCACCTCGACGTGCTCGAGCAGGCGGGCCTCGTGGGGCGTGGTGCATCAGCCGGCGACGGGCGGCGCCGCTATGTGCGGCTCGTTCCATCGGCGCTCGATGCGCTCGGCAGTTCCGTCACCGACCTGCCGGCACGGATGCTCTTCCTGTGCAGCCACAACTCGGCGCGCTCGCAACTGGCAGCCGCACTGTGGAGCGCCCGCACCGGCCTGCCCGCCGGCTCGGCCGGCACCCACCCGGCCCCGCAGGTGCATCGCGGCGCAGTGGCTGCCGCACGGCGCGCCGGCCTCGACCTGACTGGCGCCATGCCGCGCACCATCGACTGCATCCCTCCCGGCACCCAGGTGGTCACCGTGTGCGACCGCGCCCACGAGGAACTGCAACCCGACCCGACCTGGTGGCACTGGTCGATCCCCGACCCGGTACCCGTGGGCTCCGCGGCAGCATTCGACGCCGTCGTGGAGGCCGTCGACGCACGCATCGCCACCGTCACCCGCACCCGACTCGCCCACACCCAACCTGGCAGGAGCACCCCGTGACCACTCCCCCTCCGGTACGCATCGGCATCAACGGCTTCGGTCGGATGGGCCGGCTCGTCGTGCGCGCCCTGCGTCATCAGCCCGGCTTGCAGCTGGTGCACGTGAACGAGCACAAGGGCGATGCGGCCACCGCGGCCCACCTGCTGCAGTTCGACACCGTGCACGGCCGCTACGCCGGCGAAGTGGCGTCGTCGGGTTCGACGCTGCACATCGACGGTGCACCGGTGGGCTACTCGTCGCACGACACCCCGGGCGCGGTGCCGTGGGACGAATCCGGCATCGACCTCGTGCTCGAGTGCACCGGCGCGTTCCGAACAGTCGCCCTGCTCGAGCCGTACTTCGCCCGAGGTGTGCAGAAGGTGGTGGTGGCCGCGCCGGTGAAGGATGCCGAGGCGCTCAACGTGGTGATGGGCTGCAACGACCACCTCTACGACGCTGCGACGCACCGCATCGTCACCGCTGCCTCGTGCACCACCAACAGCCTCGCCCCCGTGGTGAAGGTGTTGCACGGCGCCATCGGCATCGAGCGCGGCGCCATCACCACCATCCACGACGTCACCAACACCCAGACCATCGTCGACGCGCCCCACAAGGATCTGCGACGCGCCCGTTCGGCCCTCAACTCGCTCATCCCTACATCCACCGGGTCGGCCACCGCCATCACGATGATCTATCCCGAGCTCACCGGACGGCTGAACGGACTGGCCGTGCGCGTGCCCATGCTGAACGCTTCCCTCACCGATGCCGTGTTCACCATGCAG
>JBIKLX010000017.1:0-28068 GCA_044359565.1 Ilumatobacteraceae bacterium
ACATCGACCAGTACCTGGCGATGGGCTACAACCGCAACGAGCGCGTCGGGCAGTTCGGTGTGGAGGCGAGCATGGAGCCGGTGTTGCACGGCACCTGGGGCAAGCAGGTGTGGGAGATCGATGCCGCGGGCAACACGGTGCGTCTGCTCGATGAGCTGCAGCCAGTCGCCGGCAACGACGTGCAGTTGAGCATCGACCTCGATGTGCAGCAGTACGCCGAACAGGCGCTCGAGACCAAACTGCTCCAGCGCCGCGAACTGCCCATCGACAAAGAGGAGTGCAAGTGCGCCGACCTGGCGGCCCACAACCCGATCGACCCCAAGGGCGACGGCCTCGAGCGGGTGTACTCGAGTTCGAAGGAGTTCGGCAACCAGGAGTGGATCCAGTACAAGGCCCCGGCCGGCTCGGTGGTGGTGATGGACCACTCGAACGGTCAGGTCATCGCCATGGCGAGCTATCCCACCTTCGACAACCGCTGGTTCAACGCCGGTATCAGCAAGCAGAAGTTCGATCAACTCTTCCCGCAGACAGAAGACCCCGACCTGTCGATCCTGGTGAACCGCGCCGTCCAGGGTCGCTACAACATCGGCTCCACCATCAAGCCGTTCATGGCCTTCTCGGCGATGCACAGCGGGCTCATCGGGCCGAACGAGGAGTTCCTCGACCAGGGCATCTACAAACTCACGTCGATCGACGACGACACGTGCCGCAGCGGTGTGCGGTGCGAATTCAAGAACGCTCTCGACCCGTACGGCAAGCCCAGCCAGTACGGCCCCGTGTCGGTGGAGGAAGCCCTCGCAGTGAGCTCCGACACGTACTTCTACCGACTCGGCGAGATGTTCTACACGCTCGAGGGTCGCCGTGATGAGTTGAAGGCCGACCTCGAGGAGTTCGGGTTCGGCGCCGACACCGGCATCGAACTGCCCTACGAGTGGGACGGTCGCATCCCCGACGATGCCGTGAAGAAGGAGCTCGTCGACAAAGGCGTGCTCGCCAAGGGCGAGGCCGACTTCTTGGTGACGGGCGACCTGGTGCAGGTTTCCATTGGTCAGGGTCTGTTTGCCGCCACTCCGCTGCAACTGGCCACTGCGTACAGCACGATCGCCAACCGCGGCTTTCTGATGGTGCCGCACATCGTGAAGGCCATCTACGCCCCGCTCACCCCCGACCGGGCCCCGGCGATGGCCGACCTGGAAGCTGGCACCGTCGTGCAGCGCTTCGACCGGGCCGACGTACGCCTGCAGCTCGACATGCCCAACGAGTTTCGCGATCCCATCATCGCCGGGCTGACGCGTGTCATCACCGGGCCCGGCGTCGAGTACCCGAAGGGTCGCTATCGCGCCACCACTGGCGAGCGCCTCTTCAAGGACTACCCCAAGGACGGCATCATCGTTGCCGGTAAGACCGGCACGGCGCAGGGCGCGGGCCAGTTCCCGTGGAACGACTCGTCGGTGTTCGGAGCGTTCAGTCTCGACGACAACCGGCCCTACACCGCGGTGGCGTACCTCGAAAAGAGTGGGTATGGCTCGAAGGCCGCGGCCCCCGTGGTGAAGTGCATCCTCACCCTCCTCAGCGCTCGAGCAGTGACCGATCCTGTGCTGCCCAGCGACCCACTCGACCTCAACTCGCCGTACGCCGCTCCACCCAAGCAGTTGGCCGACCAATCGTGCCTAGGCGGGTACGACGGCTCCATCCGCGAGTAGCCCCAATGGCCATCACGCTGCGCCCGCGCAAGCCCGACTCGGGCCTCGGCAACATCCGGTCGAGTCCCAGCGATCCCCGCCGCAACATCGACTGGGTGCTCATGGGCGTGCAGATGTGTCTCGCCGTCGTGGGCTGTTTCGTCATCTACTCGGCGTCGCGAACCAAGCAACTCGATCCGTTCCAGTACGCCACCCGGCAGGTGGTGTTCCTCATCGTTGCGATCATCGCCATGGTGGTGGTGATGGCGGTCGACTACGAGTCGCTGCGCGAGCGCGCCCGGTTCTTCTACGGCGTCACCATCATGCTGCTCGTGCTGGTCATCATCGCCGGCACGGTCAGCGGTGGCGCGCGCCTCAGTTTCGACCTCGGCCCGCTGAAACTGCAGCCCGCCGAGTTGGCCAAGGCCACCGTCACCCTCCTGCTGGCCGCCTATCTGGCCGAGGATCGCAGCGACGAGGTCTCGTACCCGCGGTTCCTCGGCGGCCTCGTCATCGTGGGTGTACCGGTCGCCCTCATCATCCTGCAGCCCGACCTCGGGTCGGCCTCGGTGCTGGTGGCGATGGCTATGGGCATGCTGCTCATCGCCGGGGCGAAAGCGAAGTACATCGCCCTCATCACGGCCATGTCAGTGGCCACCGTGGGTGCGGCGCTGGCTAGCGGCATCATCAGCACGTACCAGATCGGCCGTATCCGGGTGTTCTTCAACCAGGACACCACCGACCCGGGGCTACTCGACTACGTGTACCAGCCGCGCAACGCCATCCGGGCCATCGCCACGGGCGGGATGACGGGCAAGGGGTGGCTGAACGGGCCCATTACCAACGCCCCGAACGACATCCCGGTGCAGTGGGCCGACTTCCCGTTCTCGGCGGTTGGCGAGCAGTTCGGGCTCATCGGCTGCGCGGTGGTGCTGGGCCTGTTCGCCATCGTGCTGCTGCGCATCTGGCGCATCGCCCATCTGTCGCGCGACGCGGTCGGCACGTATCTGTGCGCCGGGGTGTTCACGATGATCCTCTGGCAGGTGTTCCAGAACGTGGCCATGACCGTCGGCCTCATGCCCGTCACCGGCCTGCCGCTGCCGTTCATCTCCTACGGCGGGTCCAGTCTGGTCACCTTCTTTGCACTGCTCGGCCTGGTGCAGAACGTGCACATGCGTCGGTACCGCTAGTGCGTCTGGATCAGGGGTGAAACCGGTCGGCCGGGTGAACTGCGGGTAGACTGACGGAGAAGGTCTCCCTCGTCACGTCAGGTCAGCACCTTGCATTCCGAATCCGGGCCCTGTGCCTCCCCTCACCCAGCGCTCATGCTCATGACGCTGTTGGTGAGCCCCCTCCAACTGTTCACCATCGACGCCTGTGCGGACCGTGGCACCCCTGCCCGACCGCTGCGTCGTCGCGCCCCGCAGTTTTGCCGGCGCGCCAGAAGGGATCTGTTCCATGGACGACTCCGTCACCGATACCACGGGGGCCGACCGGCCCCAGCACGACGAGCCGACGGGCATCACGCCCGATACGCCGACTGCTGACGCTTCTGCTCAGCCGGCGGGCGACGACGACCTGGGTGATCCTACGGTCCGGCCCGCCGCCAAGAAGCGTCGCCGCGGCTCGCGGGGCGGCAAGGGCCGCAAGCGCCCGGGTGTAGCGGGCGACGCAGCGGGCGATGTCGACGCCGATGACGTCGTCGACGATGACGTCGACGACGACGACGATCTCGACGCCAGCGACCGCGCCGCATCTGTCGACCCGTTGGAGTTACCCGATTCGATGCGCGAGGGTCGCCCCTCGCCTGCAGCGGCTGAACAGGCACTGGTGCGCCGACCGCAGATCGGCGACACCCGACCTGCTCCGCCGCCCCCGCCCGGTGGGCCGGTGGTGAAGCCCGCAGGCGAGCGCCAGCAGGGCCAGCGCCAGCAGGGCCAGCGCCAGCAGGGCCAGCGCCAGCAGGGCCAGCGCCAGCAGGGCCAGCAGGAAGCAGAGCAGTCGACGGACCAGACCGACGCCGCAGGAGAGAGCTCGGCCGCCAAGAAGCGTCGCCGCGGCGGCCGCGGGAAGTCGGGCGGAGCGGTGAAGGCGGCACCACTGGTGGGCGTCGAGGTCGACCCTGAGGTGCTCGAGAAGCGGCGTGGGCGCGAGCGCAACGGTCGCCCGGTGGGTCGCTACCTGATGTGTGTCCAGGTGCGCCCGTCGCTCACCCAGGTGGCGGTGCTCGAAGGCCGCAACCTCATCGAGCACTACGTCAGCCGACCGGCCGACGACGTTGCGCAGATCCACGGCAACATCTACCTCGGCCGGGTGCAGAACGTGCTGCCCGGTATGGAAGCGGCGTTCGTCGACATCGGTACGCCGAAGAACGCCGTGCTGTACCGCGGCGATGTGCAGTACGACGCCGAAGACATCGTCGAGAAGTCGTCGAATCTGCGCATCGAGCAGATGCTCAAGGCCCGCCAGCTCATCATCTGCCAGGTCACCAAGAACCCCATCGGCGCCAAAGGGGCGCGGCTCACCCAAGAGGTGTCGCTGCCGGGCCGGTTCGTCGTGCTCATCCCGAACTCGAAGACCTACGGCATCTCCAAGCGGCTGCCCGACGATGTGCGCAAGCGCCTCCGCAACATCCTCGACCGGGTGAAGCCGGCCGAGCACGGCCTCATCGTGCGCACCGCCGCCGAGAATGCCACCGAGCACGAACTGCGGGCCGACATGACCCGACTGCTCGACCAGTGGAACGCCATCGAGGCCAAGGCGAAGCGGGCCAACAGCCCCACCCTGCTGTACCGCGAGCCCGAGCTCGCCGTGCGGGTGATCCGTGAGGAGTTCAACGCCGAGTACCGCGGGGTCGTCATCGACGACCAGCGCCTGTTCGACGATGTGAAGGACTACGTGTCGGCGTTCAACCCCGAACTGGCCGACCGCATCGAATACCACGACGCCGCCGTCGACGGCCTGCCCCTCTACGAGCGGCACCACGTCCACGAGCAGATCCACAAGGCCCTCGACCGCAAGGTGTGGCTGCCCAGTGGCGGGTCGCTCATCATCGAGCACACCGAGGCGCTCACCGTCATCGACGTGAACACCGGCAAGAACGTGGGTACCACCAACCTCGAAGAAACCGTGTTCCGCAACAACCTCGAGGCCGCCGACGAGGTGGCCAAACAACTGCGGCTGCGCGACATCGGCGGCATCGTGGTGATCGACTTCATCGACATGGAGATCCGCGAGAACCGCAAGAAGGTGGTCGAGGCGTTCCGCAGCGCGCTGGCACGCGACAAGACCCGCACGCAGGTGTTCGACATCTCCGAGCTGGGCCTCGTGGAGATGACCCGCAAGCGCATCGGCGAGGGTCTGCTCGTGAACTTCGCCGACCACTGCCCCAACTGTGAAGGCCGTGGCGTCGTTATCGACCACGATCTGCTGGTCTGATCGATGTCTCGGCGTTGGTCGCAGGCCGCGCGGACGCTAGAGTCGCCCATTGCTATGTACGCAGTGATCGCTTCCGGTGGTAAGCAGCAGAAGGTCTCCGAGGGCCAGCAGTTGCATGTCGAACTCCTCCATGCCGAACAGGGCAGCGACGTGTCGCTTCGCCCAGTGCTCGTGGTCGATGGCGACACCATCCTCGCCACCCCCGACCAGCTGAAGGCCGCGTCCGTCACCGCCAAGGTGGTCGGTCTCGCCAAGGGCCCGAAGATCGACGGCTTCACCTACAAGCGGCGCACCAACCAGCGCCGTCGGTACGGTCACCGCCAGCACTACACCGTTCTCGAGATCACCTCCATCACGAAGGGCTGACCCGACCATGTCGAAGACCAAAGGTGGCGGTTCAACCCGCAACGGCCGCGATTCCAACGCTCAGCGCCTCGGCGTGAAGGTGTTCGGGGGCAGCAAGCTCAACGCCGGCACCATCATCGTCCGCCAGCGCGGCACCAAGTTCCATCCCGGCAAGAACGTCGGCATCGGCGGCGACGACACGCTGTTCGCCCTCGTCGACGGTTCGGTCGCCTTCGGCGAGCGCAAGGGCCGTCGCGTCGTCGACGTCATCCCCAACGCCTGACCCGGCGTCACCAGTTCTCGTTGCGAAACCCGGCCGTTGTGCCGGGTTTCGTCGCGTCTGGGGCGAGTACGGTGGGCCCGTGCGAGAAGCGGCCTTGGCAGCGCGGGTGAGAGGCCTGATCGATCTCACCAACCTCGATGGGGCGTGTACGCCAGCGTCCATCGAGCACCTGTGCGCCCGGGCGGTCGACCATGTGCCGCCCGTGCCTGCCATGTGCGTGTGGCCGGCGTTTGTCGCCCAAGCCGTGGGCCAATTGCGCGGCAGTGGCGTGCGCGTGGCCACGGTGGTGAACTTCCCTGCGGGTGGCACCGATGTGGAGGCCACGGTGGCCGAGACGCAGGCGGTGCTCGCCGACGGTGCCGACGAGGTCGACCTCGTGCTGCCGTACCGGGCATTCCTGGCCGGCGACGTCGCCACCTCTTCGGCCATGGTGCGCGCGGTGCGAGCGGTTGTGCCGACGCCTCACCACCTGAAAGTCATCCTCGAGACGGGTGGCTACCCGTCGCAGGCCGAGGTGCGTGCGGCGGCCGATCTGGCCATCAGCGAAGGCGCCGATTTCGTGAAGACCTCCACCGGCAAGACCGATCGCTCGGCCACCCCCGAGGCTGTGCGCACGCTGCTCGAGGCCATCCGCGACTCGGGGCGGCCGGTGGGGGTGAAGCCGTCGGGCGGTATCCGCACCCTCGACGACGCCGCCGCATACCTGGCATTGGCCGATGAGGTAATGGGCCCGACGTGGGCCACTGCCCACACGTTCCGGTTCGGTGCCAGCGGACTACTCGACGCGGTCGATGCAGTGCTCGACGGGAGAACCTGATGCTGCCCCAGGAGATCATCCGCGCCAAGCGCGACGGCCGCGAACTGACCACCGAGCAGATCGACGACTTCGTCGGCGGACTCACCTCAGGCGCAGTGGCCGATGCTCAGGCGGCTGCGTTCGCAATGGCCGTGTACTTCCGTGGCATGACCACCGACGAGGCGGTGGCCCTCACCCGAGCGATGACCCGCAGCGGCGCGCGGCTGTCGTGGGCGCTCGACGGACCGGTGCTCGACAAGCACTCCACGGGTGGGGTGGGCGACACCGTGAGCCTGATGCTGGCCCCGCTGGTGGCGGCGTGCGGTGGCTACGTGCCGATGATCTCAGGCCGCGGCCTCGGCCACACCGGCGGTACCTACGACAAGTTCGAGAGCATCCCGGGGTATCGGGCCACACCCTCGCTGGCCGTGTTCCGGCGAGTGGTGGGCCGGGTGGGATGCGCGGTCATCGGTCAGACCGCCGAACTCGCCCCGGCCGACAAGCGGCTGTACGCCATCCGTGATGTCACCTCGACCGTCGAGAGCATCCCACTCATCACGGCCTCGATCCTGTCGAAGAAGTTGGCCGCCGGTCTCGACGGCCTGGCCATGGATGTGAAGTTCGGCAACGGCGCGTTCATGGTGAAGCGGGCCGATGCCCACCGCCTGGCAGCGAGCATCGTGGGCGTGGCCAACAGCGCTGGCGTGCGCACCACGGCGCTGCTCACCGACATGGACCAGCCGCTGGCCAGCGTCGCGGGGAACGCGCTCGAGATGGCCTACGCCATCGACTACCTCACCGGCGTGCGCCGCGAGCCCCGGCTGCACGACGCGGTGCTGGCGCTGGGTGCCGAGATGCTGGTGCTCGGCCGACTGGCCCGCACGCCGGCGGCGGCCCGCAAGCGCCTCGAGCAGGCGCTCGCCGACGGGTCGGCGGCCGAGCGGTTCGGCCGCATGGTGAAGGCGCTGGGTGGTCCCGGCGATCTGCTCACCCGGCCCTGGAAACATCTCGAACGGGCTCCGCTCGAGGTGCCGGTGCCGGCGCCGCGAGCCGGCACCGTAGGGCGCATCGACACCCGCCAGGTGGGTCTGGCCGTGGTGGTGCTGGGCGGTGGACGCACGCGACCCACCGACCCCGTCGATCACGCCGTCGGCCTCACCAACCTGGTTGCCGTGGGCACGCCGGTGGCGGCGGGCGAGCCGCTCGCCCGGGTGCACGCCCGCAGTGAGGCGGCCGCTGCACAGGCCGTGGCGATGGTGCAGGCTGCCTACCGAGTGGGAGGTCGGGCCGCGGTGGCGGGTCCGGTGGTGGCCGAGCGCGTCACCAGCTGACTGGTGCGGCCTCAGCCGTAGAGGTCGACCCCACGGGGCAGGCGGTCGGGGCCCCAGCCGAGCAGGGCGGTGCCCTGGCGGCAGGCGAACCGGTCGGTCATCCCGCCCACGTAGGCGACGGCCGCGTGTAACGCTGCCGGACTGCCGGCATCGACCGAGTGGACGCCGGGGATGAGGTTGGGCCGGTCGGCGTAGTGCTCGACCAGGGCGCGCAGCAGTGCCACCACGGCGGCGGCCTGATGCTGCGACGCGGGGCGCAGGTAGACGTGCTCGTAGTTGAACGTGCGGAACGCGGCCAGTGCCTCGGCAACTCGGGCCGTCATGCCGATGCGGCCCGACTGTGCTGCGGCATCGATCATGCCGGTGATGAAGGCACCGATCTGCTGGGCGCGACGGGTGCCGCAGCGGTCGCGCACCACAGCGGGCAGCATGTCGGCGGTGACCACGCCCGACGCCACGGCGTCTTCGAAGTCGTGGCACACGTAGGCAATGCGGTCGGCCCAACTGACCACCTCACCCTCGGGGGTGGCCGGTGCCGGTCGGCTCCACGAGTGGTTGCGGATGCCGTCGAGCGTCTCGACGCACAGGTTCAGTGGCGCAAGCGTGACATCGGCGCCCCACTGGGCATGGTCGAACCCGCCGTCGACGTAGATGCTGAGGGCATCTTCGCTGGCGTGGCCGCCGGGGCCGTGCCCGCAGTCGTGCCCCAGGGCGATGGCCTCGGTGAGCGCCGTGTTCAGCCCCAGCACCCGGGCCACCGACACCGCCACCTGGGCCACCTCGAGCGCATGGGTGAGCCGGGTGCGCTGATGGTCGTCGGGGAACACGAACACCTGCGTCTTGCCTGCCAAGCGGCGGAAGGCAGCGGCGTGGAGGATGCGATCGCGGTCGCGTTCGAAACAGGTGCGCCACGGATCGGGCTCTTCCTCCACCGCCCGGTTGCCGGCCTCGGCCGAGCGGGTGGCCAGCGTGGCCAAGGTTTGGTGCTCGGTGGCCTCGCGTGTGCGCCGGTCGAGCAGATCGGGTGAACCACTACCGGCCCACGAGTCGGCGTGAGCCAGGCGCACCCCGGCGTCGGCCTGGTGGCCGGCCATGGTGGAGGCCCAGCGTTCGGCGCGTTCGGCGACCTCGGCGAGATGCTGTGGATCGGGCCCGGTGGTCACGCCCACAGGGTAACGAATGGGTGTGGCGTGCCACCGGTAGCCTCGTGAGGTCCCTATGAGCGGTTTCGTCGACGAAGTCCAACTGAATGTGCGCGGTGGCGACGGCGGCGCGGGCTGCGTGTCGTTCCGACGCGAGGGTCCGGTTGCGTTCGGCGGGCCCAACGGCGGCGATGGCGGCGATGGCGGCGACGTGTGGCTGGTGGCCGATCGCAACGTCTCGTCTCTGCTGGCCTTCAAGGACCACCCGCACCGCCGCGCTGTGAACGGCGTGCACGGCAAGGGCAAAGACATGCACGGCCGTCGCGGCGACTCGCTCGAGGTGCACGTGCCCGAGGGCACGATCGCCTACGACATGTACACCGGCGAGTTGATGGCCGACCTCGCCCACCACGGCGACCGGTGGCGTGCCGCCCAGGGCGGCCGTGGAGGCCGTGGCAACGCCAAGTTCGCATCGAACCGGCGTCGTGCGCCCAGCTTCGCCGAGCAGGGCGAGCACGGCGAAGATCGCTGGCTGCGGCTCGAACTGAAGCTCATGGCCGACGTGGCACTCGTCGGCTTTCCCAATGTGGGCAAGAGCACGCTCATCAGCGTCATCTCGGCGGCACGGCCGAAGATCGCCAACTACCCGTTCACCACGCTCGAGCCGAACCTCGGTGTCGTCAGCATCGACGACGACACCAACTTCGTTGTCGCCGACATCCCCGGTCTCATCGAGGGCGCCAGCGAAGGGCGCGGTCTCGGCCATCAGTTCCTGCGTCACATCGAGCGGGCCCGGGTGCTGTGCATGATGGTCGACCTCGCCCCCGACCACGACACCCCGCCCGACGAGCAGGAGCGCATCCTCCTCGACGAGTTGGGCAGTTACCAGCCCGAGCTGCTCGAGCGGCCCCGGCTCACCGTGGGTACCAAGGCCGACATGGCCGTGTTCCCGTGGGATGGCGAGTCGATCTCGGCCATCACCCATCAGGGTGTGCGCGCGCTGGTGGGCCGTCTCGCCACGCTGGTGGCCGAGGCGCGTGCTGCTCAGCCCGACGAGCCCGGCATCGTCATCATCCGTCCCGATGTCGACGGTGCTCGCGTCGAACGTCTGGGCGACCACGAGTTCCGTCTCGTCGGTCGCCAGGTGGAACGAGTGGTGGCGCTCAACGACGTCACCACCCCCGAAGCGCTGTCGTACATCGACCACCAACTCGAACGGCTCGGTGTGCCCAAGATGCTCGCCAAGGTCGGAGCTGCGGAGGGCGACATCGTGTGGATCGCCTCGTTCAGCTTCGAGTATCAGCCGTGAGAATCGTCGCCAAGATCGGTACCTCGTCGCTCACCGACCCGCTGGGTGTGATCGACGAGGCCGTCATCGACACGTTGTGCGCGCAGTTGGCAGCGCTGCGGGCGGCCGGGCACGATGTGGTGCTGGTCAGCAGCGGCGCCATCTCGGCCGGTGTGGCTGCGCTGGGCCTCGGCGCCCGGCCCACCGACACGCTCACGCTCCAGGCGCTCTCGGCCGCCGGCCAGAGCCGCCTGATGGAGGTGTACAACCGCTGCCTCGGGGCCCGCGGGGTGGTGGCTGCGCAGGTGCTGCTGGTGCCGCACGACTTCATCGACCGCAACCAGTACCTGCACGCCCGCAACACGATGGTGCGCCTGCTCGAACTGGGCTGCATCCCCATCGTCAACGAGAACGATGCCATCGCCAGCGACGAGATCCGCTACGGCGACAACGACCGCATCGCCGCGCTCGTGGCGCACAGCCTGGGCGCCGACCTGCTGGTGCTGCTCACCGACATCGACGGCCTGTACACCGCCGACCCGCGCACCGACCCCACGGCCACGCTGGTGGCGCGCGTGGCCGCCGACGACCCACTGCTGTCGGTCAGCGCCGGCTCCACCGGCTCGAACCGGGGCAGTGGTGGTATGGCCTCGAAGCTGTCGGCGGCGCGCATGGCGTCGTGGAGCGGTGTGCGTGCGGTCATCGCCCGGGCGGCCCGGGCCGACGTGCTCGTCGACGCGGTCGCCGACCTCGACGTGGGCACCACGTTCATGCCTCACGACCACCGGCTATCGGCCCGCAAGCTGTGGATCGGCTTCGCCAGTCAGGCTGAGGGCGCGGTCGTCATCGACGACGGTGCCCGCCGGGCACTGGTCGAGCGCGGGTCGTCGCTGCTGCCTGCCGGGGTGGTCGACGTGCGCGGCGACTTCGGTGAGGAGGCCATCGTCGAGGTCGTCGGCGTCGACGGAGCAGTGGTCGCCCGCGGGATGGCCCTGTCCGACTCGGCCACGCTGCGGTCGGTCAAGGGCCGGCGCACCTCCGAGATCGACCCGGGCATCGCCCACGAGGTAGTGCACCGCGACGATCTCGTCGTGCTGGTCTGACCCGGCCCGGCCGGCCGGCTTACGAGCGGCCGAACTTGGCGGCGAACCGACTGCGCACCTGGTCGAGTTCGGGTACCCGCAGCAGCATCAGCACGCCGAGGTAGGTGGCGATGCCGACGATGCCGGCCACGACCACCCGGACGAGGGCGGCCAGGCCCACGTTGCCGCCCACCAGGCGAGCAGCCACCCACATCACCTCGGCCATCACCACGCCGGCCAGCAGCATCGGTGCGATGCGGCGCAGGGTGCCGGCCACCTGGAAGCCGCGCATCTTGTAACTGAGCACCTGGAGCGACCACACCGCGGTGACGAGGTAGGCGATGGCGAACGCCAGGCCGAGGCCGAGTACTCCGAAGCGGTCGTACAGCACCCACGCCAGCACGATGTTGATGAGGTTCTCGACCAGGTTGATGACGAACGGGGTGCGCGTGTCTTCGTGGGCGTAGAAGCCCCGCAGCGCGAACAGGTACAGCGAGAAGCCGATGAGGCCGATGGCGAACCCGCCGAGTGCGCGGCTGGTGTTCAGCGCCGCGGCGGCAGTGAAGTTGCCGTGCTGCAGGGCGACCCCGATGAGCGGTCGGCGCAGTACGAACATGCCTGCGGCGGCGGGGATGGTGAGCAGCGCGATGAGGCGCAGGCCGAGCGACATCCGGTCGGTGAAGGCGGCACGATCGCGGGCCTTCACACTGGAGGCGAGTTCGGGAGTGAACGTGGTGACGATCGACATCGCCAGCAGGCCGTGGGGGAGGACGAAGAAGATGTACGCCTTCGAGTAGGCGTCGGGTCCGCCGCTGCCTGGTTCGGCGAGGTTCTGCACCACGATGATGGCCAGCTGGTTGGCCACCACGTAGCCGAAGGTCCAGATGCTCATCCGCAGCAGGCGCTTCACGGCGGGGTGGCGGAACTCGGGGTTGAAGCCCAGCGGCACCTCGGCAGCGCGCAGCGCTGGCACCAGCGCCAGGGCGGTCACCGCGATGCCCAGGGTGGCGCCGAGGCCGAGGGTCCAGGCCAGCCGGTCGTTGCTGAGCACCTCCACCAGTTGTGGCTCGCGCCCGTCGAACTCGTTCCACACCAGCAGCAGCGAGATGATGATGATCACATTCGACAGCACCGGCGCCCAGGCGGCGGCGAAGAACCGTCGGCGGGCCTGCAACAGGGCAGCGGCCAGCGCAGTGATGCCGTAGAAGAAGATCTGGAACAAGAAGATGCGGGCGAGCGTGGTGCCCGCGTCGCGGAACTCGGTCGGGTCGACGCCGTCGTGCACCCGGATGGAGAACAGCCGGAACACCCACGGCGCGGCGATGACGGCCAGGGTGGTGAGGCCGGTGAGCGCGACCACCGCGGTGCTGATGATGGCCGTGGTGGCCCGGTCGTCGCGGTCGGTGGCCTGTTTGGTGAACATGGGCACCAGCGACGCCGACAGCACACCGCCGAGCAGCAGTTCGTAGATCGCGTTCGGCGAGCTGTTGGCGCCGTTGTAGGCGTCGGCCAGTGCGGTCTGCCCGATCACCATCGCGAACACGGCCACCCGGGCCAAGCCGGTGAGTCGCGACAGCAGCGTGCCCGAGGCGACGACGACGTTGCTGCGCAGCAGGCTGCTCACATGGCCACCGAGTTCCGCACGCCCCAACACTACGCGCCGCTCCCTGGCCCCCGGTGCCGCCCCCGTGTCGACCCCGTGCCGCCCGCCTGTCGCCCGCCTGTCGCCCACTCGCCCCAGGCTTCGTGAGCCCGGGTGCCCCTGGGGGAGGTGTTGTGTCGCGGGGCATCCCTCACGGTTGTCGCGAGACATCCCTCTCGGTTGATGTTAGGTGGTGCGGAGGGGTTGGCTTCGGCGTGTGGGGTCGAGGGTGAGGGTGCGTGCGAGTCTGCCGTTGACGAAGATGTGGCAGCGGTTGCCGGTGATGATCGTGAGGGCTCGTTGGTTGTCGTGTTGGGCGCCGATGGTGATCGCGTAGGGACCGCTGTAGACGCGGCTGCCGGACACGATGGTGTCGGTCACGATGGTGGGGGTGTTGATGGGCCGGTCGGTGGGTCCGGTTTTGGCGGCGGTGTTCCAGACGTCGGCGGGGAATCGGCGGTCGAGTGCTCGGTGCGGGCGACGGGTGTTGTAGATGTGCCGGAAGGTGTCGAGTTGGTGTTGGAGGTCGTCGAGGGTGTCGGCGCGTGGGTGGGCGTTGAGCCAGCGTTTGACGGTTTGGTGGAAACGTTCGACTTTGCCGTTGCTGTTCGGGCTGAAGGGGCGGGTGTGGCTCGCGATCACGCCGAGCGGTTGAACCGCGTTCGCGAGGGTGTGGGTGAACACGCGGGCGTTGTCGGACCAGAACCGTTCCGGCCAGCCATGTTGTTGAGCAGCTGTGGCCATTGTGGCCAGCACGTTCGGGCCGTGGCAGGCCGGCATTGCTTGTGAGGCGATATCGAGCCGGGAGTGGTCATCGATGATGTTCAAGATCTTCACCCCGGTCCCGTCAGCGAGCGCCCAGTCGGTGTCGTCGAGTGCCCACACCTCGTTCGCTCGGGTGGCGGTGAACGACCGTCGGCTCTTGGGTGCCTTCGATGGTTGCGCGACGACCTGCCCGCGCGCGACCAGGATCCGCCAGATCGTCGATTCCGACGGCAATCCGTCCAGGGTGTCGAGATGGAACCGGATCGTTGCCGGTCCAGCATCCAGCCCTGCCTCGAGAAGCTCTTTGCGTTTCGCGACGATCGCGTCTTCCACCGCTGGCGAGGTTCGTGACGGGACTCGATGTGGCGCTGTCGACTTCGGTGTCAACACCAGGTCGCCTTCACGCGCATAGCGGCGACGGAGATCCCAAAAGAACCAGGTCGACACCCTGTGCGTCCTACAGAACTCGGCCACGTTCATCATCGAGACATCCGCCTCCACGATCGCTCGTCGCACACTCATCGGAACTTTCCTCCCAGCCATGAACCAGACCGTCCACGACCACCACCACACCGTGAGGGATGCCCCGCGACATGCGAGAGGGATGTCCTGCTAGAGAACATGCCCCTGGGGGAGGTCGCCGCTCACGAAGCAATGGGGTCGGTGAGCGAACGCCGGCCGTGAGCCGGTCGTTGCTCACGGATGGATCGAGATGTGTGGGGGTGGGTGGCGCTGGCGGTACCGTACGAGCGCTTCCCCCGACTGTCTGCGATTCGCCCTGTTGCGGCGACCGACCGATGGAGGCATGCCATGCCTGCATTCACCAGTGCACTTGCCGACCACCTGCACGACCACTACGGCTACACCACGACAGAGTGGCTCCGCACCCTCGGCCTGACTGATCACCAGCGCGAGGCCCTCGTCGCCGACGGCCTGTTGGTTCCCTTCCTCCGCGGGGTGTATCGGGCACGTTCCACCCCCGATTCGCTCGAAGGGCGTTGCCTCGGCATCTGTCTGGCTGATGACCGAGCGGTCATCACCGGCCGCGCCGGCGGTCGGCTGTGGGGTGTTCGCCGGATGGGCTCGTCACCGCTCATCGAGGTGCGGGTACCGCACTTCGCCAACACGCTGTCGCATCCCGACGTCGTCGTCCGGCGCTGCAACCTGCTCGATCCGATCGATGTGGTCGTGCGCGCGGACGGCATCCGCGTGGTGAGCCCGCCGAGGTTGGCCTTCGACCTCGCTCACCCACTCGACGACATCGATCTCGAGTCGGTCATCGAGCAGATCATCGACCACAAGTGGTGCACGGCGCAGACGCTGCACGACACGGCGCAACGTCTCTACCACCCGGCGCGTCCCGGTTCGGCCCGCTTCGTCAGGGTGCTCGGTCGACGACCGATCTGGATGAAGCCAGCCGACTCGCACCTCGAGGTGGTGCTGTTCGACGCGCTGCGGCGCGCCGGGTTGAAGGGGATGGAGCGTCAGGTGCGGATCGACCTGCCAGGGGGCTGGGCGATTCATGCCGACATTGCCGTTCGAGCCTGGAAATGGGCGATTCCGATCGACCATGTCACCTGGCACGGCGGCCGGTTCGACTCGCAGCGCGACAAGGAGAACGACCGGCAGGCGGCAATGATCGGCTGGCAGGTGAACCGGGTCACCGACGACGATATCGACGGTCGTCTGGCGCAGGTGGTCGACGAGTTGATGTCGATCGCCGCGCAGTTGTCGGCCCGTCCTCGCTGATCGTCGCGTTGCGCTGGTTCTGCACCTTCGTGCGTCTCGGCCGCACTGCACCGGGCCGAGGCTCACGGAGCCCTGGGGTCCGTGCGTTCGGCCGCCCCGTCAGCCGGTGTTCGCTCACGGATGGGGGAGCGGGAGGGGCTGCGCTCGATTGACCCCGCGGTCAAGGGGGCGGATAGGGTGCCAGACATGGGTGAGCGTTTCGAGAACGTCCAGCAGGTGCGCGATGGCCTGAAGGGTGTGAACTATCTGGCCGACGACGGTATCTCTGGTGTCGTGTTCCTGGCCGACCGATTGGGTAAGCCGATCCTGGTGGAGGGTCCTGCCGGTACCGGCAAGACCCAGCTCGCCAAGAGCACGGCCGAGATGCTGGGCGCGCGGCTGATCCGCCTGCAGTGCTACGAGGGCCTCGACGAGTCGAAGGCGCTGTACGAGTGGAACTACAAGAAGCAGCTGCTGCGCATCCAGGCCGACAAGAACAGCGACTCGTGGAGCGAAGTCCACGACGACATCTTCAGCGACGAGTTCCTCCTCACCCGTCCGCTGCTCGAGGCCATCAGCTCCACCGAGCCGGTGGTGCTGCTGATCGATGAAGTCGACCGCGTGGAAGTGGAGACCGAGGCGCTGCTGCTCGAGATCCTGTCCGAGTACCAGGTGAGCATTCCCGAGCTGGGCACCATCACCGCCAAGCAGATCCCGCTGGTGTTCCTCACCTCGAACAACACCCGCGAGCTCAGTGAGGCGTTGAAGCGCCGCTGCCTGTTCCTGCACGTCGACTACCCCGACATGGAGCGCGAGAAAGAGATCGTGCTCACCAAGGTGCCGGGTGTGTCGACCAACCTCGCCGACCAGATTGCGCGCATCGTGCGCAGCATCCGTCAGCTCGACCTGAAGAAGGCGCCGTCGGTGAGCGAGACCATCGACTGGGCCCGCACCCTGGTGCTGCTCGGTGTGGAGAGCATCGACGCCCAGCAGGCCAAGGAGACCCTCCACATCCTGCTGAAGTACCAGACCGACATCGCCAAGGCGGCGAAAGAGCTCTCGGTCGACAAGTAATGCTCGAGCTGCTCGCCGGCTTCGTTGCCGAACTCCGCAATGCGGGGATCCCGGTGTCGCTCACCGAGAACCTCGACGCGATGGAGGCTGTGCAGCACATCCCCATCGAGGACCGCGAGGCGTTCAAGTACGCCCTCGGGGCCACGATGGTGAAGAACAACGCGCACTGGCGCTCGTTCGAGACCGTCTTCGAGGTGTACTTCAGCCTGCGCGGCCCCGAGTACAAGATCAAGCCGGGCGACGACGACGCGATCGACGAGATGTGGCGCGAGATGCAAGAGCAGATGCGCCAGGGCGATGGGCGCGGCGGCGCCGGTGGGTCGATGGACTCGCTCACCCCCGAAGAGATGGCGCAGATGCTGATGCAGGCGCTGATGAACGGCGACCAGGCGATGATGCGTGCCCTCGCCAAGCAGGCCGTTCAGCGCTTCGCCGGGATGGAGCCGGGTCGGCCCGTCGGCGGCACCTATTACCTGTACCGCACGCTGCGCAACCTCGACCTCGACGGCATGATCGACAAGTTGATGGACGCCAGCCGCGAGGAGGTCGGCGGCGAACTGACGCAACTCGAGGAGCGCCTCGAGCGCGACGAGTACAACGACCGCATCGAGCAGTTCAAGAAAGAGATCGAGGCCGAGATCCGTCGCCGCCTCGTCGCCGACCGCGGTGCCGAGGCGATGGCCAAGACGCTGCGCAAGCCGCTGCCCGAGGACGTCGAGTTCATGCACGCCTCGCGCGACGAGATGCAGAACCTGCGCAAGGCGCTGGGGCCGCTCACCCGCAAGCTCGCCGCCCGCCTGGCGCGCAAGCGCCGCCACGGTCGCAAGGGTCCGCTCGACTTCCGCAACACGGTGCGCCACTCGCTCAGCTACGGCGGTGTGCCGGCCGAGCCGAAGTTCAAGTACCCCCGGCCGGCCAAGCCCGAGCTGATGGTGGTGGCCGACATCAGTGGGTCGGTGGCGGCATTCGCCCGCTTCACGCTGATGCTGGTGTACGCCATCCAGAACCAGTTCTCGAAGGTGCGCTCGTTCGTGTTCATCGACGGCATCGACGAGGTGACCGACTTCTTCCGCAACACCGAAGACATCCAGGACGCCATCCACCGGGTGAACACCGAGGCCGATGTGGTGTGGGTCGACGGCCACAGCGACTACGGCCACGCGTTCGAGGTGTTCTGGGAGAAGTACGGCAAGGGCATCGGGCCCAAGACCACCGTGCTGCTGCTGGGCGACGCGCGCAACAACTACCACGCCAGCCAGAGCTGGGTCGTGAAAGAGATCCGCGCCAAGGCCCGCCACGTGTACTGGCTGAACCCCGAGCCGAAGAGCTACTGGAACACAGGCGACTCGATCGTCGGCGAGTACGGCACGCACACCGACGGGGTGTACGAGTGCCGCAACCTGCGCCAACTCGAGGGCTTCGTCGAGAAGCTCGCCTGACCGGCGTCAGCCGTAGAGGGTGATGGCGTCAGCCGCCGAGGGCGTCGGCGAGCAACTGCTGTTCGGCCTCGGCGAGCGGGATGAGGGCGATGGAGGCTGCTCCCGCCGGCGTCATCTTGCGAGCGGTCTTGCGGAGCACATCGATGAGGTGCTCGCGGTCGAGTTTGGTGGCCACGTCGGCCAACTGGGTCTCGACGAACGCAAGGCAGGCAGCGTCTTCGATGGCCTGGGAGCCTGCGTCGACGGCCAGGTTGTCGCGCCGGACGAGCGCCTGCACCCGTTCGATCGCCGCGTCGTCGAAGCCGAGGGGGGCCAGCAGAATGGCGACGTCGCGGGCGTGGCGCTGGCGCTGGTCGCGCTTCCAGCGCAGGTAACCGGCCTTGCCGGGGTCGTAGCCGCTGCGAGGCAGTTCCCAGCGACGGAGGTGGTGCGCCCGGGCCGCCAGCAGCCAGGTGTCGTCGGCGTCGGGGTGCAGGTGCAGCACCCACTCGTGGGCCAGCACACCGTGGATCTGGGCGAGGGGATGATCGGCCCCGCGCACGGTGACGACCGAGGGGTCGCCGGCGTTGGCGGCGTCGATCGCTGCGATCGCGCTGGCGGTGCGCTGGCTCAGACTGCGCACTCGGAGTCGCCGACGGCCGCCACGAACGGGCCGGTCTCGTCGTAGTCGCTGTAGAACTCGGGCGCCTCGTCGAACGTGGGGAACACGTCGAGGTCTTTCAGCGCCTGGCCGATGGCAGAGGCGCCACCGACACGGTCCATCCAGCCGCGGAAGTTCTCTCCGGCGTTGCGCTCGGCGGCAAACTGGCGCACGACGCGCACAACGGCCTGCGGGGCTGCCTTGGCGGGCAGGCGGGTGGCCTTCTCGCCGAAGTGGATCTGCTCTTCCCCGACGTAGCCGCCGAGCAACATCTGGTAGCCGGGGGCCGAGCGGCCGTTGGCCCGACGCTCGGCGCCGAAGAAGCCGATGTCGCTGGCGTGGTGCTGGCCGCAGCTGTTCGTGCAGCCCGAGATGTTGATGCGCACGCCGCCCACCTCGGCGAGGCCTTCCTCCTCGAGCGCTTCGCCGATGGCCTTGGCCAGACCGCGGCTCTGGGTGACGGCGATGTTGCAGGTGTCGGCGCCGGGGCAGGCCACCACGTCGCGGGCCAGTTCGGCCCCGGGGCGGGCCATACCGATGGCCTCGAGACGGGCGTACAGGACGGGCAACTGCGCCTCGGTGAGCCCCCGGAAGCAGACGTTCTGGCGGTTGGTGAGGCGCACGTCGGAACCGAGTTCGCGTTGGATCGCGGCGAGCGAACGGAACTGGGCGGCGGTGATGTCGCCGAGGGCGGCGTAGGCGATGGCCGACACCGAACCGTTGGCGGCGCCGCGTACCACGCTGGTGGCCTCCCAGCGCTGGTAGGGGTCGCGCGGGGTGAGGGCCACGGCCACGCCCTGGCCGACGGCGGTGGCCTCGACGGTCGCGCTGCGGCCCGCGGGCGAGTCGCCGTGCTTGACCACGAGTGCGGGAATACCGCCGGGCCACGACGACGAAGCGGGCAGCGTGTGGCGCATCTTCAGCACCCGGCGGCGCACCTCGTCGATACCGAGCTGGTCGACCACCCACTTCAGTCGGGCGCGCAACTTGTTGTCGCGGTTGCCGGTCTGGTCGAACACGCGCAGCGTGGCCTCGATGGTGGGCAGCAGGTCTTCGCGGGTGGTGAACTCTTCGAGGGCCAGTGCGGGGTGCGGGGTGGCACCGAGGCCGCCGGCGATGTACACCCGGAAGCCCTGCTCGACGGTGCCGTCGTCGAGCGTGCGCGTGGCGGCGATGACGCCGACGTCGTTGAACATGGCCTGGCCGCAGTCGGTGGAGCAGCCCGAGAAGTTCACCTTGAACTTGCGCGGCAGGCGCTGGCCCAGCGGGTTGCGCACGAAGTGCTCGTAGGTGGCCTCGGCCCAGGCGGTGACGTCGAGGTGCTCGTGCGGGCAGGCACCGGCGAGGTGGCAGGCCATCACGTTGCGCACCGTGTCGCCGCACGCCTCGCGGCTGGTGAGGCCCACCTCGGCCAGTTCGCGCAGCAGCGCCGGGATGCGGGTGAGTTCGACGAAGTGCACCTGCACGTTCTGGCGGGTGGTGATGTGGCCCCAGCCGCGCGAGTACTCGTCGGAGAGCCGGCCCATCAGGTCGAGTTGTTCGGGCGTGATGGTGCCGGCCGGCAACTTGATGCGCACCATCTGGTTGGTGCCGCCCTGGCGCTGGCCGTAGATGCCGTTGTTGAGGCGCATCACGCGGAACACGTCTTCGGAGATCTCGCCGGCGAGGTACTGCGCGATGGCCACCTCGAACCGTTCGATGTCGCGTCGCTGCTCGTCGGCGAGGTCGCGTGCTGGCGGGACGATCGGGGCGATGCCCATCGCGGTGGCCTTCCTGTCGGATCCGAAAGATGATCTAGCCGAAATACGATCTAGATGGTCAACTTTAGCGGAGAGCGTCGCGAAAGCGCTACAGGCCCGGATCGGCGCCGATCTCGCGCAGAGCGTCGTGCAGGGCGCGGCGCAATCGGCGGACGTGTTCGGGCGTGAGGTGGGCCACCAGGCCCGTGCCGGGAGCGCCCGCCTCCTCGACGGTGAGCACGACCCGCGGTTCGGCGTCGTCGTAGTCGTCGCTGATGGCCACTGCCCACGACACGGCGGTGATGTCGTCGTCGCCCGGGGGCAGGTCGGCGGCGGTGAGGGGGTAGTCGTCGATCGAGCGGCGCATGGGCGCAGTCTCGCAGGCCGACCAGTCGGTGCGGCGGAACGAAAAGTAGGATGCGCCGCCTGTGACCCGCATCATCTACGTCCGTCATGGCGAATCGAACGCCACCGTCTCGCGCACCATCGGTGGTCCGCGCACCTGCAGCGGCCTGTCGCCCCTCGGTATCCAGCAGGCCGAGCGCCTGCGCGACCGCTGGCTCGCTGCGCCCGAGTTCACCCCCGATGTGCTCATCGCCAGCCACTATCCGCGTGCCCGCCAGACGGCCGACATCGTCGCCGGCGCCTTCGGCAACATGCCGGTGCACACCGACGAGGGATTCGGCGAGCACGACCCGGGCCCCGAGTGCGACGGCATGCCGTACCCGGTGTTCGTCGAGACGTTCGGCACCGACAGCTGGGAAGACGACCCATTCGGTGTCACCTTCCCGGGCGGCGAGACGCTGGCGGCTTTCCAGTTCCGTGTCGGCGCAGCGGTGCGCCGTACGGTCGAAGAGTACCCGGGTGGCACCATCGTCGTGGCGTGCCACGGTGGAGTGATCGACTCCGTTCTGCGCCAGGCCCTGAAGTCGGCGCCGACGGGTGGGTTCCACATCAACACGCTGAACACGTCGATCACCGAACTCGAGCGCCGCGCCCAGAACACCTGGGCCCTGCACCGCTACGCCGACAGCGCCCACCTGGCGGGGCTGCCGAAGGCAACGCCCGTCGACTGACCGGCCGGGCGGCCCCGGCGTGCCCTAGGGAGTCGGCGCCGGCGCCGGTGCCGGTGCGGGCGGCGGCAGCGGTTGGCCGGCCAGATCGGCGCCCAGCATCACCAGCACCGTTGCCTCGCCGAGGCCGACGGTGGCGCCGTCGATCGGCGCCGGGGTGGGCATGCGTTCGATCGCCACGCCACCCAGCATGCGCGCCACCGACTCGGCCACGGCGCGCGACTCGTCGCGGGCGTACACCTTGGTGACGTCGAGCTGCTCCTCCCACCCAGCGGCGTTCACCGGTTCGGCGAGCGTGAAGCCCAGACCCGACAGCAGCGTGCTGAGGGCTGCCGCAGCACGCGGCACGCCGCTGGCGTTGGCCACCTTCACCACGGCCCCAGCGGTGACGAGCGGGATCGTGGTCGTGGTGGTGGTGCTGGTCGTGCTGGTCGACGTGGTGCTGGTGGAACTGGTCGAGGGCGGGATGATGGTGGTGGTCGTGGTGGTGGAGCGCACGATGGTCGCCGACGACTGCACACGAGGGTTGTCGGAACTACAGGCCGCGAGGCCGATGCCGAGCAGTAGTGCCGCCGCGCCGATCGACCGTTTCACATCCGACAGCGTGGCCACTCGGCTGCCCGGGTGCAAGTCGCCCCAGGGCCGGTTCGTACACTCACCGCATGGGACTGCTCGAGGGGAAGTCAGCCGTGGTCGTGGGTGGCCACAGCGGGTTCGGTGAAGCGATCGCGCGGCGGTTCGTCGCGGAGGGAGCGCGTGTCACGATCGCGGCTCGACGGGCCGATCTGCTCGACGAGGTCGCCGCGTCGATGGGAGCCACGGCGGCGCTGTGCGACATCACCGACGACAGCCAGGTGCAGGCCTTGGTAGCGGCGGCCGAGGCTGCCCATGGCCCGGTCCACATCGCCGTGAACTGCGCTGGGTTCGAGCAGTCGACCTCACTCGCCGACCTCACCCCCGACAAGCTCGATGCCATGCACGCGGTGCAACTGTCGGGCGCCCTCTACTGCATGCGGCACTTCGGCAACGCCATGGCCGTGCACGGTGAGGGAGGGGCGTTCTTGTCGCTGTCGTCGCTCACGGCGCAGAACCCTGCCCGCGGGCTCACCGCGTACGCGTCGGCCAAGGCAGGCGTCGAGTACGCGTCGAAGATCGCCGCCGTCGAGTACGGACCTGCCCAGGTGCGCTTCAACGTCATCGCCGCCTCGCTCATCGAGACGCCGATGACGGCGCGCATCTTCCGCGCCGAGCCGGCTATCCAGGCGATGCGCGAGGTCACCCCGCTCGGACGGATGGGCACGGTTGCCGACATCGCTGCGGCGGCACTGTTCCTGTGCGGTCCCGACGGCGCGTACATCACCGGCCAGACGCTGTGCGTCGACGGCGGGGCATCGCTCACCATGCTGCCGACGCCGCAGATGTTCGCCGATGTCGCCCGCCGCTGGCAGGAGCAGCAACAGCAGCAACAACAGCAGCAATGAGGGTGGTCGTCGTCGGTGCGGGCTCGGCGGGCGCCGTGCTGGCGGCGCGGTTCAGTGAGCGACCCGATGTGTCGGTCACGCTGCTGGAGGCGGGTCCCGATCATCGCTCGGCCGATACACCGGCCTCGATCGCCGGTCCGTCGTTCATCGCGGCAAAGGACGAACCGGGCCGCTTCTGGCCGCACCTCGTGGCCACCCGGGTGCCTGGTCAGGAACCACGCCTGTACACCCGCGGACGCGGCATCGGCGGCTCGTCGGCCGTGAACGCGATGGTGGCACTGCCCGGTACACCTGCCGACTACGACGAGTGGGAGCAGCGCTACGGGTGCGCCGGCTGGGGGTGGGCCGATGTGGCCCCCTGGTTCGCACGCACCGCGCTCACCCTCACGCCTGCGCCACAACGCGAGTGGGGTGCGTTGAACCGTGCCGTGGCGGCCATGTGGGGCGACAGTGCCGCCGGTGTGCCACTCACGCGTGATGCCGGCGGCCGCCGGGTGAGCGTGAACGATGCCTACCTCGAGCCCGCCCGCGCTCGGTCGAACCTGCACATCAGCGGCGACACACTGGTCGACCGGGTGCTGTTCGAGGGGCGCCGCGCCGTCGGGGTGCGTACTGCGGCAGGCGACGACCTCGCAGCCGACCTCGTGGTGGTGAGCACCGGAGCCATCCATTCACCGGCCCTCCTGCTGCGCTCGGGGGTCGACACCGAGGGGGTGGGCGAGGGACTGCAGGACCATCCGTCGTTCCCCATCGCCATCGCCCGCCATCAACCCGCCGATGTGACAGCCCTCCCCATCGCCACCCTCGCCCGCCTGCCCGGCGCCGAGGGCGCCGACGACCTGCAGGTACTGCCGATGGAGTACGTCGACACCGCGATGCCGGGCCTCGCCCTGGTGATGGCGGCGGCGATGCGGGTGCACGGGCGCGGCCGTGTGAGGTTGGCCGACGACGATGCATCCACCGACCCGGTGGTCGAGTTCGACCTGTTGGCCGATGAACGCGATGCGGACACTGTGCAGCGCGCCATCGACGCTGTGGAGCACCTGCTCGACCACCCCGCGTTCCGTGCCATGGGCGATGCTCTGCCGTTCGACCGCAGTGAAGCAGGGGTGCGCGCCACGGTGGGCGACTACGTGCACGCCGCGGGCACCTGTGCGATGGGTTCGGTGGTCGACACCTTCTGCCGCGTGCGCGGCTACGACGCCCTGATGGTGTGCGACGCGTCGGTGCTGCCGGTGCTGCCCCGCGCCAACACACATCTGCCCACGGTGATGGTCGCCGAACGGGTTGCCGCGCTCACCCTGGCCCGTCTCGCCGAGGGTGTCTAGAGCGCCAGGAGTTCGTCCATGCTCTCGCGCAGCAGATCGACCATCACCCACAGGTCGGGTACGAGTTCACGACAGGCGATGAAGCCGAAGTCGAGGTTGCCGTTGTAGCTCTGCACGGTCATGTTCAAGCCCTGCCCGTCGGCCAACGCGCTGACGGGGTAGAAGTGCTGCAACTGGGCGCCCGCCGAGTACAGCGGTGCGGCGGGGCCCGGCACGTTGGAGATGACCAGGTTGAACGGCGGGTTCATCCGGTCGGCGATCCGCAGTCGGCTGTACATGCGCATCGCGCGTGCGGCCACGGCTGGCGGCGCGAACTGGGTGAAGTCCTGCAACGTCTCGGCAGGGATGGCGGCGAAGTTCTCCTTGGCCGCCGTCATGCTCTGCTGCACCCGGGCCAGGCGCCGCGCCGGGTCGGCCTCGTTGGTGGCCAGGTCGGCGAAGAGGGCCGATACCCGGTTCTGATACGGGTCGTCCTCGGTGCCGTTGCGCACGCTGACGGGCACCATGGCGACCAGGCTCTCGTCGGGCAGCACATCGTGCAGCAGCAGGTAGCGGCGCAGGGTGCCGCTGCACAGCGCCATCACCACATCGTTGAACGTGCAGCCGAAGCGGCGTCGTACCTGCTTGGCCTCGTCGAGCGGGATGGTGCAGTAGGCGAAGCGGCGGTGCGGCGTGATGGGCCGGTTCCACGGCGTGCGCGGAGCCTGGGTGGGCGGCAACGCCGGGGCCCGATCGGTGTCGTCGCCCTGCTGGGCGCGCAGGCGTTCGCGCATCATCGCCCCGAGTGGTCCGGGCATCGGCTGGGCGATGAGGTCGGCCAGGGCACGCATTCCGCCCGAGCGGGTGGCCGCCGCCAGTTCGCGTGCCGAGCGAACGCTGAGCCGGACGAACTTCTCGGGCCGGCGCAGGTACTCGCGGGCCGTGATGCGCAGGAGTTCTTCGTCGCTGGGGGCCTGCTCGGTCGGCCACGAGCCGACGATGCCCGACGGCCGATAGCCGGGGTCGAGATCGAGGATGGCGGCCAGCATCTCGGCCCCGGCAGCACCGTCGATGGCGGCATGGTGCACCTTGGTGAGCTGGGCGATGAGCCGGCCCTCGTCGACACCTTCGATGACGTACAGCTCCCACAACGGACGGGCCCGATCGAGCGGCCGGGCCACGATGCGGCTGACCACCTCGGCCAACTGCTCGGGCGAACCCGGCGGCGGCACCGCGTGGTGGCGCACGTGGAAGTCGATGTCGAAGTCGGGGTCTTCGATCCAGTAGGGCAGGTCGAGACCCAGCGGCACCTCGACCAGCCGTCGGCGGAACGGCGCGAGTTGCTCGATGCGCTCGAGGATGATCTGTTTGGTGGCCTCGAGCCCTGCGCCGCCTGGTGTGCCGGCCGGATCGAAGATGTTCAGCGAACTGACGTGGCCGAAGACACTGGGTGTCTCCATGTTCAGGAAACTGACGTCGATGCCGTTCAGTTGCCGCATGGGCGAAGACTAGGTGGCGTCGTCGTGTGGTGTTCGCTCGTACTCCACATGGAGTGCGAGTTCTTCGCTGGCGAGCTCGGCGTGATCGTCCTCGTCGTCGCTCTCGGTGCTCTCGTCGAGCAGTGTGTACGGCACAGCCGGGTCGAGCACTCGGTTGTCGGCGCGCTCGTTCGCTGCCTGATGGGCGATGCAGAACTCGGCCCACGGCATCGCTTCGAGGCGGCCGGCGCTGATGGGCTGTTGGCAGGCGGTGCACCGCCCGTACTGCCCGGTGTCGAGCCGGGCCAGCGCCCGGTCGATCTCGGTGAGTTGTGTCAGCAGTGCCAGTTCGAGGCTGCGGTCGACCTCTTGCTCGAGGGTGTCGCTGGCCAGGTCGGACGGGTGCTGGCCGTACTGCTCGAACGGCCCGAGGCCGCTGCGCAACTCGTCGACCTCGTGCTGCACCCGGGTGCGCTCGCGTTCCAACACTGTTCGTGCCTTTGCCTCGCGCGCTTCAGCGCGGGTCATCGCCAGGTCTCCAATGCCAGCGGCACCTGCCAGCACACGACGGTGCCCCACGGGTTGCGTTTGCTGATGGAGGCCGAACCGCCTCGCGCGACGGCGCGCTCGACGAGATTGCCGAGTCCCAGGCCGGCGCGACCCGACTCGTGTCGGTAGCCCACGCCGTCGTCGGCCACGGTGAGTTCGAGGCTCGACCCGTCGACGCAGAGGGTGACCCACGACGCCGTTGCCTTGGCGTGCTTGGCGACATTGGTGACCAGTTCGCGCAACACGCTGAGCACCTCGTATGCCAGGTCGGCGTCGACGAGGTCGAGTTCGCCCTCGATGGTGATGGTGGGCTGATGGCCGAGCACACGTGCCGACTCGGCCAATGTCGAGCGCACCGTCCACTCGAGGCCCTCCAGCATCGTGCGCGGAGTGTGCAACGTGAAGATCGTCGCCCTGATCTCGCGGATGATCTCGTCGATCTCGTCGATCGCTTCGCCCACCCGGATGTCGAGGCCATCGCGACCGAGCGCGCTCTGCAGGTTGAGGCCCGTGGCGAACAGTCGCTGGATGGCGTTGTCGTGCAGGTTGCGGCCGATGCGTTCGCGGTCGCGGGCGACGGCGAGCGATGCGTGCACTGCCTCGAGCGCGGCCTCGTGGTGCAGTTCGGCGGTGCGATCGTGTACGAGGGCCACCATCTTGGTGGATTCGCCGTTCTCGACGAGCGACAGGTGCAGGCGGACGGGCAGTCGTTCACCGTTGCTGCGGACGAGGGTGATCTCCATGTCGTCACCGGTGTCGTCACCGGTATCGGCGCCGGTGGTCAGCCCGGTGGCGCAGCGCACCAACTCGGCGGCGGTCGATGCCTCCCACCAGGGTCCGGGCCACGACGCCGACAGCACCTCGTCGACGGTGAAGCCGACCATCTCGGCGAAGCGCGGGTTGCAGTAGAGATGGCGTTGCTCGGTGACGCTGCACTCGATCACCCCGTCATGCAGCCTCGACAGCAGTTCGTTGGCGCGTTCGCGTTCGGCGGCGACACGGCGCTCGCTGAGGTCGCGGGGTGTAGGCCGCCGGAGGATCGCGGCGAACACCGGTCGATCGACCGACGCGAGCCGCAGGATGCGCAGGCCACCGGTCAAGGCGACGACTCGGCCGTCGGCGCGGAGCATCGAGGTCGTGATACGCCCCACCTCGCCGGCAGGGCCCAGCCGCATCGCGTCGAGCACAGCGTGCAGCGCGGCGCGTTCACCATCGACCACGAGGTCGAACACGTCGCGGCCGACGAGTGTCTCGGGTTGGTATCCGAGCAGCTCCAGTGCACCGGGGTTCGTACGCAACACCTGGTGCTGGTCGACGTCGAACACGAGGATCATGTCGTCGAGCGACTCGAGGAGTTGCGCAGCGTCGAGCAACATCCGGTCAGTCGCTCTGCGGCCGGTACCGAGTCGGCGAGCAGTGTCGGAGGACTCGATGAGGTCGGTGCCGGGCATGGAGCCGTTCTACTGGTCGTTGCCCGGCTTGGCGAGGCCTAAGGGCCCCGAATCGACCCACCGTTTCTACCGATCTCGGACCGGTGCCGACTGCCGGGATGCCTGTACCGGATGCATGTACCCGACGGATGTACCGGTACGGGCGACTCACACGAAGTGCCCGCGCCACGGCGACCATCGGCCCTGCACCGGCACGGTCGGCTGCGGCCACGATGCACCTGACGTCACACCCCACGACGAAGGAGCACCACCCATGAACAGCACTGCAACGCTCGAACGGCGCGTCGACACCTGGCCCCAGCGCCTGTCGGACTG
>JBIKLX010000018.1:0-28047 GCA_044359565.1 Ilumatobacteraceae bacterium
GCACCCGAGCGCCTCCAAGCCCGAGATCCACGACGCAGTCGAGGCCATCTGGGGCGTCACCGTGGTGAATGTCAACACCCTGAACCGGAAGGGCAAGAAGACGCGCCAGCGTCGTTCCAACCGCACCGGTTCGAAGCCCGACACCAAGCGGGCCATCGTCACCCTTGCAGCGGGCAACGAGATCCCGCTGTTCGAGAACTGAGACCGACATGGCGATTCGTTCACGTAAGCCCACCAGCGCCGGCCGTCGCTTCCAGACCACCTCCGATTTCTCGGAGATCACGAAGTCGACGCCCGAGAAGTCGCTGCTCACGTCCAAGCCGAAGTCCGGCGGCCGCAACGTCTACGGCCGCAAGACCGCCCGCCACCGTGGCGGCGGCCACAAGCAGCAGTACCGCATCATCGACTTCAAGCGCACCAAGGACGGCGTCACCGCCAAGGTCGCCGGCATCGAGTACGACCCCAACCGCACCTGCCGCATCGCTCTCCTGCACTACGCCGACGGCGAGAAGGCCTACATCCTGGCTCCGAAGGGCCTCGAGGTGGGCGCGCACGTGTCGAGCGGCCAGGGCTCCGACATCAAGCCCGGCAACGCTCTGCCGCTGCGCTACATCCCGGTCGGTACCACCGTGCACAACGTCGAACTGCGCCCCGGCCAGGGCGGCAAGATCGCACGCTCGGCCGGTATGGCGGTGCAGCTGGTGGCCAAGGAAGGCGAGTACGCCACCTTGCGTATGCCCAGCACCGAGATGCGCCGCGTGCTCATCGACTGCCGCGCCACGGTCGGCGAGGTGGGCAACAGCGAACACGAATTGGTGAAGATCGGCAAGGCCGGTCGCAACCGCTGGAAGGGTGTGCGTCCGCAGACCCGTGGCGTGGCCATGAACCCTGTCGACCACCCCCTCGGTGGTGGCGAGGGCCGCACCTCGGGTGGTCGCCCGGCGGTGTCGCCGTGGGGTAAGCCCGAGAGCCGCACCCGCAACAAGAAGAAGGCGTCGCAGCAGATGATCGTGCGCCGCCGCCGCACGTCGAAGGGCCGGAGGTAAGCCACCATGTCGCGGAGTCTGAAGAAGGGTCCGTTCATCGACGACCATCTGTTGAAGAAGGTCGACGCCCAGAACGCCGCCGGCGATCGCAAGGTCATCAAGACCTGGAGCCGCCGAAGCACCATCATCCCCGACATGGTCGGTCACACCATCGCGGTGCACGACGGCCGCAAGCATGTGCCGGTGTACGTCACCGAGAGCATGGTCGGTCACAAGTTGGGCGAGTTCAGCCCCACGCGTACCTTCCGGTATCACGCCGGCCAGGAGAAGAACGCGAAGGGTCGCCGCTGATGACTGGTCCGAAGCTCAACGAGAAGTCGTTCGTCGCCGGCGAGCGCGCCGGCACCAGGGCGAGCGCCAAGTACGTGCGTTCGTCGGCCTCCAAGGCCCGTGTCGTGCTCGACCTCATCCGGGGTCTGCCCGTCAAGCAGGCCGACGAGATCCTGCAGTTCACCGACCGCGAGGTCTCGAACACCATCCGCAAGGTGCTCGCCTCGGCCGTTGCCAATGCCATCCACAACGACGAGCAGGACGCCGACGAGTTGTACGTGAAGGCGTGCTACGCCGACGAGGGCCCCACGTTGAAGCGGTTCACTCCGCGGGCCCGTGGTCGCGCCGGCAAGATCTTCAAGCGCACCACGCACATCACCATCGTGGTCGAGCGTCTCGACGACGCCCGTCTCGAGGTCGTGCAGGCCCGCGAAGCCCGTCGGGGCGCCGCCGGTCGCCGTGGCGCCGCAGGTGGCTCGGCCGCCTCGCGCCGCGATCGTGTCGAGCGCAGCCGTCAGCGTGCCGCCACCCTCAAGTCGGGTGCCGACACCGCCGTCGAGTCCGACACCGCGGTGCAGGGCGTGGCCGACACCGCCGGTGCGGTCGTCGCTGGCGAGTGGGCCGGTTCGGCGATGCCGCTCGACGATGGTTCGGCGCCCGAGGGCTACGCCATCAAGGGCAACGCCGATTCGATGCTGTACCACACCCCCGAGAGCCCCTACTACGGCCGCACCGTGGCCGAGGTGTGGTTCGACACCGTCGACAACGCCGAGGCAGCCGGGTTCTCCGTGCCACCGTCGCTGGCCGACGACACCGCTTCCGAAGAAGAGAGCAACTGATGGGTCAGAAGATCAACCCCTACGGCTTCCGTCTCGGCATCACCACCGACTGGAAGAGCCGCTGGTTCTCCGAGCGCGAGTACAAGGAGTACCTCACCGAGGACTGGAAGATTCGCCGGGCGCTGATGACCAAGCTCGAGAGCGCGGCCGTCAGCCGCATCGAGATCGAGCGCACCCGCGACAAGGTCCGCGTCGACATCCACACCGCCCGTCCCGGCATCGTCATCGGTCGTCGTGGTGCCCAGGCCGACGAGTTGCGCGCCCTGCTCACCGAGATCACCGGCAACCCGAAGGTGCAACTGAACATCGTCGAGATCAAGAGCCCCGAGCTCGACGCAGCGCTCATCGCCCAGGGTGTGGCCGACCAGCTCGTCAACCGCATCGCGTTCCGCCGGGCCATGAAGCGCGCCGTGCAGAACGCCCAGCGCGCCGGTGCCCTCGGCATCCGCGTGCAGTGCTCGGGCCGTCTCGGCGGCGCCGAGATGAGCCGCACCGAGTGGTACCGCGAAGGTCGTGTGCCGCTGCACACGCTGCGCGCCGACATCGACTACGGCATGCGCGAGGCCCGCACCTCGAGCGGTCGCGTCGGCGTGAAGGTGTGGATCTACAAGGGCGACATCGTGCCCTACAAGGCCCAGACCGACGACAAGATCACCCGTGAGGCTGCCATGGCCGTGGGTGAGACGTCGGGCCAGGCAGCGCCGCGCCGCGTCGTGTCGTCGGCCGGCCCGCGCCGTGCCGACGAAGTCGAGGCCGAGGTCGCCCCGCTCATCAAGGAAGCCGATCCCGAACTCGAGAAGTTGCTCGACGAGGAAGAAGACATCGCACGTCGTACCCACGACCTGCACGAGGCTCCGCACTTCCGTGGGGAGGACTGACCACCATGTTGATGCCCCGTAAAGTCGCACACCGCAAGCACCATCGTGGCCGGATGAACGGCAACGCCAAGGGTGGCACCGAACTGTCCTTCGGCCAGTACGGCATCCAGGCGCTCGAGCCGGGTTGGCTCACCGCCCGCCAGATTGAAGCGGCCCGTATCGCCATGACCCGCGCCATCAAGCGTGGTGGCAAGGTGTGGATCAACGTCTTCCCCGACAAGCCGGTCACCAAGAAGCCCGCCGAGACCCGCATGGGTTCGGGCAAGGGCAGCCCCGAGTTCTGGGTGGCTGTCGTGAAGCCCGGCCGCGTGCTGTTCGAGCTGTCGTTCCCCGATGACGCCACGGCCAAGGCCGCTTTGGCCAAGGCCATCCAGAAGCTGCCGATGAAGGCGCGCATCATCACCCGCGAGGAGATCTTCTGACATGGCGAAGTCCAACGTAGAACTGAGCGAGCTCGATCTCGCCGGCCTGGTCGACGAGCTGCGGGCAACCAAGCAGGAAGCGCTGAACCTGCGCTTCCGCAACGCCACCGGCCAGCTCGACAACAACGCCGAGATCCGCACCGTGCGCCGCCAGATCGCACGCATCAACACCTACATCCGTCAGCGCGAGATCGCCGCTGCCGAGAGCGGGAAGTGAGTCAGATGTCGAACGAATCCACCACCGAGCCGGGTCGTAGCGCCCGCAAGGTCCGCGAAGGCCAGGTCGTGTCCAACAAGATGGACAAGACCGCGGTCGTCGCTGTGGTCGAGCGCGTGCGCCACCCCAAGTACGGCAAGTTCATGCTCCGTACCAAGAAGCTCTACGCACACGACGAGACCAACGACGTGAACATCGGCGACAAGGTCCGCGTCATGGAGACCCGTCCGCTCAGCAAGAACAAGCGCTGGCGCGTGGTCGAAGTCATCGAGAGGGCGAAGTGACATGATCCAGCAGGAATCGCGACTTCGCGTCGCCGACAACAGCGGAGCCAAAGAAGTGCTCTGTATCAAGGTGCTCGGTGGCACGCGCCGCCGCTACGCCTCGATCGGCGACATCTTCGTCGCCACGGTAAAGGACGCCATCCCTGGCGCAGCGGTGAAGAAGGGCGACGTCGTCAAGTGCGTCGTCGTGCGTGTGAAGAAAGAGAAGCGCCGCGCCGATGGCAGCTACATCCGCTTCGACGAGAACGCCGCCGTCATCATCAAAGACGACCTCACGCCGCGTGGCACCCGCATCTTCGGGCCCGTCGGCCGTGAACTGCGCGACAAGAAGTTCATGCGCATCGTGTCGCTGGCCCCGGAGGTGATCTGACCATGAAGCTCAAGAAGGGCGACTCCGTCGTCGTCATCACTGGTAAGGACAAGGGCAAAGAGGGTGAAGTCCTCGAGGTTCGTCCGCGCGACAACCAAATCATCGTCAATGGCGTGAACACGGCCAAGAAGCACCAAAAGCCCCGTGCTGCCAACCAGCAGGGAGGCATCATCGACCGCGACATGCCCATCGACGCCAGCAACGTCATGCTGCTGCACAAGGGCAAGCCCACCCGCGTGGGCTACAGCACCGGTGCCGACGGCAAGAAAGTGCGTATCGCCAAGAGCACCGGAGAGGTGATCGGATGAGCACGGCTACCGCATCCACGCCGCGCCTGAAGCAGCAGTACCACGACCAGGTGAAGGCTGCGCTCATGAGCGAGCTCGGCATCGCCAACGTCATGCAGGTGCCGAAGATCGAAAAGATCGTCATCAACATGGGTGTCGGCCGTGCCACACAGCAGCCGTCGCTGCTCGAAGGTGCTGTTCGCGACCTCACGGCCATCGCCGGCCAGAAGCCGATCATCACCAAGGCCAGGACTTCTATCGCCGCCTTCAAGCTGCGCGAGGGCCAGTCGATCGGCTGCAAGGTCACCCTGCGCGGCGACCGGATGTGGGAGTTCCTCGACCGCCTCATCGCTGTCGCCATCCCGCGTATCCGCGACTTCCGCGGTCTGCCGGCCCACAGCTGGGACGGCCGTGGCAACTACACGTTCGGTCTGAACGAGCAGTCGGTCTTCCCCGAGATCGACTTCGACAAGGTCGACGCTCCCCGTGGCATGGACATCACCATCGTCACTACTGCCGCCACCAACGAGCACGGCAAGGCCTTGCTCGATGCATTCGGCTTCCCGTTCAAGCGGGGCGCCGACGCTGGTCCGGTCCCGAAGAAGAAGCCCAAGCGGCGCGGTCCGGTTCGTGGGTCGAAAGCCCCGGCCAAGCCTGCTGCTGCGAAGAAGAAGAAGTAAGGAAGGGCATCGAGATGGCAAAGAAGTCCCAGATCAACAAGAGCAACGCCACGCCGAAGTTCAAGGTGCGCGGGTACACCCGCTGCCGTCGGTGTGGTCGTGCCCGGTCCGTGTACCGCCAGTTCGGCCTGTGCCGCATCTGCCTGCGCGAGATGGCACACGCAGGCGAGATTCCCGGCCTGACCAAGGCGAGTTGGTGAGGAGGCCACCATGCTGACCGATCCCATTGCCGACATGCTCACCCGTCTGCGCAACGCCAACACGGCGATGCACGACGAGGTGAAGATGCCCTGCTCGAAGCAGAAGGTGGCACTCGCCACCGTGCTGCAGAAAGAGGGCTACATCGAGGGCTTCACAGTGGCGCCCTCCACCCACGGCCCCGGCGACGTGCTCACGATCTCGTTGAAGTACTCGACCGACCGTCAGCGCACCATCAGCGGTGTGCGTCGCATCTCGACCCCCGGCCTGCGGGTGTACCGCAAGGGCAACGCCATCCCGCGCGTGCTCGGTGGTCTGGGTGTCGCCGTCCTGTCCACCAGCCAGGGGCTGATGACCGACCGCGAGGCGCGCAAGCGCAACGTGGGCGGCGAAGTCCTCTGCTACGTGTGGTGACCGAGGAGATCCGAACCCATGTCACGTATCGGTAAGGCCCCCATCACCGTCCCCGGCGGTGTCACGGTCGACATCACCGGCCAGTCGGTCACCGTCACCGGCCCGAAGGGCACCCTCAGCCGCGAGCTGCCGGGCAACATCACGGTGCGCCACGACGAGGGCACCCTCCTGGTCGAGCGTCCCGACGACGGGCGCGAAAGCCGCTCGCTGCACGGCCTCAGCCGCACCCTGGTGAGCAACATGGTCACCGGTGTCACCGACGGCTTTGCGAAGGAACTCGAGATCATCGGCGTGGGGTACCGCGCGGAGGCCACCAGCCCCACCTCGCTGCGGCTCGCCCTCGGTTTCAGCCACCCCGTCATGATGCAGGCGCCCGAAGGCATCACCTTCGAAGTGCCGGTCCAGACCCGTGTCATCGTGCGTGGCATCGACAAAGAGATGGTCGGCCAGGTTGCCGCCAACATCCGTTCCGTCCGCAAGCCCGAGCCGTACAAGGGCAAGGGCGTTCGCTACCTCGGCGAAAAGGTCTTGCGCAAGGCCGGCAAGACCGGAAAGAAGTGAGGAGCCGATCATGAGCAAGGTCGCCCAGAAGCGCTACGAGAGCCGTCTCACCCGGCACGCGCGTGTGCGCAAGAAGATCCACGGCACCGCCGAGCGTCCGCGCCTGGCCGTGTTCCGCTCGAACAAGCACCTCGTGCTGCAGGTGATCGACGACGACAACGGTCGTACCTTGGCCGCCGCATCCACCACCGAGGCTGCCCAGCGCGCCAACGGCAGCGGTGCGACGGTCGACGCGGCCACCCGGGTGGGCACGCTCATCGCCGAGCGGGCCAAGGCTGCTGGTATCGACAAGGTGGTGTTCGATCGTGGTGGGTTCCTCTACCACGGTCGTGTGGCAGCGGTCGCCGAGGCGGCCCGTGACGCAGGTTTGGAGTTCTGATGGCAGAGCAACGCAACTACGGCAACCAGCGCGGCGGCGAAGCGCCTGCCCCCGATCCCAACGGTCTGCGCGAGTCGCGCGTCATCACCATCAACCGCGTCGCCAAGGTGGTGAAGGGCGGTCGTCGGTTCTCGTTCACCGCACTGGTGGTGGTCGGCGACGGCAACGGCCGCGTCGGCCTCGGCTACGGCAAGGCCAAGGAAGTGCCGCTGGCGATCCAGAAGGGCACCGAGGAAGCCAAGCGCAACCTGTTCGCGGTCCCACTGGCCGGTAGCACCATCACCCACCCCATCATCGGCATCAACTCGGCCGGCCGCGTGCTCATGCGCCCTGCGGCTCCCGGTACCGGCGTCATCGCCGGTGGCGCCGCCCGTGTCATCCTCGAAGAGGCCGGCGTGCACGACGTGCTGTGCAAGTCGCTCGGTTCGTCGAACGCCATCAACGTCGCCCGAGCCACGATCAACGGTCTCAAGTCGCTGCAGCGCCCCGATGTGGTGGCCGCCCGCCGTGGCCTGCCGGCCGACGAGTTCGTGCCGAAGGGTGTGCTCCGCTCGTACAACGAGCGCCAGAAGCAACTCGCAGCAGGAGAACAGCACTGATGCCTGGTCGCCAGAAGAACACCTACACGGGCGAAAAGACGCTCGTCGTCACCCAGGTCCGCTCAGCCATCGGCAACAAGCCCAAGGCCGTCGGTACCCTGCGGGCACTCGGTCTGGGCCGCATCGGCCAGTCGAACACCCTGCCCGACCGCGCCGAGATCCGCGGCATGCTCGCTCGTGTGCCGCACCTCATCAAGGTCACCGAAGGAACGGAGAGCTGACATGCGCGTCGACGAACTCGCGCCCGCACCAGGGTCGAACAAGAGCAAGAAGCGCGTCGGTCGTGGTATCGGCGGCAAGGGCGGCAAGACCGCAGGCGCCGGCACCAAGGGTCAGCACTCTCGTGGCCGTGGCAAGGTCGGCCGTGGTTTCGAAGGTGGCCAGACCGGCCTGAAGCAGCGTGTGCCGAAGCTGAAGGGGTTCAACAACCCCTTCCGTATCGAGTACTCGCCGGTGAACCTCGACCAGCTGGCCGCCCTCGAGGCCGCCACCGTCGGGCCCGACGAACTCGTCGCCGCCGGCCTCGTGCGCAAAGACACGTTCGTGAAGATCCTCGGCCGAGGCGAGATCACCGCTGCCGTCGCAGTGACGGCCCACGGCGTGTCGAAGACCGCGCAAGCGGCCATCGAGGCTGCTGGTGGTTCAGTTACCATCCTCCCGCTGCCGTACGCAGTTCGTCCCCCGGCCAAGGGCAACCAGTTCACCAACCGCTGAACCCGGTGCGGTACCTTCCGGTGCCCTCCACGCCCTAGCATCGAACCTCGTTCCCGTCCCGAATCGTTCCTGAGGAGCCCGTTGTGTTGTCGAACCTGAAGAACGTCTTCAAGGTTGCTGATCTGCGCAACAAGGTGCTCTTCACCTTGGCGATGGTCGCGCTGTACCGGTTCGGTGTGGCCATCCGCGTGCCAGGTATCGACGCCGATGCCGTGAAGCAGTTCGAGGAAGGTGTGCGTACCCAGGGCGCACTCGGCTTCCTCGACCTGTTCTCGGGCGGTGCGTTCGGCAGCTTCTCGATCTTTGCGCTCGGCATCATGCCGTACATCACCGCGAGCATCATCATGCAGGTGCTCGGCGTGGTCATCCCGAAGCTCGAGAAGTTGCAGCAAGAGGGTGCTGCCGGGCAGCGCAAGATCACCCAGTACACCCGCTACCTGGCCATCGGCATCGCTCTGCTTCAAGCCACCGGCCTCACGTTCATCTTCGGCCAGGGCCGTGGCAGCGCGTTCTTCGGCGCCGCTGAGAGGGTGCCCAACGTGAAGCTGCTACCCGACGGCATGTGGCCGCGCGGTTACCTGGTCATCGTCACCCTGGTTGCGGGCACGGCGCTGCTGATGTGGCTCGGCGAACTCATCGGCCAGCGCGGCATCGGCAACGGCATGAGCATGATCATCTTCGCGTCCATCGTCAGCGGACTGCCGTACAGCTACTACTCCATCCTCACGGCAAAGAAGTGGTTCGTGTTCGCCCTGCTGGTCATCCTCAGCATCGGCATCGTGCTGGCGGTGGTGCGTGTCGAACTCGCCCAGCGCCGCATCCCTGTGCAGTTCGCCAAACGCGTGGTCGGCCGACGGATGTACGGGGGCCAGAACACCTACATCCCGTTGAAGGTGAACCAGAGCGGCGTGGTACCCATCATCTTCGCCAGTTCGGTGCTGCTGCTGCCCGTGTTGTTGTCGAACATGCTCGGTGCCACCGACGGCACCGGCTGGCGTGCCTGGATCCAGCGCAACGTCGACCAGTACATCGTCAACAGCCAGAACATCGTGTACATCACGATCTTCGCGCTGATGATCGTTGCCTTCGCCTACTTCTACAACTCCATCGCTTTCGACCCGGTGCGCCAGGCCGATCAGCTGCGCCGTCAGGGCGGCTTCATCCCCGGCATCCGTCCCGGGCCGCAGACCGAGCGTTACCTCGGCAAAGCGGTTAACCGCATCACGCTTCCCGGCGCTGTCTTCGTGGCCGTCATTGCGATCTTGCCCTATCTCTTGCTGTGGGCAGGCAACGTGCAGAGCTTCCCGTTCGCCGGTACCACTGTGCTCATCGCGGTGGGTGTGGCGCTGGAACTGATGCGCCAGATCGACAGTCAGTTGATGCTGCGCAACTACGAGGGGTTCATCAAGTGACCCGCGCTCGGCTCGGGTTCGGGCAAGTCTGAGCGGCACATGATCCCCGGCGCTCGGCTCATTCTGCTCGGTCGCCAAGGCGCCGGGAAGGGCACGCAGTGCGTGCGTCTGTCGCGCCATTTCGTCGTCCCCCACATCTCCACCGGCGACATGCTGCGGGCCGCAGTGCGTGAAGGCACCGAACTGGGCCGGATGGCCAAGCAGGTGATGGACGCCGGCGGTCTCGTGGGCGACGACATCATGGTGGGTATCGTCGAAGAGCGTCTCGACCACGACGACACCCGTGGGCGTGGCTACATCCTCGACGGGTTCCCGCGCACCGTGGGCCAGGCGCTCGAACTCGATCGCATCACGTCGGCAAAACCGATCGACGTGGTGCTCGACCTCGATGTGCCGCGCGACCTTGTGCTCGAGCGCCTCTCATCGCGTCGCGTCTGTCGCGACTGCGGTACCAATTTCGTCGTGGGCCAGATTGAACGCGGTGGCCCCATCTGCGAGGTGTGTGGCGGCGAGGTCGAGCAGCGCGACGACGACACTCCCGCCGCCATCAACCGTCGCCTCGACCTGTACGAAGAGCAGACGGCACCGCTCATCGAGTTCTACGGACGCAACGGTCGTCTCACGGTGATCGACGGGGTGGGCTCGCCCGACGAAGTGTTCCGACGGCTCACCGGTGCCGTCGACGTGGCGCGTCGCGCCGGCTGAGACGGTTCATCGTGCGCCGCCTGCCGCGCCGCCGCCCCGACGACATCGCCGCGCTCCGCCGCGCCGGCCGGGTGGTGGCCGAGATGCACGCCGCCATTCGTGACGTAGCTCGGCCGGGTGTCGCCACCGCCGACCTCGACCTCGTCGCCCGTCGGGTGCTGGCGAAGCACAGCGCACGGAGCAATTTCCTCGGCTATCACGGTTTCCCCGCCACCATCTGCGCCTCGGTGAACGACGAACTGATCCACGGCATCCCCGGCGAACGGGTGCTGCTCGACGGCGATCTGCTGTCGGTCGACTGCGGCGCCATCATCGACGGTTGGCACGGCGATGCCGCCTTCTCGATGAGCATCGGTACCCCCGCCCCCGCTGCCGTCGATCTGATTGCCGTGGCCGAACGTGCACTCGCCGCAGGGGTGGCGGCCATGTGCCCCGGCGGGCATCTCGGCGACATCGGCGCCGCGATCGACGCCGTCGTGTCGGCCGCCGGCTACGGCTCGCCGCGCGAGTACTGCGGGCACGGTATCGGCCGAGCGATGCACGAAGAGCCCGATGTGCCCAATCGTGGCCGGCGCGGGAAGGGCCCGACCCTCGAACCCGGGGTGGTGCTGGCCATCGAGCCGATGCTCATCGCCGGGGGGAGCGACGGTGTGCTCGAACTCGACGACGGGTGGACGGTGGTCAGCGACGACGGGTCGCTCACGGCGCATGTCGAACACACCGTGCTCGTCACCGAACGCGGACCCGAGATCCTCACCCGGCTGTAACCACGACGCTGCTGCACCGGTGCCAGAGGGCGGCTCAGCGCTGGGCGACGCCGTCGACGACCACTGGATCGCCGGCGAACACCGTGTGGCGCACCATGCCGCGCAGCGTGCGCCCCGCATACGGGGTGTTGCGGCTCTTGCTGGCCAGCGCGTCGGGTCGTACCGTCCAGGTGGCGGCCGGGTCGAACACCGCCAGGTTGGCGGCAGCACCGGCGACGATGGGCCCTCCGTGGCGTGGGGCAAGCCCAGCAATGGCCGCCGGTTTCCAGCTGAGCGCCGCCACGATGTCGGCGAGCGGCATGTCGAGTTCGGTGATGGCGAGTGCGAGCGCGGTCTGCAGGCCGAGCATGCCGGGAGGCGCCTGGTCGAGCGGCGCCTCCTTCGTCTCCGGTGCATGCGGTGCATGATCGGTGGCGATGGCGTCGATGGTGCCGTCGGCAAGGCCGGCCTTGATGGCCGCGATGTCGGCAGCGGTGCGCAGCGGGGGGTTCACCTTGTACACGGCGTCGAACGAGGCGAGCAGTTCGTCGGTGAGGGTGAAGTGGTGTGGCGTGGCCTCGGCGGTGACGGGAAGTCCGTCGGCCTTCGCGGCGCGCACCAGGGCCACACTCCGTTCGGTCGACAGGTGCAGGAAATGCACCGGGGTGCCGGTGAGGCGCACCAGTTCGATGTCGCGGTGCACCATCAACTCCTCGGCAAGCGCGGGCCAGCCGGGCAGGCCGAGGTGGCTGCAGCACGAGCCCTCGTGCATCACCGCACCCTTGGTGAGGCTCGACACCTCGCAGTGCTGGGCCAGGACGATGCCGAGCGGCCCGGCGTACTCGAGGGCCCGACGCATCAGCCCGGGGTCTTGTACCCCGTTGCCGTCGTCGGTGAACAGTCGCACCCCCGCTGCTGCCAGTTCGCCCAAGGGGGCGAGGTGTTCGCCCGCCCGGCCGACGGTGATGCAGCCGGCGGGCACCACCTCGCACAGCCCGGCGCGGCGACCCTGCGCCCGCACGAACTCGATGGTGGGCAGGTTGTCCTGCGCAGGCTCGGTGTTGGGCATTGCCACCACCGCGGTGAACCCGCCCAGCGCTGCGGCGCGGCTACCGGTCTCGATGGTCTCGGCCTCCTCCTTGCCCGGCTCGCGCAGGTGGACATGGAGGTCGACGAGGCCCGGGGTGACGTAGCAGCCGGAGGCGTCGAGCACGGTGCCGCCCTCGTCGTCGAACGAGGCATCGAGCACGGCGTCGAGCGACGGGCCCACGGCGACGATGATGCCATCGGCCACTGCGACGTCGGCCCGGCGTTCGCCCGTTGCGTCGAGGACGGTGCCGTTGCGGATGATCACGCGGCTCATGACGCGCCTCCCAGGGGTTCGGTGGAGATGTCGGCACCGCTGCCGAGCAGGTCGAACAACACCGCCATGCGCACCGCGATGCCGTTGGCCACCTGCTCGAGGATGGTGGCACCGGGCAGATCGGCCGGGTCGACGGCGATCTCGACCCCGCGGTTCATCGGCCCCGGGTGCATCACCAGGGCGTGGTCGGCCAGGCGGCTCGCCCGCTCGGGGGTGAGGCCGTACAGCGTCGTGTATTCGCGCAACGAAGGCACCAGCGCGTCGGCCATCCGCTCGTGCTGCATCCGCAACAGGTACAGCACGTCGAGCGTGGGCAGCACGGCGTCGAGGTCGTGACACACTTCCACCGGCCAGTCGTGCACCGCTGGGGGCAGCAGGGTGGGCGGGGCTACCAGCAGCACGTGGGCGCCGAGCATCGTGAACGCTTGCACATCGCTGCGCGCCACGCGGCTGTGCCGGATGTCGCCGACGATGGCGATGCGTAGGCCACTGAAGTCGGCGCCGCACTGCAGCCTGGTGCGGATGGTGTAGCAGTCGAGCAGCGCCTGGGTGGGGTGCTGGTGCCAGCCGTCGCCGGCGTTCACCACGGCGGCATCGGTCCAACCGGTGATCAGTTGCGGGGCACCACTCGACTTGTGTCGCACGACGAACGCATCGACCCCCATCGCGGTGATGGTCTCGATGGTGTCGCGCAGGCTCTCGCCCTTGTTCACGCTGCTCGACGAGACGGCGAAGTTCATCACGTCGGCGCTGAGGCGCCGCGCCGCGGTGTCGAAGCTGGTGCGGGTTCGGGTGGAGTCTTCGAAGAACAGGTTCACCACCGTGCGGCCGCGCAACGCGGGCACCTTCGGCATCGGGCGCCGGTTGATCTCGGCCATGTGGTCGGTGAGATCGAGCAAGCGGGCGATGGTGGCCGCGTCGAGGTGGTCGATCCCGAGCAGGTGCTTCACTCGATCACCACCCCCTCCTCGCTCACCGTCACGTTCTCGGCTCGCGAGGTCGGCAGGTTCTTACCCACATAGTCGGGGCGGATGGGCAACTCGCGGTGCCCGCGGTCGACAATGACCGCCAGTTGCACGGCGCGAGGTCGACCGTGGTCGTTCAGCGCGTCGAGGGCGGCGCGTACCGTGCGACCGGTGAACAGCACGTCGTCGACGAGTACCACGCAGGCACCGTCGAGCGGCGGTAGATCGGTGACCTGGGCGGGCACGATGGGCCGCAGGCCGACATCGTCGCGATAGAAGCTGACGTCGAGCGTGCCCACCTGCACCTGGCCGGTGCCGTCGATGCGGCGCAGCCCCTCGGCGAGCACCTCGGCGATCCAGACCCCGCCGCGCTGGAGGCCCACCAGCACCACGCCGTCGAGGCCGTGGTTCCGTTCGACGATCTCGTGGCCGATGCGGGTGATCGCCCGCCGGACGTCGTCGGCCGACATGACCACTCGGTTTGCCACGTTGTCTCCTTCGTGTTCGGGCCTCACAGGACCCGTTTCACACGACGGTGAGCCTACTCGCCCCGGCGAGAGAGGGAATCAGTCGTGCACCACCACGCGCGAGTTCCTCGGCATCGCGTCGGTGGCCCAGATCATGTCCATCGCGGGTGCCGACACGCGCACGCAGCCATGCGAGGCCGGGTAGTTGGGGATGCTCGGCGAACCGTGCACCGCCACACCGCCGCGGAAGTACTTGGGTCGGTAGATGCTGCCCAGGTCGCCGTCCCACCAGCCATCGGGGCGCTCGAAGTAGACCTTCCACGTGCCGTTGGGCGTGATGGAGATGCCTGACTCGATGCCGCCCGTACGCTGGTTGCGTTCGGTGTAGGCCTTGCCCGATCCGCTCGAGATGTTGAGCACCCAGACGGCCCGACCACCCCGGACGATGAAGCCCAACTGCTGGCCCTTGTCGACCTCGAAGCCGTCGCCGGTGATGCCGGGTGCCGGGCGACACAGGGTGCGGTTCAGCGCAGCGGCGGTTGCTTCGTCGACCGCGCTGGTGGCGGGCAGGCGCGCCCACTTCTGGAACGCCATCACGGCCTGGCGGGTGGTGAGGCCGTACGCCCCATCGGCCGACTGCAACCAGAATCCGAGGGCCAGCAGGCGCTGCTGGGCCCGGGCGACGGTGGTCCGACTGCTGCCGGCAACCACTTCGGAGACCGGGGTGGTGGGGAAGCCGGCGCAGGCGAACGGGGTTGGGTCGCTGTTGCTCGGACGGCCGAACGGTGCCGGTACCGGGGTGCCGGTGTAGAAGCCGGCCACATCGACCACGACGTTGGCGCCCGTCTGGGTGAACACATCGAAGCCGCGCCCGGACACCGCCACGGTGGCATGGTTGGGGAGTGTCTGCGCGGCCCGGGTGACGTTCAACGTGGAGGTGTTCCGCGACTTCACCGCCGGGTTGTTCGCGCCGGCCGGGCTCAGCGTGAGGTAGCCCGCGGCCAGCGAGTCGGTTGAGGTGAGATTGGCGACGATGGCCGAGACGTCGCTGCGACCGATGGCCGGGTTCGACGCCACCGGCACCTCGAGGTTCCAGGTGGGGAGCGCCATCTGCGCCCTGCCGAGCGGGTTCAACGCGGAGGCGCGGGTGTCGAGGAAGCGAGTGGGTGCGGCGAGCGGTACGAACAAGCCGTCGGTCGACTCGGCGGCCGTGGGGCCGGTCATCAGGCCGACCACGTCGACCACCAGGTGGCCGCCGGTCTGCGAGTAGACATCGAACGTGCCCTCGGCTCCGAGCGGAACGATCACCTGGTTGGACACCACGTGGAACGGGTACAGCGAGTTGAGGTTGGCCGTATCGGGCCGCGTGGGGGCAGACGTGGGGAACACGGTCCAGAAGCCGGCCCCGTTGGCGATGGTGGTGACGTTGAGGACGGCCGCCGAGGCACCGCCGGCATCGGGAACCTGCACCTCGGTGGTGGAGTCGGCACCCACCGGCCAGATGCTGCGGGTGTCGAGGATCCGGCTGGGGCTGGCCAGCGGGGCGAATCGGCCGGCGGCGGCGGCGCTGCTGAGTTCGTAGGTGCCCAGCATGTCGACGACGACATGGCCGCCGCTGAGGCTGAAGATGTCGACGCTGCCGTCGGCGCCGATGGGCACGGTGACGAGGTTGGCGACGGCGAGTGCGCCGCCGAGCGCGCTGACGCGCTCGTCGATGTTGAGGTTGGAGGCGATGGGTAGCGGGGCGCCGTGCGGGAAGACGGTCCAGTAGCCCGTCGCCGCCGGGCCGGCGACGGTGACGTTCAGCACCACGGCCCGGGCGTTGGTGGCGGGCGGCAGCGGTGCATCACCGACGACCTCCACGGTGACGACGCCGCCGGCACCCAGCGGGCCTGAGGCAGAGCGGGTGTCGAGCAGTCGTTGGGCGACGGCGAGCGGCACGAACACGGTGGTGTCGCCGGGCGCTGCGTGCGCCGACGGGGCGGCAACCCCGACTGCGACGACGGCGGCGACCGCAGTCGCGCACAGGCCCATCAATGTCGTCAACCGTCGTACTGTCCGCACCCCACGAAGCGTAACGACCCGACAGCGCCAGGCACACGCGCCCTCGACACATCGGACCGGCACCGACGCGCCACAATGGTGCCCGTGACCCGCCAACTGGTGCTCGCCCACTTCAGCATCCGCGCCGCCACGTTCGACGAGCGCTGTGCGGCGGCGGCGGATGCCGGGTTCGATGGCTTCGGCCTCTACGTGGGCGAGTACTCGCGGTTGCGAGCCGAGGGATGCACCGACGACGAACTGCGGGCGACGATCGAGCAGCACGGCACACGCCTGATCGAACTCGAGGCGTTGCCCATGTTCGCCGATCGGCACGTCGACACCTTCGTCCACCTCGTCGCTGCCTTCCGCCCCGAGCGGTTGCAGGTGGTGCCGCCGTTCACCGGCTCGGTCGACCGTGCCGAGGCCGCCACCTGGCTCGCCGCCCTTGCCGACCGAGTCGCCCCGTTCGGCACCCGCCTGTCGATCGAGTTCCTGCCGTTCACCGATGTGCCCGACGCAGCAGCGGCAGCCGAGCTGGTCGACCGCGCCGGTCGCACGAACATCGGACTGTGCGTCGACGCCTGGCATGTGTTCCGCGGCGGTGGGCTGCTGTCGCTGGTGGGGCTCGATCCGGCGCTGGTGGCGGCGGTGCAGTTCGACGACGGCCCACTCGACCCGGTGCTCGACGACTACGTGCAGGACTGCCTGCATCACCGTGAGGTGCCGGGGGAGGGCGAGTTCGACCTGCGTGGTCTGCTGGCGCTGCTGCCCGCCGATGCACCGCTCAGTGTCGAGGTGGCCGACGACGATCTCGACCTGCTCGAGCCGGCCGAAGCCGCGAGGATCCTCCACACCGAGACCTCGCGCTATGTAAGTTGACGGTTGTCGGCACGGGCGCGATGCACCGCATCGCGAACCCTGTGTTGGGACTTGGCGTTGTCGGTCGCGCCCGATAGCATGGCCACTCGGCCCTGTCGGGGTCACGCGTGCGCCTGCACGCCCGTGCTTCGCTGCCGGGCTATCGGCCCTCGCTGACGCCGTCGAACCGTTCCATCCGAGGAGATTCCCCTGCCCAAGCCCAAAGACGACGCCATCGTGCTCGAAGGCACGATTCTCGAGTCCCTCCCGAACGCGATGTTCCGGGTCGAACTCGACAATAACCACCAGGTGTTGGCGCACATCTCAGGAAAGATGCGGATGAACTACATCCGCATTCTGCCGGGCGACAAGGTGCAGGTGGAACTCACCCCCTACGACCTCACCCGGGGTCGGATCACCTACCGATACAAGTAGTCCCACGTAGTTCGAAAGAAAGTTCCGTCACCATGAAGGTCCGTCCCAGTGTGAAGAAAATCTGCGACAAGTGCAAGGTCATCCGCCGGCACGGCCGCGTCATGGTGATCTGCGAGAACCCGCGTCACAAGCAGCGGCAAGGCTGAGGAAGCAGTTCATGGCACGTATTTCCGGCGTCGACATCCCCCGCGAGAAGCGGCTCGAGATCTCGCTCACCTACATCTTCGGCATCGGCAAGCCCACCGCTCAGCGGATCTGCGCCGACACCGACCTCAACCCCAACGAGCGCGTGCGCAATCTCACTGAAGACGAGATCAACCGCATCCGCGCCTGGGTCGATGCCAACGTCACCGTCGAAGGCGACCTGCGCCGCAACGTGGCGCAAGACATCAAGCGCAAGATCGAGATCGGCTGCCTGCAGGGCGTGCGGCACCGCAAGGGCCTGCCCGTGCGCGGCCAGCGCACCCGCACCAACGCTCGCACCCGCAAGGGCCCGAAGAAGACCGTCGCCAACAAGAAGAAGGCTGTGAGGAAGTAATGGCCAAGCCGAAGCCGGGCGGTCGTCGCCCCCGCAAGCGCGAGCGCAAGAACGTCACCAACGGTGTCGTCCACATCAAGAGCTCGTTCAACAACACGATCGTCTCCATCACCGACACCGAGGGCAACGTCATCTCGTGGGCCTCGTCGGGTGGTGTCGGGTTCAAGGGCTCGCGCAAGAGCACTCCGTACGCCGCACAGATGGCCGCCGAGAAGGCCGCCCGCGCCGCCATGGAGCACGGCCTGCGCCGTGTCGAAGTGCAGGTGAAGGGCCCGGGCTCGGGCCGCGACACCGCCGTCCGCAGCATCCAGTCCACCGGTATCGAGGTCACCTCGATCAAGGACGTCACCCCCGTACCCCACAACGGCTGCCGTCAGCCCAAGCGCCGCAGGACCTGATCGATCATGGCTCGTTACACCGGCCCCAAGGTGCGCGTCTCGCGCCGCCTGGGCACCAACATCTTCGAGAACGAAAAGGGTCGCAAGGCGCTCGAGCGTCGGCCGTTCCCTCCCGGCCAGCACGGCCGTACCCGTCGGCGCAACGCCGGCAGCGAGTTCTTGGCCCAACTCCAGGAGAAGCAGAAGGCGAAGTACATCTACGGTGTGCTCGAGCGCCAGTTCCGCCGCACCTACGAAGAGGCCAACCGACTGCAGGGCCCCACGGGCGAGAACCTGCTGCGTCTCCTCGAGCAGCGTCTCGACAACGTGGTGTACCGCGCCGGCTGGGCGAGCACCCGCCCGCAGGCCCGCCAGTTCGTCAGCCACGGCCTGGTGATGGTGAACGGCAAGCGCGTCAACATCCCGTCGTACCGCGTGCGCAAGGGCGACGTCGTCACCCTCGGCGCCAAGGCGGCGAACATGATCATCATCCAGCACAACATCGACGTCCTCGACCGCCGCGTGGTCGGCTGGCTCGAAGTGGGCGATGCCGGTAAGCAGGTCACCGTCCGCGACCTTCCGCAGCGTGAGCACATCGACGTCCCTGTGCGCGAATCGCTCATCGTCGAGTTGTACTCGAAGTAATCCCGACCGCAGTTTTCGGCACCCGAGAGATAGAGGCGTACCACATGCTCGTCATCCAGCGACCCACCGTCGAGCCGATCGGCGACGAGGAGAACAACCGTCAGCGGTTCGCCGTCGGCCCGCTCGAGCCCGGCTTCGGCCACACGATCGGCAACTCGTTGCGCCGTGTGCTGCTGTCGAGCATCCCGGGCGCCGCCATCACGGCAGTGCGTTTCGACGACGCGCTCCACGAGTTCGACACCATCAACGGCATCGTCGAGGACGTCACCGACATCATCCTCAACTTCAAGGACATCGTGGTCACCTCGACGTCCGACGACGACGTGATCGTCCGCCTCGACGTGCGTGGCCCGGCCGAGATCACCGCCGCCGACATCAAGTGCCCGAGCGAGATCGAGATCCTCACTCCCGGCCAGCACATCGCCACCCTCAACGCCAAGGCCCGCCTGGCGTGCGACCTCACCGTCGGCCGTGGCCGTGGTTACCTGTCGAGCGACCGCGACAACCAGAACCGCACCATCGGTGTCATCCCGGTCGATGCCATCTTCTCGCCGGTCCGCCGCGTCATGTTCACGGTGGTGCCCACTCGTGTCGAGCAGAGCACCAACTTCGACCGTCTCGAACTCGACATCGAGACCGATGGGTCGATCAGCCCGCGTGAGGCTCTTGCCTCGGCCGGCGCAACGCTGCGTTCGCTGGTCGACCTCGTCGCCAGCCTCAGCGACGAGCCGCAGGGCCTCGAGCTCGGCGAAGTGGCCAGCATCGCTGCGTCGTCGCCCGACCTCGACCTGCCCATCGAAGACCTCGACCTCTCCGAGCGCCCGCGTAACTGCCTCAAGCGGGCGCAGATCAACTCGATCGGTGAACTGCTCACCAAGACCGAGGACGACCTGCTCAACATCACCAACTTCGGCCAGAAGAGCCTCGACGAGGTCAAGCAGAAGCTCGACGAGCGCGGCCTCACGCTGCGCGGCTGATCCGCCCGGCCGTTCAAGGAGTCAACCACCATGCCCGCAACACCCCGCAGAGCACGCAACTTCGGCCACAGCGCCGCCCACCAGCGGCTGATGATGGCCAACCTGGCCGCCTCGCTGTTCGCCGCCGAAGGCATCGTCACCACCGAGGCCAAGGCCAAGGCGCTGCGTCCCATCGCCGAGAAGCTCATCACCAAGGCCAAGAAGGCCCAGCCTGACGACTCGATGCGTATCCACCGCATCCGTCAGATCCAGGGGTATCTCAACGACAAAGAGATGACCTCGAAGCTGGTGAACGACGTGGCCCCGCGCTACGCCGACCGCAATGGTGGCTACTTGCGCATCCTCAAGCTCGGCCCGCGCCAGGGCGACAACGCCCCCATGGCGCGCATCGAGCTCGTCTGAGCCCCATCAGTCCCTCCGGCGCATGAACGCTGCGACCGAGCCCGCCGCACTGCGGCGGGCTCGTCTCGTCGTGGCCTACGACGGCGCTGGATTCCATGGGTTCGCCGAGACCACCGGGCAGCGCACCGTGATGGGCGATCTGCGCAGCGCCATCGCGCGGGTGACCCGTCACGACGTGGCGTTGGTGGGCGCAGGGCGGACCGATGCCGGGGTGCACGCCTGGGGGCAGGTGGTGAGCGGCGATCTTCCCGCCGACACCGACCTCGAGCAGTTGCTGCACCGGGTGAACCGGATGTGCGGCCCGGCAGTGGTGGTGCGCTCGGCCGAGTGGTGCACCGACCCCGAGTTCAGTGCCCGCTTCAGCGCGCAGTGGCGCCACTACCGATACCACGTGCTGAACGCGCCGGTGGCAGTGCCGGCCCTGGCGGGCAACACCTGGCATGTGCCCCAACCCCTGCACCTGTGGGCGATGCAGTTGGCCTGCGACCCCATCATCGGCGAGCACGACTTCGCGTCGTTCTGTCGGGCCCCGAAGATGAAGCCCGATCAGGCACCCGCATCGTTGCGCCGCCGCGTGCTGCTGGCCCAGTGGAGCGAAGTGCCGAGCGACTACGGCCCGTTGCTGCGCTTCGAGATCCGCGCCAACGCGTTCTGTCATCAGATGGTGCGCTCGATCGTTGGCACGATGGTCGACATCGGTTCGGGGCGACTGCACGCCGGCGACATGATGGGCATCTTGCACCGAGGCGACCGCACTGCAGCCGGCCAGGTGGCGCCACCCCACGGACTGTCGCTCTGGCACGTCTTGTACTGAGAACTCGCCGTTCGGGGAATGTGTCGCGCCGGACGCGGACCGACCCGGCGCACGTTCTGCGAAATCCGGTCATGCTCGTTTGCCGGTTTCGACGCGCGGGCCGTATCATTGCACGGTTCCCCGGCGGACCACCCCGGGTGTCGAAGGATTCGAGATGCGCACGTATTCCCCGAAAGCAAGTGAAATCACCCGCGCCTGGCACGTCATCGATGCCGAGGGCATGGTGCTCGGTCGTCTCTGCACCGAGGTAGCGCGGGTGCTGCGCGGCAAGCACAAGCCGGTGTTCGCCCCCCACATGGACATGGGTGACCACGTCGTCATCGTCAACGCCGACAAGGTCGTGCTCACCAGCGGCAAGGCCAACAGTGAGATGGTGCACCGCTACAGCGGCTACCCCGGTGGCCTGAAGAGCGAGACCTACGGCAACCTGCTCGGCCGCAAGCCGGCCGACGCCATCAAGCTCAGCGTCCGCGGCATGCTGCCCAAGGGCCCGCTCGGTCGCCAGATGATCACCAAGCTCAAGGTGTACGCGGGTCCCGACCACCCGCACGCCGCCCAGTCCCCTGTCGCGCTCGACCTGCCAGCGGCCAAGGCCCGCTGACGTCCCCGGAACGAGGTTCGCTTTCCATGGCCACCAAGCCGCTCACTCAGACCACCGGCCGCCGCAAGGAAGCGGTTGCTCGCGCCCGCCTGCGGCCCGGCACCGGTGTCATCACCATCAACGGTCGCCCGTTCGACGCGTACTTCACCACGGCCGTGCAGCGCATGCACGTCACCGAGGGGCTGCGTGTCACCAGCACCGAAGAGACCTACGACGTCGACGCCACCATCCACGGTGGCGGTGTCAGCGGCCAGGCCGGCGCACTGCGCATGGGCATCGCCCGAGCGCTCGTCGAGCTCGATCCCGAAGCCCGTCCGGCATTGAAGAAGGCCGGCTTGCTCACCCGCGACCCGCGTCGCAAAGAGAGCAAGAAGTACGGTCTCGTCAAGGCCCGCAAGGCCAAGCAGTACACCAAGCGCTGATCGGCGCTGGTGGTCGCACGCTCGTGGCGCTGCGATTCGGAACCGACGGTGTGCGCGGACGAGCGCTCACCGAGCTCACCGAGCAGTACGCGGCCTCGTTGGCGCGCGCCGCGGCCGAGGTGCTCGGCGGCGGGCGCTGGCTGATCGGTCGCGACACGCGCGAGTCGGGCCCGGCGCTCGAGGCAGCAGTTGCGGCCGGTCTCGTGGCTCGTGGAGCAGCGCCCGAATCGGTGGGCGTGGTCCCTACGCCGGCTCTTGCCGCGCTGTCGGTGCAGTGGAACTGCCCGGCGGCGATGATCACGGCCTCGCACAACCCGTTCCACGACAATGGCATCAAGATCTTCGCCGCGGGTGGGGCCAAACTGACCGACGACGTCGAGCAGGCCATCGAGGCCGCGATGCGCGACGTCACCGCGTCGTTCGTGCCGGTGGCGGTGCCCTCGGTCGACGGCCTCGGTCACTACGCCGAACACATCGTCGCCCAGTTCCCGCCGGCGGCACTGGCCGGACGGCGCCTCGTGCTCGACTGTGCGAACGGCGCGATGAGCGAGGTGGCGCCCTGGGTGGCTCGCCGACTGGGCGCCGACGTGGTGGTGCTGCATGCCGAACCCGATGGCCGCAACATCAACGAGCGGTGTGGTGCCACGGCGCCCTCCTCACTGGCCGAGGCAGTTCGCGTTCACCGAGCCGACCTGGGCCTGGCGTTCGACGGTGATGGCGACCGGGTGATCGCGGTCGACGAGCAAGGCGATGTGGTCGACGGCGACCGGATGATTGCGCTGGGCGCCCTGCAGTTGCAGGCTCGCGGCACGCTGCTGCACGACACGGTGGTGGTCACCGTGATGAGCAACCTCGGGTTCCACCGGGCCATGCAGGCCCGCGGGATCGCCGTCGAGGTCACGCCGGTGGGCGACCGGTACGTGCTCGAGGCCCTCGCGGCCGGCCCGTACTCGATCGGCGGCGAGCAGAGCGGTCACATCATCTACCCCGATGCCGCCACCACAGGCGACGGCCTGCTGGCCGGCCTGCGCCTCGCCCACCATGTGGTCGCCGGAGGGACGTCGCTGCACCGCCTGGCGGCCGAGGTGATGACCAGCTACCCACAGGTGCTGGTGAACGTGCACGTCGCCGAGCGGCACCCCGATGTGGCCAGCGAGCTGGCGGCCGAGATCGCTGCCGCCGAAGCGAGCCTCGGGGGCGACGGGCGGGTGCTGGTGAGGGCTAGTGGCACCGAACCGCTCATCCGCGTGATGGTCGAGGCCCCCACGGCCGAACAGGCCGATGCGGTGGCCGAGGCACTGGCCGCCACTGTGCGTGGCCGGTGGTCCTGACCACACCCTGACGGACTGCCGTCACGCTGGGTCGATAACCTGACGGACATGTGCGGCATCATCGCGATCTCGAGTCGTCCCTCGACCCGGCCGGTGCCCGACGCCGACACCCTGCTGGGGTTGCTCGATGCGGCGCTCGGCGCCGACGGGGTGGGCGACGTGGCCCGCCTCACGGCGCAGTGCGATGCGCTGCTGCACGGGGTGCCCGGTGTGCAGGCCCTCCAGGGTCGAAGCGAACTCATCGCAGCCCTCACGGCTCGTCTCGACCGACTCGACGACCGGGTGCGCGCCACCGAGCTGCTGCTCGAAGGTGCCGAGGCGATGACCCCCGACGACATCGAGCGTGCGGGCGCCGAACTCATCGCCCTGCGCGATGCCACCTGGGCCATCCGCCGCGATCGACTGCGCACCGTGCAGGCCGTCGACGACCTCGCCGGACGCGACGCCGGTGTTGCCGCGGTAGCGGGATACCTGGCCGTGCAGCAGGCGCTGTCGGCCATCGACCGGCTCGAGGTGCGCGGCCGCGATTCGGCCGGCTTGCATCTGTTCGTCTGGCACCACGGGCTGTCGGCCGACGACCCTGCCGTGGCGGCATCGATTGCGGCGCGCGCCAACGATCCACTGTTCCAGAGTGGTTCGGTGCGACTGGCCGACGGGTGCCTGAGCTTCGTCTACAAAGCCGCCGCCGAGATCGGCGAACTGGGCGACAACACGCGGGTGCTGCGCGACGCCATCCGAGCCGACTCGCTCTTGCGTCTTGCGCTCAGCCACCCCGGTGCCCGGGTGTCGGTGCTGGGTCACACCCGCTGGGCCAGCGTGGGCATCATCAGCGAGCCGAACTGCCACCCGCTGAACAGCGAAGAACTCGAGCAGACCGGTGGCGAGCAGCAGTGCTACACGGTGGCGGCGCTGAACGGCGACGTCGACAACCACGCCGATCTGAAGGTCGAGCACGGCCTGCGTATCGCCGGTCCCATCACGACTGACGCGAAGGTCATCCCGGCCCTCATGGCGCGCCATGCGGCCCAGGTGGGCGGCGACCTCACCGAGGCGTTCCGCCGCACGGTGGCATCGTTCGAAGGCAGTGTCGCCATCGGTGCGGCCGCAGCGACGGAACCCGAGCGTTTGTACCTCGCCCTCCGCGGGAGTGGCCAGGCTCTCTACATCGGCCTCGCCGACGACTGTTTCATCGTCGCCAGCGAACCCTACGGCGTGGTGGAAGAGACCGCCCGCTACCTGCGCGTCGACGGCGAGACCCCGTCGGCGTCGGGCAGCCGTGGTCAGGTGTTCGTCCTCGACGCCGCACTCGCAGGCGAGTTGGCCGGTGTGCAACGCCTCGCCTACGACGGCACCCCGCTGCCCGTCACCGAACGCGACGTGGCGGTCGCCCAGGTCACCACGCGCGACATCGACCGCGGCGAGTCGCCGCACTTCCTGCTGAAGGAGATCGGCGAAGCGCCCGAGAGCTTCCGCAAGACGCTGCGCGGCAAGATCGTCGAGCGCGGCGATCAGTTGCACGCAGCGGTGGGCGCCCGGGCATTGCCCGCCGACATCGCCGCACGGCTGGCCGACGGCTCGATCACCAAGGTGCGCGTCATCGGCCAGGGCACTGCTGCCGTCGCGGGTCGAAGTATGGCCGATGTGCTCGACCTGCTGGCCGCAGGGGCGCTCGACATCGACCCGGTCACCGCCACCGAGCTCAGCGGCTTCCGCATGCAGCTCGACATGAGCGACACGCTCATCGTCGCCGTCAGCCAGAGCGGCACCACTACCGACACCAACCGCACCGTCGACCTGGTGCGGTCGCGTGGCGCCGCGGTGCTGGCCATCGTGAACCGCCGCAACAGCGACCTCACCGACAAAGCCGACGGTGTGATGTACACCAGCGACGGCCGCGACGTGGAGATGAGCGTCGCGTCCACCAAGGCCTTCTACGCCCAGGTGGCGGCCGGTGTGCTGCTGGCGTGCGCCATCACCGAGGCCGCTGGGGTGGGCTCCGATCGCCGCCGTCACGAACTGCTCAGTTCGCTGCGCACCGTGCCGTCGGCGATGGTCGAGGTCATTGCCACCCGCGACCGTATCGCCGAGGCGGCCCGCCGGTTCGCTCCGTCGAAGCGCTACTGGGCCATCGTCGGCAACGGTGCCAATGCGGTGGCCGCGCAGGAGGTTCGCATCAAGTTGAGCGAGCTCTGCTACAAGTCGATCGCCTGCGACATCACCGAGGACAAGAAGCACATCGACCTGTCGAGCGAGCCGCTCATCTTGGTGTGCGCCGCCGGGCTGGTGGGCAGCACCGCCGACGATGTGGCCAAGGAAGTCGCCATCTACAAGGCCCACAAGGCGACACCCCTCGTCGTGGCCACCGAGGGCGACGAGCGGTTCGCCGCGGCCTCGGCGGTGCTCAGCGTGCCGTCGCTCGACCCGGCGCTGGCGTTCGTGCTGTCGGCGATGGTGGGCCACCTGTTCGGCTATGAGGCCGCGCTCGCCATCGACGCGTCGGCCCGGCCGCTGCGCGAGGCCCGCGAGGTCATCGAACACGCACTGTCGCACAGCGCCGATGCCGACGACATCGTGCGCCAGGTGCGGGCCGGTGTGGGTCCGAACGCCGATCGCTTCTTCGACGGTCTGCGCACCGGCTTGTACGACGGGCATCTCGAGGCAAGCACGGCGGTGCGCCTCGTCGGCCTCCTGCGCGATCTGGCCAGCGACTCACCGCTCGAGGCCTACCAGCGTGCCACTGGCTCCATCGCCACGCCCGGCCTGCTCATCGACGACCTCACGGCGGCGCTCACCCGCGCCATCGAAGAACTCACCCGTCCTGTCGATGCCATCAAGCATCAGGCGAAGACCGTCACGGTGGGCATCAGCCGCAGCGACGAGGGTGTGCTCGACCGGGCGCTGGTGCAAGAGGTGCTCACCGCCGGCGTATCGCGCGAACGCATCAGCTATCGCACGATGAAGGTGCTCGCCGACCTCGACCCGGCCGTCGCCACGGTGGTGGGCTTCACCCGCTACGCCATCGAGGGCGACCCGACCACCAACGCCATCATCAGCATCGTCGACCGGGGTGGGCTGTCGCGCGACGTGCCCAGCCGGGTCGAGCGCAACGCCAACCTGCTCGGCACCAAGCGTCGCGTCGCGGTCGACCGCGAGGTGCTTGTCGCCCGTGGCCGCAGCGATGGTCGCACGGTGGTGTTCGTGCCTGAGGTGAAGGCCGGGGTGTGCACCGGTATCACCCTGCTGCACGTGCAGTTCCACGACCACCTGTCGGCCGATGTGATGCGCGGGGTACTGCAGGGATACGACCGTCGCTACGACCGCCTGGTCGACTGGGTCACCGAGACCGAGGGCACGTTCCGCGATGATCGGCTGGCCGAACTGTCGGTGGCCGATCTGCTCATCCTGCCCATCTCCGACGTCGCCGATCACTGGCGTAGCACCGCGTCGTGACCGGAATAGGGTCGTGACCGGAACAGGGGTCGTGACCGGAACAGGGGTCGTGACAGGCCCGGCCATTCGTGGCATCGGTGTCGACGCGGTCGACATCGATCGCTTCCGCGCATCGCTGGCGCGTACGCCGTCGATGCGCACGCGGTTGTTCGTCGACGAGGAACTCGCCTACGTCGCGCCGAAGGCCGATCCGGCGCCGTCGCTCGCGGCGCGGTTCGCGGCTCGCGAGGCAGTGATGAAGGCACTCGGCGTGGGTCTCGGTGCCTTCGGGTTCCACGACGTGTGGGTGAGGCGGGCCGAGTCGGGAGAACCCGAACTGATGGTCACCGGCGCCGCCGCAGCGTTGGCCGACGCGGCCGGAGTACAGCACTGGCATCTGTCGATCACGCACACCGACCTTGTCGCCATCGCCTACGTCGTCGCCAGCTGACACCCGCCCGGTGTCGATGAACGGCCATCGGTAGGCTGGGGCGATGCTCCCGATCGTCACCCCCGACGAGATGCGGGCCATCGATGCGGCCGCCACCGAACCGGTGGAGGTGCTCATCGAACGGGCCGGCGCCGCGGTGGCGCGGGCGGCGGTGCGGATGCTCGGCGGCACCTATGGGCGCACCGTCGACGTCATCGTCGGGCCCGGCAACAACGGTGCCGACGGGAGGGTGACGGCGCGACTGCTCGCGGCCCGGGGCGTGCGGGTACGGATGCACGATGCGGCCGAGTGTCCCGACATCATCGAGGGGTCGAACCTCGTGATCGACGCCGCGTTCGGTACCGGCGGCCGGCCCGGCTGGATGGCACCCGAGGTGGGCGACACACCAGTGCTCGCCGTCGATATCCCGAGCGGGGTCGACGGGCTCACAGGGGCTGCTGGGCCGGGCGTGCTGCCGGCCGACCGCACGGTCACGTTCGCTGCATGGAAACCGGGCCTGCTGTTCGGCCAGGGCCGCGCCCTCGCCGGCGAGGTGCAGGTGGCCGATGTGGGCCTGTTGGTCGAACGCGCGGGGGCCCACCTGCTCGAGCGGTCCGATGTGGCCGCCTCGTGGCCGCGACGGTCGGCCTCGGCCCACAAGTGGCGCGCTGCCGTGCGCGTGATCGCTGGCAGTGCCACGATGCCGGGTGCCGCCGCGCTGGTTGCCGGCGGCGCGTTGCGCGCCGGTGCGGGCATGGTGCACGTGTCGAGCCCAGGTGCCGAGGGGCCGGGGCAGTTGCCCGTCGAGGTGGTGCAGCGGCCGCTGCCGGCCACTGGATGGGCCGACGAGGCGCTGCGCTCGGTCGATCGTTTCCACGCCGTGGTGCTCGGGCCGGGCCTCGGCCGTAACGACGACACCGCGGCGAGTG
>JBIKLX010000149.1:0-8037 GCA_044359565.1 Ilumatobacteraceae bacterium
CGTCGCCGGCCCGGTTGATCCGGTAGCCCGTCGACAACTTCTCGACGTTCTTGCTGATCTTGGCGTTGGTCTCGCCGAGGTTACGCGACGCGTTGGCCGCGGCCATGTTGTTGTTGATACGCATTGTCCCTACCTCCGTGTGGGGATTGTGTGGTTGTGGGTTCCCGGCGGGTGTGCTGCCCTCCTTGGACAACTCACCGAGAACACGACGAACCGTTCGCCGCCCCGCGGCTCGGCGCAGGTGCTCGAACCGGAATCACCCGGTGAACACCCACGACATCACTCCCCGCCCGTCCGGCTCACCCGCCCCGACAGGTCGACCGGCAGCCGAGCTCAGGCCTGCTGCGGCCGGAACTCCCAGTGCCACGGCTCGCGCGGCACCGCCTCGACGAAGCCGAAGCGATAGGCGTTGGCCCGCATCCAGTCGAGCGTGCGCTGCTGGGTGACATCGGCGTCGACGGCCAGTCCCCACCCGTGGTTCGAAGTGCCCGGTACGGCCCCGTAGCCACCCTGCGAGTACAGACCCTTGCGGTTCACCAGGTCGACCTGCTGGTCGTAGGTGCGGTACGAGTCGGTGATCGTCAGGTCGATGCCGTCGGCACGCGCTGCGTCCACCGCGCTGCGCCACGCCTGCGCCGCCGGACCCCACAGCCGGTGGCCGCTCTGGCCCACCGGCTCCATCGTCGTCTCCGGCAGCTGTCCGTTGCCGTAGGCCGCCAGCTCCTCGGGCACCGGCATCGGGCCGAATCCGCCGATGCGGCCCACGCTGGCACCCGGGTTGGGGCCGAGCACGAACGAGCTCGCCGGCACGATGGTGGGCCCCGACCAGGCGTAACTGCTCGATCCACCGGCGCCGTAGGTGCCGGCGGCTGCGTACATCGCGCTGCGAGCGCGTTCAGCGGCAGCAGCAGCGACGGCGGTCTGGTAGGCGGCCCCGAACGGGTCGAAGCCCGCTGGAGCGCCAGGCGAGACGAACTCCGAGACGAACCCTGCCGACGCCGTCGAGTCGAGCGAACCGGGCGCGGCAGTACCCGGGACGAACCGGGTGTGGATCGCGGCGATGCGCGACTCGATACGCGAAATCGGCGGAACAACGGTCATGACCTACGCGACCGTCCGGTCGGCCCCGACGCCGTCAAGCCGGATTCCGGGGGTTTCAGGCGGACCCGAGCCTCGTCGCCTAGCATCGGGGCCAGTGGAACCGAGCCCCATCGCCGTTCTCATCGTCGACGACCACGACATGGTGGCGCAGGCGCTCGCCGAAGCGTTGTCCACCCGCGCCGACTTCAACGTGGTCGGTACCGCCCGTACCAGGGCCCAGGTACACGCCATCATGGGCAGCAGCCCGGCCGATGTGGTGCTCACCGAGATCCATCTCACCGACGACGACGACAACACGCTCATCGCCGACATCCTCGACCGCTGGCCAGCCACCAAGGTGATGGTGCTCAGTTCGGTCAGCGACGACTGGTCGGTCGCTCGGGCCATCGAGGCGGGATGCAACGGGTACCTGCTGAAGGACCAGCACCTCACCGATCTGTTCGATGGCATCGTCGCCGTGCACCAGGGCGAGGCCACGTTCTCACCCAGCGTCATCAGCCGGGTGCTCAAGTTGCTCCGGCCGGGGGCAGCATCCACCGAGAGCCTCACCAAACGCGAGATCGACGTGCTGCGCCGCCTCGCCGACGGCCTCACCACCGAACAGATCGCCACCGAACTGTTCGTCAGCCTCAACACGGTGCGCAATCACGTCAACAACATCATCCGCAAACTGAACGTGCACTCGCGGCTCGAAGCGGTGTCGTTCGCCATCCGCACCGGCCTCATCCGGGTGTCGTGAACAGTCGCTCGGCCGCATGCAGCCGAGCCCGACTCCGAGACGTCAGAGGTACATCTGCCCGGACGATCCGGCGAAGCGGTTTCGACCCTCGTGTTTGGCCTGGTACAGGGCGGTGTCAGCGGCCTTCACAAGGCCCTCGTTGCTCGCCTTCGGGAAGTCGGCCGAGGCCGCGATGCCAGCCGAGACGGTCTGGTGCACCTCGTCGGGGAACGCAGGAGCACACACCTCGGGGCATGCCTCGATGACCGCAGCCACCAGGGTGGCGGCTTCGCGCTCGGTACGGCCAGGTAGTACCAGCACGAACTCCTCACCGCCCCAGCGGGCCGCCGTGTCGCCGGGCCGCACACAACGCTGCAGCAGATTGGCGAACGTGATCAGCACCGCGTCGCCCACCAGGTGTCCGTAGCGGTCGTTCACCTGTTTGAAGTGGTCGAGGTCGAAGATCACCACCGCGAACGACGGCGAACCCCGGTCGAGGCCGTGGCGGGCAGCCACGAGATCGCGGCTCACCCGGCGCCGGTTCCACAACCCGGTCAACTGGTCGGTCTCGGCTTCGATGGTGAGCCGGACGCTCTGCTCGATCCGCGACAAACTGGCGGCCAGTGCGGCCACGACCTGGTCGAGTTGGCCGTGCTGCGTGCTCCAGGGCTCGACCGAGTAGTGCACGGTGAGGGTGATGTCGACCCGGTTGTCGATGCGGAACTCGCGCTCGGCGGTGGCCGCATCGGGCTCGCCGGCGCTCGAGGTGACCTTGCCGCCGAGACGGTCGACGAAGGCGCTGATCGTCGCGCCACTCACGGTGGGCAGCGACACCAGGGTGCGCGTGATCGCATCGAGTTCGTCGGGGCCCCATCGCTCGTCGAGGGCGTCGATCAGGTCGATCACCCGCTGCACCGCCTGCCGCCGGATCTCGTTCTCGCGTTCGGTGATCTTGCCAAGACCCGCTGCCACCTGATCGGCCGCCACCTGCAAGAAGTCGGCGGCGATGAGTGGTGCCGGCACGTCCTCGGCGATGAGGGTGCCGCTGGTGACGCCGTCGACCCGCAAGATGCCGATCGTGCTGTGGCCCGGCTCCATACCGGCCGGCAGTGCTCGTTTGGGCAGTGCGCCCGAGGCAGCCACCACCGTGGAGAAACCGCGCAGATCCATCTGCACACGGCAGCGGTCGATCGGCGCGTACTGGGTGATCACATCGACCACGGCCTGCGCGTACTGCTCGAGGTCGAAATCGTTCACGATCAGGTTCGACAACTCCAGCATCGTGGAGGTGGTGAGAAAGCCGACGAGGAACTCGTTGTCCTGGCCCGCGCGGATCTGCTCGACCGCGTCGCGATGCATCTGGTTCAGTTTGTCGATGACGCTCATCGCGCGAACTCCAAGACGCTGGTGATCGTGACCAATTCCTCTTCGATCTCCTCGATGATGGTGGCCGGCCGGATGTCGAGGCGCAGCATGTGCAGGGCCTCGATCACCGATACCGCCGGTTCGGGGCCGTTGGCATCCAGTTCGGCAGTGAAGGCATGACCGGCAATCACCAGCTTGGCCAGCGGCGACACCGACGAGTCGACGATCGAGTGGTGGTGCTCGACGGCCTGCACGATGCGCTCGGGGAGGTTCCAACGCGTCAGCACACCGGCGCCCACGCGGGCATGGCTGCGGTCGCGGCCCTCGAGTTCCACATGGTTCGATGCCGCCATCAGCCAGCCGATGTCGTGCAGCAGGCCCACCGTGTTGGCTTCATCAGGCGATACGCCAGTGCGCCGGCCCAGCACGGTGCACGTCGCGCCGAGCGCGATCGAATGCGACCACAGCCACTCGGGGTACTCCATCGGCTTGCGCTCGAACACCCGGTCGGCCACGCGACCCGCCACCACGGCGTTCACCAGGTTCTGCCCCAGCATCACCGTGGCCTGGCGCAGGCCGCCGATCTGGCGGGCGAAGCCGAGGTGCACCGAATTCGCGGCGCGCATCACCGCGGCAGCCAGTGCCGGGTCGGTCTGCACCAGACGAAGAAGGTGCGCCTGCTGCTGAGGGGTGCCCTGCAGCAGTTCGATCACCGTCACCGTCGTCTTCGGATGCACGGCAAGTCGGTCGCGCAAGACCTTCTTGGTGCCTCTGAAATCACGCTTCACCTCGGGAACTGTCCGGAGCGTGACGGCAGTGTCACGGTGAGCGCACGAGATTTCTCGATTTCGTCGACACCCGTCAGGCGAGGGCGAAGTTGTCGGGGCCGAGCCCCTGGGCACAGCGATGGATGTGGGCAAGGCGGCGATTCGCTGTCTCTCGCGCCACTCCGATGTGCCGGGCCGCCTCGGTGATGGTGAGGCCGAGGCCATCCACCAGATGCACCAGTGCCCGGTCGCGCTGCGACAACCGCAACTGCACTGCCACCTGCTCGACGCGTTGGCAGGCGCCGAGCCGATCGATCACGCCGTCGCCGACCGGATCGAAACCGTCACGCAGCGTGACTGCCGTGACCTCGTTGTACCCGCCGGCCTCGGCCCGCTCGACCAAGCCGTCGAGCGAAACCCCCTGCCGACCCGAGCGCAACCCGCCCCGGCCATCGTCGACCAGCCGGGCACCCTGACACTGCTGCGACCGCTGGGCCCGGTTGTGGTCTTCGCCCACACTGCGCACCAGCACCTTGGCCAACACCGCCCGTGTCGGGTAGGCGGCCCGGTAGTGCTCGAGCCTGCACCACACCTTCACCAGCACCGCCTGCACCACATCGTCGTGGTCGGCCCGGGGGATGACCCGGCTGGCGCGAACCACACGGCGCACGTCGTGTTCGAACTCGGCGAGGAACACGTGGGTGGGATCGGCGGGCCGGCGGCGGGGGCGGGCAGGTGAGGGGTGGGGTGCAGATGCAGCAGCAGGCTGAACGGCGATGACGGAACCTCCGGGTCGGTGGACAGGACGGGGGCGGCCGGGGTGGCCACCCGCACCGGGCACGATGCCAGAGGGGTGTGACAGGGTTTCTGGGTTCAGCCGCGGCGAACCGTCAGAACATCTCCTTGAACGGGTCGCACTGCCGCGGGTCGAGGGTGTTGTACCCACGCGTGAACCAGTCCTGGCGCTGCTGCGCCGTGCCGTGCGTGTACGTCTCGGGATCGGTGCGACCCTGGGCGGCAATCTGGATGCGGTCGTCGCCCACACCGGCGGCGGCGTTCAAGGCCTCCTCGATCTCCTCGCTCGAATCGAGCAGACCACGGCGGGCGACATCGCCCACCCACACACCCGCATAGCAGTCGGCCTGCAACTCGAGCGCCACCGAGTACTGATTGGCCAGGTTCGGGCTGCTCTTCTGCAGCCGCCGTACCTGGTCGCTGGTGCCCAGCACGTTCTGGATGTGGTGCCCGTACTCGTGCGCCACGATGTACTGCTGCGCCAGGTCGGTCGACTTGCCGATGTACTGCTGCTCGAGCGCCACCAGGAAGTCGAGGTCGAAGTACACCAGTCGATCGGCAGGGCAGTAGAACGGACCCACCTCCGACGTGGCGGCGCCGCAGCCCGTGTTCGTACGACCCGAGTAGAAGACGGTCTTGGTGTTCTGGTAGGGGGTGTTGAAGAACTTCGGCAGCGCGGCACCCCAGTACTGCTGCACGTCGATGGTCGAACCGCACAGCGTCTGCTCGAGGTCGGTGGTGCATGTCTCGGCGGCCGCCCCGCCGCCCAGGCCGCTCGCCGCGTTCGTGCCGCCGCTGCCGCTGCTGCCGTCGCCACCGAGGGCGCCCGACAGGAACAGCACCGCGAGCGTGATGATGAGCCCGAGCACACCGCCGCCCGCCTTCATTCCGGCAGGCATGCCACCGAGGCCGCCCATCCCGGGGAACCCGGCTCCACCGCCACCGCCGCCCCGACCGCGGCGGTCGTCGATCATCGAGCTGTCCTTCGACCGGATCTTCGTCATCGTTGCCCTACTGCATCGAGCCTCGGCGCAGTGTGCCCCCGGCGGCGTACCGCGGCAGGCTACCGCAGCGCCTCCGAGCCGCGAATCGTGTCAGGCTGAAGCCGTGGACCTGCCTCTCGACCTGCACTCGACTGCGTTCCTCGAGGACCCGGCGCCCACCCTGGGCTGGCTGCGCACCCACGATCCGGTACACCACTCGGCGTATGGCTATTGGCTGCTCACCCGCTACGACGACGTCGCTGCCGCCTTCCGCGACCCACGGCTGTCGAGCGAGTGGACGAAGAAGCGGGGCGAGCCTGCACCGTCAGGCGCAATCGACCCCTTCGCGCGGGCGCAACAGGTGGTGCTGCATTCGTTCAACATGAAGGACCCGCCCCACCACACCCGTATCCGCGCCCTCGTGCAACAGGCGTTCAGCCGCGCCGCCGTCGACCAGCAGCGCGACCGGGTGCTCGACCTCGTCGACCGCTGCATCGATGCCGGGCTGGCTGCAGGCTCACTCGACCTCGTCACCCAACTGGCCTTTCCGCTCACCATCACAATCGCCTCGGAGATGATCGGCATCCCCGCCGACGCTCAGCAGCAGTTCCGGGCCTCGTTCGAAGACACCGAGCGGCTGGGCGACCCCACCGCCACCGCCGAGCAGCGACAGGCGGGCCGCGACGCACTGGTGTGGCAGGTGCAGTTCATCGCCGATGTCGTCGCCCACCGCCGCCACACGCCCGGGCCCGATCTGGTCAGTGCGCTCGTAGCGGCCGAGGAACACGGCACCGTCCTCACCGAGTCCGAGATCGTCGCCGCGCTGCTCACGCTCTACAACGCGGCCGGCACCACCACCGAGCGAATGATCTCGAGCGGCATGCTGCTGTTGCTGCAGCACCCCGACCAGCTCGCCCTGCTGCGCCGGCAGCCCGACCTGCTGTCGGGCGCAGTCACCGAGATCCTCCGGTTCCACCATCCGAATCAGCAGACCACCACACCGCGGCTCGCGCTCGACGACGTCGAGATCCGCGGCTGCGTCATCCCCCGCGGCTCCACCGTGCGCCTCGGCACCGGTGCCGCCAACCGCGACCCCGACCGCTGGCCGCACCCCGACCGCTTCGACATCACCCGTCCCGAACTGGTGTCGCTCTCGTTCGGCCAGGGCATCCACTACTGCATCGGGGCGCCCCTCGCCCGCCTCCAGACCCAGATCGCCGTGCAACGCCTGCTCGAACGGTGCCCGGACCTTGCGCTCGCCGAGGGCGACGTGCGCCACGACCCGCGCCGCATGGACCGCTACGAGCGCGTAACGGTGCGCTGCTGAGCAGCGTTGCGCCTCAGCGCAGCAGCGCAGCCAGTGCCGCCACGGCCACCACCAACCCAATTGCCGCCATGACGATGCTGCGACCACGGGGCGCCTGTTCGAGGTCGCCCTCGCTGCGAGGCTGTGCGGGGGGCCGCACGAGCGCCAGCAGATTGCCGGCGAACAGTGCACCGCCCAGTGCCAGCAGCAGCCACACGATGAGGTTCTCACCCAGGAAGGCGGTCTCGGCCATCACCTGCCCAGTCTGCCCGCATCGCAGTGCGATCGAGATGGCTCCAGCGCGAGCGGTCTGGAACTTTCTTCCTCGGCGGGGTTGACATCGAACTGGTGTTCGTATAGTGTGCTCGGTGTTCCGGACTTCCCCTCGGAACCAGATCGAGCCCGGTTCGGGTTCCCGTCATAACGGTTTCTGGTCGCTCGCAGGTGTGCGGGTGTGTGGGGAGGTGCGCGTGAACACGGTTGCGTTGTCAGTATCTGCTGGGGGTGTGGCAGGCGGGGCTTCGCCGGTGGTGGACCGGTTCGTGCGGGTTGCTGGTGCGGATGTGGGGTTGCTCGACGAGGTCGGGGTGGCCGGGTTGTTGGGCGACGTCGCCGGGTTGGTGCGGTTCTTACAGGCGCGTGAGATCGACCTGAACCAGCGACTCCGACAGCTCGCCGCAACGTGTCCCGGGGTGGATCCGACGGCGATCAACGCGCGTGCGACGGGCCGCTCCGCGGGCGGCGCGGGGCGGGCGCTGGAACGTGCCGAGCAGGCCGCGCAGGCGCCTGAGTTGAAGGCGTCGATGGATGAGGGCCGCTTGTCGGGTGAGCATCTCGACGCGTTCACCGCAGCGGTCCGGTCGTTGGAGTCGCGGTTGCAGCCCGCCCTGCGCGCGTTGGAAACCGAGTTGGTCGCCCGCGCGATTTCGCAGCGGGCGACGGTCGAACAGTTCCGCGGCTGGTTGCAATGCGAGATCCGGATCATCGAAGCCGACGACGGCA
>JBIKLX010000019.1:0-28024 GCA_044359565.1 Ilumatobacteraceae bacterium
GGTGGCAACGATGGCCAGCCAGGCGAGGGCAGAGCCGGCGCCGGCGCGCTCGCGCCATGGCCGGGCGCTGCTGCGGTGGTGGTCGGGGCGGGCGTCGCGGGCTCGGAGATAGGTGGTGAAACGCGCGCTGCCACGAACCTGGAGACCTGCCACCTCACCGTCGGGCACACTGCGACCGGCCGCCAGGGCACGACGCCGCGCGAAGGCGGCGGGCACGCGGGCGACCTGGCTCAGCAGGGCCCACAGCGCGGCCCACCCACGACGGAACTGCCCGGTGAACAGCGACACCACGAACTCGCCGAGGGTCAGCAACGTGAGTTGCAACAGCACCAGCGGCAGTCGTCGGGCCCCGGTGAGGGTGACCACGGAGTTGATGCGATGCCGCTCGCGAAGGGCGTGATGGGCGAGGTCGGGACGGCGTTCGCTCAGCCGCTCGAGGTGACGGGCGCGGGCTGACGGCACCACCACCACTCGGGCCCCGCCGAGGTGGGCGCGCCAGCACAGATCGACATCGTCGCCGTAGAACTCGACTGACGGATCGAACCCGCCGAGCGCTCGGAACAGATCGGCTCGAACCAGCAGGCAGGCCGAGGGCAGGGCGAACACGTCGCGCACTGCGTCGTGCTGCTCCTGGTCGGTCTCACCGGGCTCGACGAACGGGTCGACCTCGCCGAAACGGTCGACGCCGAATCCGACGTGCTGCAGCACGACCGGATCGTGCCAGTCGACGAGCTTCGGGCCGACGATGCCGGCGTTCGACCGGTACAGCTCTTCCACCATCAGCCGGATGGCGTCGGGTTCGAGCGCGACATCGTCGTGCAGGAAGCAGAAGAACCCATTGCCGCCCTCCACGAGGCGCAGCACTTCGTTGGCCGTCGGGCCGAACCCGGGGTTGCCCTCGATGGACCGCACGAACGAATTGGGCACCGACGCCCGCACCCGATCGGGTAGCTCGCCGGGGTCGCCCGTGACGAGTAGCAGCGAGCGGAGGTTGGGGTAGTCCTGGGCTGCAAGGCCGGCGAGGACACCGTCGAACCAGTCGGCCGGTTCGTGCACCACCATCACCGCCACGACCGGCGGAGCGAGTTGATCGGTGACCTCCACGAATGGGCGAGGTTAGCGGTGCGGGCCGTTGTCCGGCCGGTCACCGCACAGTGCTAGCAGTTGCTAGCACTGTGCGGTATGTTGCTTGCACCTCGCCGACCCCCTCGGCACCGCCCCCGCGAAAGGCTCGACATGCCCACGTTCCCGTCCATCGACCTCACCCGCTTCGACCTGTCGAAGATCGAGCTGCCGAAGGTAGATCTGGCCACCTTCGCCGACACCGCACGCGACACGGCCCGCGACGCGGCGTACGTTGCCATCGGTGCCAGTGTCCTCGCCGTTCGCGAAGTGAACATCGCCGGTCGGTCGGTCGTCAGCGCAACCCTGCGCCAGGCGCGCAGCATGATGGGCTCCGCAGCCTGAGATTGCGGCTGATCAGCCGAACCAGCCGGTCACGTCGACCACCAGATGGGTCGAGGCGTTGGCCACCACGCACCAGTCGCCATCGGCGCTGAGCACGGTGTTCACCATGGCCGCCGTGTTGGCTGCCGCCGGGTACCGCAGCATCGACAGCTGTGGCGCCCGAGCCAGGCACGGGTGCACCGTCAAGAAGCCCGCCGCCGGCGCGTCGACCGCGGTGAACTGAGCGACGACAGCCCGCACGCCCGTGGCGGGCAACCCACCCACGCCGGCGACGTCGATACGCCGGTCGGCGTTCCTGGCGAACGAGCCCACCCATCCTGAGCCCGACCGGGTGTCGGCCAGCCGGAACGGGGTGATGGCACGGAACTCGGTGCTCGCCGACGGGCCGTACCAGCCGGCCAGGTCGACGGCCAGGTGCATCGGCCGGCTGACGAAGAAGCACACCTCGCCCGTCGGCCCGACGGCAACGTCGACGGAGTTGGTCACCGACGCCCCGGCCATCACGTTCACCGAACTGACGACCGGCATCGGCGTGTCGCATGGCCAGACCGTGACGAACCCGTCAGACCGCGCATCGAGGGCGTGCACGGTGAACGACGCCGCGGTCGAGTCGCTGGGCGCACCACCGCTCCCCCGTGTGCCCACCCGCACCACCGAGCCGGCCGCCAGCACGGTGCCGCCGGTTCGCGAGTCGTAGCGACGCGACGACGTGATGGGCTCGAACCGACTACCGCTTCCCGGGGCGAATGCTCCGAACAGGTCGACCACCACGTGGGTGCTCGCGCTGCTGAACAGACAGAACGTTCCGTCGGCACCCAGGGGCACGATGGCCGAGCCGCTCACCACCTGGCCGGGGCGGGCCTGCACCACCGAGGCGAGCGGGCGAGCCACCCCGCAGGGATAGACAGTCAGGTATCCGGCCGCAGCACTCTCGATAGCCACCAGATCGACGCTGACCGCCGTACTACCCGCCGCCACCGGCGGGCGCACGACGAGGGTGCATCCTCCGGCCAGCGCGGCGGCACCCGTACCGGTACCCGTGCGGGTGTCGACCAGACGCCGCGGTGCCACGGGGGTGAACCGCGACGACGCGGAGACGAAGGAGGCAGCGGTGACAGCGGGCGGAACCCGCGACCCGCAACCCGGGGCCGGTGCCGGTGCCGGTGCCGGTGCCGGGGCCGGGGCCGGGGCGTCGTTGCGCAGCGAGAACCAGTTCGACAACATCCCCACCGCACGGCGGAACGTATCGCCGGTCAGCGTCACCGATCCGGCCGTGCCGGTCACCGTGATGCTCAACACCCGGCCACCCCAGTCGCCCTCACCCGAACGCCGGTTCACGGTGAGGCCGGTGTACGTGCCGATGGCCGGCCATGCCTGGGCGATCGCTGCCGTGGAGACCGTGGCCGTCCAGTTGTGGAAGGGATTCGATGCAACGTCATCACCCTCGTCGGGCACCGCCGGGAACGGCAGCGTGCTGGCCGCCGTCCAGCCGCCCGACGACGACGAGAACATGGTGTAGGCGAGCGGACCGGTGGCCGAGCCGACGCGCCGCACCACCCCTGCGGTGGCAGTGACCGCCGCATCGGTCGAGGCGTATTCGTTGCGCTTCACGACACCGCCGATGCCCTGCCGGGAAGCAGCGCCGGGATAGAACTGGCACACCAGATCGCACGTGGCCGCGTACGAGTAGCGCTTCTCGGCCAGCCCGTAGGTACGGGCAGCGACCGCCTGCGCCTGCAGTGCTGCGGCGCCCTTGGCCGCCCACGAGGGCGACATCTCGGCAGCCACGATCGGCCGCAGATACTGCTCGAGCGGCACCACGTTCACCGTGCGGTTCTCGCCCTGGGTGCCGTTCACCGCACGGATCGACCCTCGGTACGACCTCACCACACCCGAGGGCTCGCACACAGCCGCGAGGTCGGCGATCGACGTACTGGCCGAGGTGTCGGTCGACGGCCCCACCGTCACCACGGCGAGTCCGGCTGCTACCTGCGTCCAACCGGTCGACAGCACGTCGGTGGCTGCCGGGCACGTCGGTTCGGGTCGGGCCCACACCGTGTACGCACCGGGTGCGGTCTCGCGAGCGATGATGGAACCCCACGGACCGCTCGTCACACCCTCCACCACGAGTTTGCGACTGTCGCTCACCACGGCGGTCTGCAGGTCGTCGAGTCGCATCAACCGCACCGCGACGGTGCCCCCTGACACAGTGGCCGCCACCGTCGCGCCGTAGTAGTGATCGAGGATCTGTGCGGCGGTCCACCCGTGGTCGGCCGCATAGCCGTAGGCGCCCCATTGGCTCATGCCGATGCCGTGGCCGCTGCCGTGCCCGTCGAACACGAGCGTGTTGGCCACTGCGCCACGTGTCGGGGTAGCCAGCACTGTCGGCGCATACGCCACCACACCACCGGCAATGCCGGACGCGATCGTGAGCGCCGCGAGGGGGCGCCGCCAGCACCTGTTCACAGTTGTGTGTATCGGCGCGCCGAGTGCCGACCTTGAGCCGACTCCACCGGTGCACACCTCACCGGATGCTGCGACTTGTAACCTTCTCTGTTCGTGGCACGCAACGACTCCGGCAGCACCGCCCGCATGCCACTTCCCGAGGGCACGATCCCGGTAGCAATCGGTCTGTTCATCGCCGGCGTCTGCAGTTTTGCCTTCTTCCGTGTGGGCAAGGTGGCCCTCGGCGGCGACGAAGCGTTCCAACCCGTCATCAGCCTGTGGTTCGCCACATTTGCGCTGGCGCCGGGCTTGTTTCTTCCGCTCGAGCAGGAACTCGGCCGGGCGCTGTCGGCACGCCGGGCGCTCGGTCAGGGTGGACGACCCATCGTCGTCAAGGTGGTGGTGCTCGGCGCGGTGCTGGCGCTCGCGGTCTCCGTCGTCCTCCTCGCGCTCGGGCCCTGGCTGAGCGGCTCGTACTTCGGCGACAACTGGACGATGGTGGCCGCCCTCGTGCTGGCGGTGGTGGCGTATGCGCCAGCGCATCTGTCACGCGGCCTGTGCAGCGGCATGGGTCGCTTCCGGGCCTACGCGGTGGTGATGGGTGCCGATGGACTGGTGCGCATCGTGCTGTGCCTGCTGCTGGCTGGCATCGGGGTGAGCGCCGTCGGCTGGTTCGGCCTGGCGGTGGCTGTTTCGCCGCTGCTCGGTGTGGCCGCTGTTGGCTGGCGCAAGCAGTTGGTCACCGAACCGGGCCCGCCCGCCTCCTGGAAGGAGGTCACCCCGAATCTCGGCTGGCTCCTCCTTGGTTCGCTGATGGCAGCGAGCCTGGTGAACGCCGGACCGATCGCCACCAGCGTGCTTGCTGCCGACTCCGAGAAGGGCCTGGTCACCCGATTCGGGTACGGCGTCATCCTGGCCCGTATCCCGCTGTTCCTCTTCCAGGCCGTGCAGGCCGCGCTGCTACCCCGTCTGTCGCATCTGGCGGCAAGCGGCCAGATGGACGAGTTCGTCGTCGGGTTCCGCCGCCTGGTGCGTGTGGTGGTGGCCGTTGGTGTGCTCGGCGTGGTGGGCGCGTTCACGCTCGGTCCGCTCGCGGTGGAGATCCTCTACGACAGCACGCTGAGCCGACGCACCCTCGCTGTCCTCGCGCTCGGCAGCGTCTTCTACATGATCGGCCTGGCCATGGCCCAAGCAGTCATTGCCCTGCACGGACACGCGCTCGTGGCATTGGGCTGGACAGCGGGCATGGCGGCCTTCGTGTTGTCGACGTGGCTCATCGGCGGCGAGGTGTTCCGCCGCGTCGAACTGAGCCTGCTCATCGGCTCGGGCGTGGCCATGCTGATGTTCTGGCTGGCGCTCAAGGCCCGCCTGCGGGCGGGCGCGGTGCCCGACGAGGCCTCGGTGATCGAGGCCCTCACCGATATGCCCTTCGAGACCTGATCAGCGGCGATTGAGCCGCGATGCCTCGTACTCGAGGTCGTTCGCCACCATCATCGCGATGAGCTCGGGGAACATGACCTCAGGCTCCCAACCGAGCTTCTCGCGAGCCTTGCTGGCATCGCCGATGAGCAGGTCGACCTCGGCCGGGCGGAGGAACTTGGGGTCTTGGCGCACATACGGCCGCCAGTCGTCGATACCGATCTCGGCGAAGGCTCGCTCGACCAGATCTTCGATGCTGTGGGTCTGGCCCGTGGCAATGACGAAATCGTCGGGTTCGGCCTGCTGGAGCATCATCCACATCGCCTTCACGTAGTCACCCGCGTAGCCCCAGTCGCGCTTGGAGTCGAGGTTGCCCAGTGTGATGTGATCTTGAACACCGAGTTTGATGCGAGCGACCGCGTTGGTGACCTTGCGGGTGACGAACTCGAGACCGCGGCGCGGGCCCTCGTGGTTGAACAGGATGCCCGAGCAGGCGAACAGGCCGTAGCTCTCGCGATAGTTCACCGTGATGTCGTGGCCGAACACCTTGGCGCAGCCGTAGGGCGAACGCGGGTGGAACGGGGTGGTCTCGACCTGCGGCGTTTCGCGCACCTTGCCGAACATCTCCGAGGAACTGGCCTGGTAGAAGCGAATCGGGTTGTTCTGGCTGCCGCCCACGATGCGTACGGCGTCGAGCATCCGCAGCACACCCGTGCCGGTGATGTTGGCCGTGAGTTCGGCCTGGTTGAAACTCATTGCCACGAACGAGATGGCAGCGAGGTTGTACACCTCGTCGGGCTGCGCCAGGTCGAGCGCCTTCACCAGCGACGGCAGGTCGGCCAGATCGCCGGGCACCGCCTCGACGTAGGGGAACTCTTCGCGTAGTTGCTGCATACGCGGGTTGTTCTGCCCCTTCACCATGCCGAAGATCTCGTATCCCTTGCTGTGCAGGAACTCGGCGAGGTGTTGGCCGTCCTGGCCGGTGATGCCGGTGATGAATGCGCGCGGCACGGGGGTCCCTTCGTCGGCGGATAGGTCGCCCGAGTCTAGGGCCGCGCCCTCGGCTAGCGTGCGCATCACATGACTCCCCGCGTCGCGTTCGACGTTGGCCCACTGCAGGGCCGGCGCACCGGTATCGGCCGTGCGGTGGCCGCGCTCGCCGACGCACTTGCCGAACGCGACGACGTCGACCTGCAGCCCTTCGTGACCAGCTTTCGCGCCCGACCAGAGGCAGGCACCCGACGCCTACCACTGCCGGCCGTAGCGGCCCATCGCCTCTGGGGTCACCTCGACCGACCGCGCGTCGACCGGTGGCTGGGGAGCGCCGACCTGGTGCACGGCACCAACTACGTGGTTCCGCCCTCGCGGCTGCCCCGGCTGGTGTCGGTGTACGACTGCTGGTTCCTTCTGCACCCCGACCAGGCCCATCCCGCCGTGGTCCGCGCCGGCACCGTGTTGGCCAGATCGATTGCCGCCGGGGCGACGGTGCACTGCAGTTCCGACGCCACCGCTGCCACGCTGCGCCGCCTCTTCCCCGGGGTCGACACCTGCACGGTGCACCTCGGCGCACTGCCCCTCGCCGCACCACCTACCACCTGCCCGATCCCGGAACTCGACGGCCCCGAGTTCGTGCTGTCGACCGCGACGCTCGAACGACGCAAGAACCTGCCACGGCTGATCGAGGCCTTCGGTCTGCTGGCACATCAGCGACGCGACGTGCGCCTGGTACTGGCGGGCGGCGATGGCGACGACCGGCCGCGCATCGAGGCGGCCATCGACGCGCTCGACCCCGAGGTGAGCCAACGCGTGCTGCTCACCGGATTCGTCGACGACGCCGTCCGGTCGTGGTTGCTGCACCATGCCCGCGTGCTCGCTTACCCCTCGCTCGACGAGGGGTTCGGGTTCCCCTTGCTCGACGCCATGCAGGCGCACGTGCCCGTCGTGGCCGCCCGGGCCGGTTCGATCCCAGAGGTTGCGGGCGACGCTGCCGTCCTCGTGCCGGTCGACGACACTTCCGCGCTGGCCGAGGCGCTGCACCACGTGCTCGACGACGACGCGGCACGCGCCCGTCTCGTGGCCGCAGGGCTCGAGCGAGTGGCCACGTTCACGTGGCACGCCACGGCGGCCTCGATGGCCTCGCTCTATCGCCGACTCGGAGGTTCCCCGACATGATCACCGTGCTGTGCGGCGGCGTGGGTGCCGCCCGATTCCTTCGCGCGTTACGCGGCGTGGTCGACCCTGCAGAGGTGGTGGGTGTCGTCAACACGGGCGACGACACGGAACTGCACGGGCTGTCGATCTCGCCCGACATCGACACGATCACCTACACCCTGGCCGGCGCCATCGACCCAGAGCGTGGCTGGGGCCTGGTCGACGAGACGTGGACGGCGATGGAGTCGCTCGCCCGGTATGCGGCGGTGCGGCCGGCCGGTTCGGTCGCGGCAGCCACATGGTTCAACCTCGGCGACCGCGACCTCGCCACCCACTTCTACCGCACCGCGCGCCTCGGTGAAGGTGCTTCGCTCGCCGCGGTGACCGCCGAGATCGCTGCGGCCTGGTCGGTGCCCGAGCGGCTCATACCGATGAGCGACGACCGGGTGGCCACCATGGTCACCCTCGTCAGTGGCGACACGGTGACTTTCCAGGAGTACTTCGTGAAGTTGCGCCACGGTGAGCCGGTGGCCGCCATCGCGTTCAGCGGAGCCGACCGCGCCACGCTGCAACCGCACGCCGCGGCTGCGCTGCGCGATGCGCACACCGTGGTCATCGCCCCGTCGAACCCACTGGTGTCGATCGGGCCCATCCGGGCGCTGGCAGGGGTCGACGAACTGCTCCGCGCCCGACGCAACAGTGTCGTCGCCGTGTCGCCCATCGTCGGTGGCGCCGCGTTGAAGGGCCCGGCTGATCGGATGCTCGTCGAACTCGGCCACGAGGCCAGCGTGGTGGGTGTGGCCCGGCTCTACGCCGACATCGCCTCGGCGCTGGTGATCGACCCGGTCGACGAGCACCTCGCGCCTGCGGTCGCTGCAGCCGGTATGACGCCGGTGGTGGTGCCGTCGATCATGAGCTCACCCGAGGTTGCGGCGGAACTGGCCCGCGCCACGCTCGCTGCCACGGGGCGCTGACGACCGGGCCACCAGCCGCAGACCTAGCCGGTCGGGGCACTGTCGCTTACCGCGTGCAGGCCCTGATCGAGCGTGGTCCACGGCTCCCAGGTGAGGTGGATGCGGGCACGCGTGGGCGACACAGCCATCCGGGCGAGGCCTCCGTCGAGATGCGGCGACGGTCTCGGCACCCGCGCATCGGGGCCGGCAAGGGCTGTCCACAGGTCGCGCACGCTGGTGAGCCGACCGGTACCGATGTTCACCACCAGGCCACTGCCGCGGCGCGTCGCCAGCATCAAGGCGTCGACGGCATCGTCGACGAACAGAAAGTCGCGGCTCTGTCGCCCGTCACCATGCAGCACCGGCAACTCGCCACGGAAGAGCGCTGCCGCGAACGCGGCCACCACCCCACCATCGGGTCGCTGGCGCGGGCCATACACCGACGTCATCGCCAATGCGGTGAACTCGACCTGGTGCACGGTCCGATAACTGGCGAGCAGGTCGGCCACCGTGCGCACCACCACCCCGAACGAACCCACCGGCGCCCAGGCATGCCCTTCCTTCACCGGCAGGTCGCGAGCGGCTACCTCGCCGTACAGCGCCCCGGCCGGCAGTGCCTTGACGACCTTGGAGACCCCGCCCAGCCGGGCTGCCTCGAGCACGGCGAACGTGCTGTGTACCGCACGGGCCAGATCGACCGGCTCGCGGCGGCCGGGCGGCGCCCAGCCGAGATGGACGATGACCTCGGGACGGCGCAGCGCCACCAGTGACGCGAACTCGTCGGCACAGGCATCGAGATGATGGATCTTCAGATCGCCGCCGGCGCTGCGCGCCGCAGCGAGGTTGGCCAGGGTACCGCTCGACAGATTGTCGACCACGTCGACAGTGTCGCCCTCGGCAAGCAGGCGATCGACGAGGTGCGAGCCGAGGAAGCCGGCACCGCCGATCACCATCACCCTCACGGCGACGGTCGGCGTTCGCCCGTGACGACTTCACCGGGGCCGACCAAGGCGTCGGCACCGATGACGCAGTCGATGACGCTGGCCGAGGCCGACACCCGACCCATCACCACCGAGCCCACCACCTCGGCGTCAGCATCGACCACAGCTCCGCCGAGCAGCACCGACCGCACCACCCGAGCCCGTGGGCCCACCGTGACACCGGCTGCGACGATCGACGTGTCGACCACCGCTGACGGGTGCACGGTGGCTCCGGGCGCCAGGCCCTCGCACCGGTCGTGCGGGCGATGCCCGTCGAGCAGGTCAAGGTTTGCCGCCAGATAGAGGTCGGGCTTGCCGGTGTCGATCCAGTAGTCGTCGGTGGCCAGGGCGAACAAGCCCCCACTCGCCACCACCGCCGGAAAGGTCGAGCGCTCGATCGACACCTTCTCGCCCACTGGGATACGGGCCAGCACACTGGGTTCGAGCACATAGGTGCCGGCGTTCACCAGGTTGCTGGGCTCGGTGCCCGGGGCCGGCTTCTCGACGAACCGCTCTACCCGCCCGTCGCCGTCGAGCGCCACCACACCGAACGCCGATGGGTCGTCGACAGCGATGAGGTGCACGGTGGCCTCGGCACCCCGGTCGCGATGGAACGCCACGAGACGGCTCACGTCGAGGTCGGTGAGTACATCGCCGTTGGCCACGATGAACGTGTCGTCGATACCCGCAGCATCGGCCGCGAACCGGATGGCGCCTGCGGTGTCGAGCGGTTCGGGTTCGACGGCGTAGTGCAGGCGTGCACCGGCGCACACGCCGGCCGGGAACGCCTCGACGAAGGGTTCGGGCTTGAAACCAAGCGCCAGGGTGACGTCGGTGACACCGCCACGCACGAGGTTGGCGACGAGCCGCTCGATGATGGGCACGTGACCCACCGGGAGCATCGGCTTGGGCACGCTGTAGGTGAGCGGTCGCAGTCGGGTACCGAACCCTCCGACGAGCACCACTGCGCGCATCAGCCGCCGGTCGTGCTGGTAGCCGCCGTCGTCTCAGTGGCAGCAGTGGTATCGGTGGCAGCCGTAGTGGACGGGCCGGGCACGTTGCCACCATCGACCGCGCCGAGGGCGGGCAGCTCGCTAGCCCACGGCGGCATGGCGACCTCGGTGTCCTTCGGCACGACGGCGATGACGAACACCATGCCGTCCTGCTTCAGGCGCACCGAGTTCAGGTCGGTGATATAGGTCTGACCCTTACCCGTGTCGGCGTAGTTGTCCCAGGCCACCACCTTCACCGTGACGTCCTTACCGTTGCACTGGTAGCCGTCAACATCGAACACATCGCCACCTTGGTCGGCGGGCAGCTCGAGCCGGGTGTCGGAGAGTTCAACGTCGTACACGTCGAGGAACACACCCAGCACAGCCCGGTCGCCGACGGCCTTCGCGCTGTAGGGGTGCCAGTGGATGACGCCGTCGTCGTGGCTGTGAATACCGGTGGTAGCAAACGCGTCGCTCGCCAGCGTGCCGTCCGCGTTCTGCTCCTCCTTGGCACCACTCAGCTTCGGCAGCCAGCCGTCGCACACGTACATGCCATAGGCGGCGTGCCAGTGATCGCCCACCTGCGGCGGGGCGGTACCCGGATCGGGGCGGCTCTGGCGGGCGTAGATGATGACCACCAGACCCACCAGCAACACGGCGAGCACAATGGCCGGGAACAGGGTGCCGCCCTGGAAGCGGACCTTCTTGCCACGGTCGCGCTGGGCGAGCTTGGCGACCTTCTTGGCAGAAGCGGACGATGAGGACGTAGCCACGAGGATGAGAGGCTATCGCTTCGTCATGGCGAAGGGACGGCATCAGAGGCGTTCGATGAGCGTCGCATAGGCCTGGGCCACCGCCCGGGGCGATGCGGCCTGCTCGACCCAGCGGCGGGCCGCCTCGCCCTGTGCAGCCAGGGCCGCCGCGTCGGCCAGCATCGACCGGAGGGCGTCGACGAACGCCGGCAGATCGTCGGGTGGCACCACCCGGCCGCCACCCGAGGCGGCCAGCATGCGCGGCACCTCGGTGTCGGGGTCGATGGCCGCCAGCACGGGGCGGCCAGCGGCGAGGATGGAGTAGGTCTTCGATGGCACGCTCACCGCACCGAGGCCCGCCTTCAGCGGCACCAGGTGCAGATCGGCCGATGCCAGCACCTCGGGCAGGCGCTCCTTGGGTTGGTAACCCACGAAGCGCACATTGGCGAGGTCCGCCGCCGCCAACTCGAGCGACGGACGGGCGGCGCCGTCGCCGTTCACCACGAACGTCACCTCGGGCAACTCGCGGGCGGCACCGACGACGAGGTCGAGCGACTGCGAGAACCCGACGTTGCCGGCGTACATCACCACCGGTTCCGCACCGATGCCCAGTTCGGTGCGGTAGGCGGTCATCCGGTCGAGTGGCCTGATGAACTCGGTGTCGACGAAGTTGGGGATGACGTGCACCCGGTGCCGCTTCGGCGGTCGCATCTTGGCTGCCACGTTGTCGCGCAGATCGTCGCTGAGCACGGTGACGGCCGCCGAGCGGCGATAACTCACCCGCTCGAGCCAACGGGCGACCGCGATGATCCACCGGTTGGTGATGGCCCCGGTCTGCACGGCGGCATCGGGGAAGACGTCCTGGATGTTGAACACCAGCGGCCCTCGGCGCACCAGATGGGTGACCCATCCGGTGAGGCCCAGTGTGAGCGGCGGCGACATCGCCACGACCGCGTCGACCCGACCCCCACCCAGTGAGGCGAGGCCGGTGAGCAGCGAGAACCCGACGAACCCGAAGGCCCGCCGCAGCAGATTCCGCTTGTCGTTGCCGGGGAACGGGTTCACCCGGATGATCGAGCCCCACGGCGTGGTCTCGCGCTGCACCCAGCGACCCTCCCAGCCCGACTCGATGCGGTGGGCCCGGTACCACGGCAGCGCCGTCACCACGTGCACCTCGTGACCGAGCGCCACCAGCTCGGCAACGATGCGCGTCATCACCTCACCCGTCGGGGCGGTGTCGGGGGCGAAGTGCGGGCAGAGCACCGCCAGGCGCAACGCCATCAGGCGAGCACCTCGTCGTACACGGCGGCGATGGCCTCACCCGAGCGACGCGCGGTGAACTCGGCGACACGCGCCAGTCCGGCGGCCACGAGCTCAGTGCGGCGCCGGGCAACGGTGTCGAGCGCGCCCGCCCACGCCTCGTGCTCGAGTGGCAGCACCACGGCCGCGTCGCCGGCCACCTCGGGCAGGCAGGTGGCATCGCTGCACACGATCGGCGCACCCAGTGCCATCGCCTCGATGAGCGGCGCGCCGAACCCCTCGTAGCTGCTGGGGAACACCAGCGCCTCGGCCATCGCGATGAGCCCGTTCCGGTCGGCGTCGCTGACCCGGCCGGGCCGGACGATGCGCCCGGCCACCTGCGGGCCGGCGGCGGCGATGGCGGCGTCGAGGCCATCGGCGGCGAGGCCGCGGCCACCGATCAGTACCAGCCGCAGGTCGTCGTCGGCCCAGTGGCGGGAAAGCATCTCCACCAAGAAGGTGTGGTTCTTGTGTGGCGCCGTCATCGCCGGGTACACCAGCACACGCGAGTCGCCCAGCGCGAACCGGTGGCGCAGCTCGTCGGCGGGGGTGACCGCGTGGGCTAGGTCCGACTCGAATCCGTGCGGCACCACCATCACCCGCTCGGGCGCGATGCCGAGGTGCTCGACAACGCTTGTACGCACGTACGCACTCGGCACCGCCACCCGCGCGGCGCGGCGCGCCGAGCCGGGAATCATCGCGTCGAGGTAGCGACGCTTCACGGTCGTGAAGTACTGCGGCAACGTGCGGTACTGGAGGTCGTGGATGGTCAGCACATAGGGCCGGCGAGCATTGCGGGGTGCGGTGCCGCCGCCGTGGTGCACCACATCGAGGCCTGCAGTCTGCGAACGCAGCCACGAATGCTCGTGCAGCACCCTGCGGCTGCGTCGCTCGGCACCCGCCGGTGCAGTGACGAGCGTGCAGTCGGCAAAGCGCTGGGCGTAGTGCTCGATGAACGCGGCCGGCGCGTACAGCGTGAGGTCGATGTCGGGACGCGCTTCACGCACGCCCAGCAGCTGCCGGACGAGGTACTGCTCTGAGCCACCCACTGCGCCCGGCAGGCACCACAGCAGGTTCACTCCCACGCGCACGGCCAGCCGCCCCTCAGCCGACGAGCTCGCGGTAGGCGGCGGCCGTGAGGGCGGCGGTGCGCGCCCAGCTGCGGCGTTGGGCGCGGGCCAGGCCCTTGGCGCGCAACTCGTTGGTGCGCCGGAGGGCATCGACGATGCCGCGAGCAATGTCAGTGGCATCCAGCGGGTCGACGAGCACGGCGGCGAGCCCGGCCGTCTCCTCGGTAGCCGTGCCCTCGCTGGTGACTACAGGCGTGCCCTGCGCCATCGCCTCTAGCACGGGCAGCCCGTACCCCTCGCGCTCGCTCGGGTAGCAGAACACTGCCGCACCGGCGTAGAGAGCGCCGAGGTCGTCGGCCGGCACGAACCCGAGGAACCGCACATCGGCCGTGGTGTCGGCATCGATGTCGATATCGCCCCATCCCTCGGCCCCCGCGACGATGAGCGGCAGTGGGTCGTCGAGCATGGCCACCGCGTCGACCAGACGACGCAGGTTCTTGCGCGGCTCGACCGTGCCGACGAACAGCAGGTACCGCTCCGGCAAGCTGTAGAACACGCGCACCCGGGCCACATCATCGGCCGGCGCGCGCTCGATGTCGACACCCAGCGGCACGAGCCGCAGGCGCTCGGCGCCGATACCGAGAGCAGCGACATCGTCGAAGGTGGCCTGACTGCTGCACAGCACCAGGTCGGCCTTGCGCTTGATCATCTCGAGGCTGTCGCGGAACACTCGGTTGCCGTGGCGGGTGAAGTGCTCGGGCTCGTGGATGAACGCCACATCGTGAAGAGTGACCACCAGCGGAGCATCGGTGGGGCATGGGATGAGGCCGGTGGCATGGGTGACGTCGACCCGGCCGGTGGCCCGCTCGACCTTGGGCCAGCCCATCCGCAGCCAGGTCTCGTACAGCCACGGTGTGGCGAGCGGGAGGTGTGCGATGGGGATGGTGGGCATCCACGGATCGTCGGGCAAGCGCGCGTGGCGGCCCGCCACGCCGATGAGGCGGATGTCGTCTTGCTCCTCCATTGCCTCGGCAACCCTGAGGGCCGCCACCGCGGTACCCCCGGGGACGCGATGCCAGCACTGCTCGAGGGTGTAGGCGACGCGCACGGTGCCCATTGTGCCGGTTCAGGAAGGTACTCTCCGTGCATGCGCACCCAACTCCCGCCCACGGCGCTCGCCCGCGACGAACGGTTCAACCGCATCACCACCGCCGAGCGCTTCGCCGACCAGCGCCCCAATGGCGCAGGCGACGACCGCCGGATGGACCCGGCCAGCGCCGAGTGCGCCGATCGCGCCCGCCGCCAGATGCACGGCATCTTCGTCGGCGAGATCCAGGCGCTCGAGGGCGCCGGCCGCACGGCGTTCGACTACACCACCGACGAGACCCCGTTCGCGATGAAGCTCGACATGGCCCGCCAGTGCTGGGACGAGGCCCGTCATGTCGAGATCAGCATCAAGCTCGGCGACCACATGGGTACCGACATCGGCGAGTACAGCGAGGCCGTCACCCTGTTCGAAGCCGCCTGCCACCCCGACCCGGTGTTCCGCCTCGCCGGTGTGAACCGTGCGCTCGAGGGCCTGGCCATCGATGTGTTCACCACCATGCGCGACTTCGCCGCCGAGATGAACGACGACACGCTGTGGTTCGCCGAGGACTGGATGCTGGCCGACGAGGTGACCCACGTGAAGATGGGCAGCACCTGGCTGCGCGAGGTCACCAAGAACGACACCGAGCGCCAGAAGCAGGCCCTCGAGTTCCAGCGCACCGTCGACGGGCTGTTCAACTTCCGCGGCATCCGCGGCGAGACCCGCGAGTCGGCCATCGTGCTGGCCCGCAAGTTCCGCGAGATGGCCGGGTTCGACACCACCGAGATCGACGAGATCGCGGCCATGGCCGAGGCCCAGCGCGCCGAGCGCCTCGCCACCGCCAGCGCCTACTGACCCCCACCCGAGTCCCCGGCGCTCACCCGAGTCCCCGGCGCCCACCCGAGGGTTGTGTGCACCCCAGGCGGGCAGAAAACCCTCGGATCGCGGTCGAGCCGACGTGGAAGAGTGGCCCGATGGCTCCGAGCATCTGGCCCCTGTTCGACCTCCGAGTGCGCACACCGCGCCTCGAACTGCGCTACGTCGACGATCACCTGGGCGCGCAACTGGCCGACCTCGCCGCGCAGGGCATCCACGACCCGGCGTTCATGCCGTTCGCCTACGAGTGGACCGACGCTCCCGCCGACCGCCTCCGACCGAACACGATGCAGCACTACTGGCGATGCCGCGCCGAGACCACGCCGAACCATTGGCACCTGCCCTTCGCGGCCATCGTCGACGGTGAGGTGGTGGGCACCACCAGCCTGGGTGCCGACCACTTCCCCACCCTGCGCACGTTCGAGACCGGTTCGTGGCTCGGCCGCACCCATCAGGGCCGCGGGATCGGCAAGGAGTTGCGGCAGGCGACGCTGCACCTCGGCTTCGCCGGATTCGGCGCGCTCGAAGCCACCACATCGGCCTTCAGCGACAACGCCGCCTCGCTCGGTGTCACCCGCTCGCTCGGCTACGAACCGAACGGCACGGCGACCAAGTTCCGTCGCGGACAGGCCGCTACGTCGCTGCTGTTCCGGATGACCGCCGATGACTGGCAGGCCCGCGTACACCGCGACGACATCAGCGTCGACGGTCTGGAGCCGGTGCTCGGGTTCCTCGGCCTGGCGTGATGGACCCGAGGGTTGTCTGCCCGCCTGGGGTGCAGACAACCCTCGGGTGATCACCAGCGACTCGGGTGGGTGCCAGCGACTCGGGTGGGTGGCGGGGACTCGACTCAGCGCAGGCGGGCGACCAGCTCGGCGAGCGGTTCGCGGAAGTCGCGCATCGGGGGTAGGCCACCGAGGCGGGCGACCGCGTTGTCGAGCACGCTGTTTGCCGGGCGCGGGGCTGGCCGCGGCGGGTCGAGATCGGCGGTGACGATGGGCAGCACCATCGCCGGATCCTTGCCCATCAGCCGCACGATCTCCTGCACGAACCCGTGCCAGCTCACGGCACCCGAGTTGGTGAGGTGGTGCACACCGCTGCGCCGATCGAGCGCCACCCGGCGCAGCATCGGCGCCAGGTCGGCGGTGAACGTGGGGTGGCCGATCTGGTCGGTGACGAACGACAGCGTCGGCCGTTCGGCAGCGACGCGCAGCACCGTCTTCACCATGTTGTTGCCGTGTTCGCCGCATACCCACGAGGTGCGCACCACGGCGGCCGACGGTCCGAGGGCCAGGGCCTCGCGCTCACCCGCCAGCTTGAACAGGCCGTACACGCTCTTCGGGTTCGGGGTGTCCCACTCGTGGTACGGCCGCTGCAGCGTGCCGTCGAACACGTAGTCGGTGCTGATGTGCACGAGGTGCGCCCCCACGCGGTGACACGCCTCGGCCATCCAGCGCACCGCGAGTGCGTTCACGGTGAACGCCTTCGCCGGGTCGCTCTCGCACGCATCGACCGCTGTCCACGCCGCGCAGTGGATGACGGCGTCGGGGCGCAATGTGGTGACAGCGCCCAGCACTGCGTCGCGGTCGCTCACGTCGAGCGTGGCGTGATCGAACGCATGCACCGTGTCGCCCGCCGCTGCGCACGCCAGCACCGTGTCGTGGCCCAGTTGGCCGCCGACACCGGTGACGAGCACTCTCACAGGCTCACCGTCACAGGGCGGCCCGCGCCTTCAGCGGCTCCCACCACGCCCGGTTGGCGCGGTACCACTCGACCGTCGCGGCGAGTCCCTCGTCGAGGTCGTGCTCGGTTTGCCAGCCCAGTGCGCTCACCTTGTCGTGGGTGATCGAGTAGCGCCGGTCGTGGCCCAGTCGGTCGGCAACCGGCTTGATGGAGCTCTCGTCGCGACCAGTGAGCGCCAGCAGCCGGTAGGTGAGATCTTTGTTGGTGATCTCGTTGCCAGCACCGATGTTGTAGATCTCGCCCAGCGCGCCCTGGCGCAGCACCAGGTCGGCGGCGGTGTTGTGGTCGTGCACGTGGATCCAGTCGCGCACGTTGCCGCCGTCGCCGTACAGGGGCACCTGCTTGCCATCGAGCAGGTTGGTGACGAACAGCGGGATGACCTTCTCGGGGAATTGGTAGGGCCCGTAGTTGTTGCTGCAGCGGGTGACCACCACCGGCAGGCCGTGGGTGGTGAAGTAGCTGAGGGCGATGAGGTCGCTGCCGGCCTTGGCGGCCGAGTACGGCGAACGCGGCCCGAGGCGGTCGGTCTCGGTGAACGAGCCTTCCTCGATGCTGCCGTACACCTCGTCGGTGCTGATGTGGAGGAACCGTTGCACCTCCACCTGACGCGCCACGTCGCACAGCACGTTGGTGCCGAAGCAGTTGGTGCGCACGAACGAGTGGCCGTCCTTGATGGACCGATCCACGTGGGTCTCGGCGGCGAAGTGCACGACGGCGTCGTGGCCGCGCATCGCCTCGAGCACATCGTCCTGGTCGCAGATGTCGGCGTGCACGAACCGGCAGCGCCGGTCGTCGACGACGTCGCGGATGTTGTCGAGGTTGCCGGCATACGTGAGCGCGTCGTACACGGTGACCTCGTCGTCGCTGTTGGCGAGCAGCCAGCGCACGTAGTTCGAACCGATGAACCCGGCGCCGCCGGTGACGAACAACTTCATGTCAGGTCCTCATCGGCCAGTAGGGGCGGCGGCCGGCAGGGATGGCCGCTCGTGAGGGGTTGGCCTGGTCGCGCTCGGACAGGATGGGGTCGGTGACCCCCCAGTCGGCGCCCACCGCCGGGTCGTTCCACATCACGCCCAGTTCGTCGGCCGGGTTGTAGTAGCCGTCGACCAGATAGGTGATGACCATGTTGGTGACTGCGGCGAAGCCGTGCGCCACACCGGGCGGGATGAACACCCCGTGGTGGTTGTCGCCGGTGAGGTCGAGTTCGAGGGTGGCGCCGTCGGTGGGGCCGCCCTCGCGCAGGTCGTGCAGCACCACCCGGGCATGCCCGAACGGCACATACCAGTAGTCGGCCTGGTGCAGGTGGTAGTGGAGGCCCACCAGCGCGCCCTGCTGCCGGTTGGCCCGGTTGCCCTGGATCATCTCGCGGCCGTGCGGGAACCATTCGCGCCGATAGGTCTCGATGAACAACCCGCGCTGGTCGCCGTGGATGGCCGGTTCGACGATCCAGACCCCGGAGATGACCGTGCTCTCGTAGATGTACGCCATGGATGTTCCGCCTCGCTGTTCCGGTCTGCCTACTCCACGTCGATCTGACAGTGATCGCCCACCATCAGCCGCAGGGCCCGCGGTCGGGCCTGCGAACGCGACACCACGACGTCTTTGCCGATGAGGCTGTCTTCCAGCCGCGGGATGTCGTCGATGCGGCTGTCGCTCATGACGACCGAGTGCTCGATCTCGCTGTTGCGCACCACGCACCGGTCGCCGATGGCGCTGAACGGACCGATGAAGCTGTGCTCGACCACCGCGCCGGCACCGATGACGAGTGGGCCACGCAACGTGGAGGCCACCACCGTGGCGCCGGCCTCCACCACCACACGTCCGTCGATGGTGGACGCCTCGTCGACCGACCCATCGAGCCGGGTGTCGATCTTCTCGAGCAGCAGTCGGTTGGCCTCGAGCAGCGGGGTGAGCTTGCCGGTGTCGATCCACCAGCCGGTGAGCTCTTCCTGACGTACGCGCAACCCCTGGTCGACGAGCCACTGGATGGCGTCGGTGATCTCGAGTTCGCCACGCGGCGACGGGGCGATTGCCCGCACGGCGTCGTTGATGGTGCGGTCGAACAGGTACACACCCACGAGCGCCAGGTCGGTGGGCGGGTCGGCCGGCTTCTCGACGAGCCGCACCACATGGCCCGCGTCGTCGAGTTCGGCGATGCCGAAGCGGTGCGGGTCGGGTACCCGCTTCAGCAGGATCTGCGCGGTGGGCGGCTCGTCGGTGGCACGCGCCGCCTCGAAGGCGTGCACGAACGCGCCGAGATCCTGCTCGAGCAGGTTGTCGCCGAGATACATCACGAAGTCGTCGTCGCCCAGGAAGTCGGCGGCAATGAGTACGCAGTGGGCAAGGCCGAGGGGCGCATCCTGCGGGATGAACGTGATGCGCGCACCCCACTGCGAGCCGTCGCCGAGCGCGGCCATCATCTCGTCGCGCGTGTCGCCGACGATGACACCGATTTCGGTGATACCCGCCGCGACCATCGCCTCGATGCCGTAGAACAAAATGGGCTTGTTCGCCACCGGCACCAGTTGCTTGGCGCTGGTGTGGGTGATCGGCCGCAAACGTGTGCCGGCACCACCGGCGAGAATCAGCGCCTTCATAGGTGTCCCAGTATGGCGGGTCGAGTCAGCCCGCAGGTGGAGGCGACGGCGCGTCGCCTCGGAAGTAGGCAAGCAGACCCTCGGCTCCGTCGCCGAGGAGGAGCACGGCCTTGCCGTCGATCTTCTTGCCCACCACGGGCAGCGAGAAGGTGCGCAGAGCGCCGGCGGCGGCGGGCCGCAGCACGGCAGCGGTCTCGATCAGGTCGAGTTCGTCGTCGACGCTCACCGAACCCACACCGCTGCGCACCACGTCACCGGCACGGAACGGGTCGTGCAGCAGCCCGTTGAGCGCGCCCTTCAGGGCGGTCTGCACGAAGAACTGCTGACGCTCGATCCGGCCCAGGTCGGCGGTGCCGTCCTCATGCCAATCACCGTCGTAGAACTCTTGGTAATGGCGACTACGCGCGTAGGCGAGCGCCTGCACGCCGTCGAGGACGACGCAGCCGGGCAACGGCACGTTCAGCCCGGTGTTCACGTCGCGGGTGGGCAGGTCGAAGCACATCTCGACACCGCCGATGGCGTCCACGAGCGACTTGAAGCCTGAGAAGTCGACCTCGACGTAGTGGTGCACCGGGATGCCGAGGTTGGCCTGCACCGTCTGCACCACGGCGGCCGGCCCGTCGCGGTAGGCCGAGTTGATGCGGTTCTTGCCCCGTCCGGGGATCTCGACCCAGAGGTCGCGCGGGATCGACAACAGCGCGACCTCGCCCGTGACGGTGTCGTGGCGCAGCACCATCAAGGTGTCGCTGCGCGACCCGCCCACGTCGGCCTCCGAACCGATGCCGCCGAAATCGGGGGCGGTGGGGTCGGCACCGGCGCGGGTGTCGGAACCGATGAGCAGGTAGTTGTCGACGTTCGCGCTCGGCGCCGCGAGCACCGGCGCCAGGCCGTCGATCCGGACGACGCTGTCGATGGTGGACCGGGTGGCGGCCAGGATGCCCGCTGCACCGGAGCCGGCGACGACGAGCATGATGACCAGGAAGGGCACGAGGCGCCCCGCTGGGCGGCGGGTCTCGGTGGGATCCTGGTCGACGGGGGGCACGACGGGCCAGGGTACCGAACCCCTCGGCGGCAGCGGGGTCACCCCCTCTACTGGTTCAAGGCCGGGGGCGGAGATGGACGACGTCGCCGGTGTCGATGCGATGGGTGATGGCGCGGTCGTCGAGGACCACCAACCGACCGTCGGCCTCGACGTCGACGGCACGCCCCTCCACCACGCCGTCGCCGCGCTCTACCCGCACCTCGCGGCCAAGGGTGCCGAGTCGCGAGCGGTAGAGCGGTGCAATGTCGGCAGGAAGTTCGTCGAAGGCGCCCAGCAACGCGGCGAGCAGTTCGAGCGGCGCCACCGCGTCGCCCAACCGGGCCGCACCCTCTGGCGCCCAGCCGACATTCACGCCGATACCCACCACCACGACCTGCTCGGTGCTACCCGGGACACCCGACGACTGGGCCAATACCCCGGCGAGTTTGGCCCCGTCGACCAGCAGGTCGTTGGGCCACTTCAGCTCGGCGCGCACACCGGCGGTGCGCTCGGCGGCCTCGGCAGCCGCCAGCGCCACGCGTTGGGTGAGTTCGTGCAGGTGGCGGGGCACGTGCCGGAACAGCATCGACACCAGCAGGTTCGCGCCTGGCGGAGCCTCCCACCGCCGGTCGAGTCGGCCGCGGCCAGCGGTCTGGTGCGCCGCGACCAGCACCGACCGGTCGGACGCACCTGCCGCCGCAGCGTCGAGCAGATCGGCGTTGGTACTGCCCGTCTCGGCCACCACCCCGACGTGCCAGCCCGCAGGCCACGCGATGTTCGTTGCCTGCCAGGTGGCACCGGAGGGGTTCATTCCGCAAGTATTGCCAATCGTGCTGAAGAAGATCCTGATCGCCAACCGTGGAGAGATCGCCGTCCGTGTCATTCGGGCCGCTCGCGAACTCGGAATCAAGACCGTGGCCGTGTACAGCGAACTCGACCGAGAGGCGCTCCATGTGCGTCTGGCCGACGAGGCCTACGCCCTGGGCGGCCAGACGGCGGCCGAGAGTTACCTGAACACCGAGGCCATCCTCGACGCCATCACCAAGAGCGGCGCCGACGGCGTGCACCCCGGCTACGGCTTCTTCAGCGAGAACGCCGACTTCGCCCAGGCCATCACCGATATGGGCGTGGCCTTCATCGGGCCACCGCCCGCCGCCATCCAGGAGATGGGCGACAAGGTCAGTTCGCGCAAGGCAGCGCTCCGCGGCGGCGCCCCCGTCGTGCCGGGCACCACCGAGTTCGTCACCACAGCCGCCGAGATCGAAGCGTTCGGCAACGACGCCGGCTGGCCGGTGGCCATCAAGGCCGCGTACGGCGGCGGTGGCCGCGGCATGAAGGTGGTGCAGTCGGCCGCCGATGTGCAGAGCGCGATGGACAGCGCTCAGCGCGAGGCCAAGGCGTTCTTCGGCCGCGACGAGATCTACGTCGAGAAGTACCTCACCTGGCCGCGTCACGTCGAAGTGCAGATCGTGGGCGACACGTTCGGCGAGGTGGTGTGGGTGAGCACCCGCGACTGCTCGGCCCAGCGCCGTCACCAAAAGCTCATCGAAGAGGCGCCCGCCGCCGACCTCGGCCCCGGGATCGAAGAGGCGATGGGCGAGGCCGCCATCAAGGCCGCCAAGGCCGTCGGCTACTTCAACGCCGGCACGGTCGAGTTCATCTACCAGGGTGGCGAGTTCTTCTTCCTCGAGATGAACACCCGTCTGCAGGTCGAGCACCCGGTCACCGAGGTCATCACCGGCATCGACCTCGTCGAGTGGCAGATCCGCGTCGCCTCGGGCGAGCCGCTGCCGATGACCCAGGCCGAGGTTGCGGCACGCCGCAACGGCGCGGGCATCGAGGTGCGCATCAACGCCGAGAACCCGGCGGGCGGCAAGTTCCTGCCCTCCCCCGGCCAGATCACCAAGCTCGTCGCACCCGACGGTTTCGGGGTGCGGTTCGATGCCGGCTACGAGAGCGGCGACACCGTCAGCCAGTACTACGACAACCTCATCGGCAAGGTGATCGTGTGGGGCAAGGACCGGCCCACGGCCATCGCCCGCACCATCCGTGCGCTCGAGGAGATGGTGGTCGAGGGTGTGGCCACCACCATCCCGGCCGACCTCGCCATCTTGAAGCATCCCGATTTCGCGGCAATGCAGCACAGCACGAAGTGGGTCGAGGAACGCCTCGACCTGTCGGGTGTCGAGCCGCCGAAGCCGCCGACCCCGAGCGACGACGATGCCGCGCCGCTGGTGCAGCGCACCACCACCGTCGAGGTGAACGGCAAGCGCTTCGACGTGAAGATGTGGGTGCCCGATGTGCCCATGGTCGCCGCGGCCGCTGCTTCCCCGAAGGCGAAGAAGCCTGCCCGTGCAGCCGGTGGCGGCGGGGCCGGCGGAGGCGCCGGTTCGGGCAATGTCGAGGTGCCGATGCAAGGCACGATCGTGAAGGTGCTCGTCGCCGTGGGCGACACCGTCGAGGCCGGTCAGCCCGTGGTGGTGCTCGAGGCCATGAAGATGGAGAACCAGATCACCGCCGACAAGGCCGGCACGGTGAAAGAAGTGAAGGTCAGCGCCGGCGCAACGGTGGGCGCGGGCGATGTGGTGGTGGTGATCGCCTGACCGGCGTCACTCGGCCGCTTCGGCCAGTGCCTCGCTGAGCGCGGGGTGCACCAACAGGCTCTCGAGGATGTCGGTCACCTTCAGGTTGGCCGTCACGGCGAGGGCGATCACGCTGATCAGTTCGGCCGCGTGCCGACCCACGATCGACCCGCCCAGCACCACGCCGGTGGCCGGGTCGGAGATGATCTTCACGAACCCGCGCCAGTCGTTGTTGATGAGCGCTTTCGGGGTGGCCGAGAACGGCACCTTGGTGACGCGGATCTTGCGACCTGCAGCGAAGGCGTCGGCCTCGGCGAGGCCCACATCGGCGATCTCGGGCTCGGTGAAGATGGCGCTGGCGGCCTTGTCGTAGTCGAGATGGCGGTGGGCCACCTTCTGCAGGCCCATCACGTGCTCGGCCACCTTGCGGCCCTGCATGCTGGCCACGCTCGACAGCGGCAGCTTGCCGCTCACGTCGCCGGCGGCGTAGATGTGCTCGACGTTGCTCTGGCAGTGGCGGTTGATGGTGACGTAGCCACCGTCGGTGTGCACACCTGCCGCCACGAGGTCGAGGCCGTCGACGTTGGGCACCGATCCGATGGCCAGCACGGCGTGACTGCTGGTGATGACGCGGCCGTCGTCGCAGCGCACCACCACCTGGTCGGCGCCGTCGGCGCCGCGCTCGCGCTCGATCGACGTGGCGCGGGCGCCCTTCAGCAGTTTCACGCCGCGCTTCAGGAAGTCTTCCTCGAGTACGGCGGCCACCTCGGGGTCTTTGCTCGGCAACACCTGCTGGCGGCTGACCACCAACGTGACGTCGGAACCGAACGAGCTGAACATGTGCACGAACTCGACGCCGGTGACGCCCGAGCCGACCACCGTGATGCTGCTGGGGAACTCCTTGGGCGGATAGCAGTCGCGGGTGGTGAGGATGCGCTCGCCGTCGGGGTGGCACCAGTCGGGTATGCGCGGCCGGGTGCCGGTGGCGATGAGCACAGCGTCGGCCTCGAGCACGGTTGACCCTTCGGCGGAGGTGACCTCGACATGATGTGCGTCGAGGAACCGCGCCGAACCGTGCACCAACTCGACCCCCTGGCTGGTGAGCAGTTGGGTGGTGTTGCGCTGCATCCGCATCTGGATGCTGGTGATGCGCTCGGTGAGCGCATCGACGTCGACCTCGGGCTCGCTTTTTTCCAGTCCCATGCCGCGCATGCGCCTGGCGTCGGACATGGCACCGCCGGTTGCGATCATCGTCTTCGACGGGATGCAGTCCCACAGGTGCGCCGCGCCGCCCACGACGTCGCGCTCGACGAGAGTGACCTGCGCGCCCAAACGCGCCGCATAGGTCGCCGCCGTGTTGCCTGCGGGTCCGCCACCGATGATCACGAATCGAGTCGCCACAGCGCCGAGGCTACCGGCAGGGCGCAGTTCAGTCGGCGAACATCGTGTCGCGGGCGGTGGCGGCGGGCACCGGTGCCCGGGCTGCGGCGACGCCGCCGTCGGGCAGGTTGGGGCAGTACGCCGACGGGTACTGCCAGGTGTTCCGCTGCTCGCCCACCCACTCGAGGTGCATCCCGTCGGGATAGAGGAAGTTGCCGCCCCAGGCGAAGCCGTGCTTGCGGAAGATGCGCACGATGCGGCAGTCGAGCCGTGGCTGGCGACCCTGGCCGTTGGTACTGACATTCATGTCGAACGCCATTCCCCAGGCGTGCCTGCTGACCGACCCCACCGTGCTCGACGCGCGGGCGTAGCGCGGGTTCCAGCACCCGCCCCATTGGTTCGTGTCGGCCACGTCGAAGTACGGGGCGAGACCGAGCTCGGCGATCTCGGCGAGCGCTGCGTCGAGGTCGGCGATCACACGCCGGTGGCACGACGCACGCACCTTGATGGGCGAGTACTGGACGAACACAATGTTGGCACCGACCCAGGCCGGGTCGAGGGTGAGGGTGTCGTCGCGGTTGATGCGGTAGTCGAACTCGCCGAGCAGGGCCTTCGTTCGCGCCAGGCCCAGCAGTCCGTCGGGATTGGGCGGGGCCCACGAATGGGTCACCCGCACACCGTTGTTGTCGACCAGACCGGCGGCAGCCAGCGCGGCATCGAGGTCGGCGCGGACGAAGCGACCGAAGAAGAGCACCCGGGTGGTGGCACCGGCACCGAGCAGATCGGCCGAGCCGTTCGACATGACGATCTCTGCACCGCCCACCTGTGCGTCGGGGGCGATCAGGCCCACCCGGTAGCGCACGGCGTACCGGTCGGCGCGTACGACCTCGATCACATCGCCCACCTGTGCGGTGCGCAACGCGGCGCCAGTAGCGCTCAGCACAATGTCGCCTGCCGCCACGGTCGCCGACACGTCGAGTCCCATGATCGGCCCGAGCGCCTCGACGGGGAGCGCCGTGATCACCACCGGGTACTGCCAGTACCCCGACGAACCACTCGCCTGCTGCACCACGGTGTCGCCACGCCAGACGGTGGTGGCACCAGCGGCGTACGAACGCCCACGCGCCGACGGGATGCCGAGGGAACGGCCGATCTCCTCGATGCGATCGACGGTGGCCGGCTTCATCGCACCGAACTCGCTCACCGACACCACATCGGCCGCCGGCATCATCCGCACTGCAGGGGCGAGGCCCTGGGCCGGCTGGTCGAGCGGGTCGTCGCCGAGGGCTGCGACGGGCACCGCTGCGCATACCAGCGCCGCGGCCACCATGACGAAGACCCCCCGGCAGTGCACGGCCGGACCCTACCAGCGCGTAATGGACCGCCGGGCTGGGCTGCGAACCGGTACCGTCTCTGCCTTGTGAGCGAGACAGCCCCCGACCCGCAGGCCGAACCAGCCGCCGAGGAACATCCTGAACACGGGAGCGGCCTCCTCGCCGAGAAGGTCAAGCGCTTCGCCAAGATCGACCGCGTTCGCGAGTCGGGCCTGAACCCGTACCCATACCGTTTCGACCGCACCCACACCCTCGGCGAGATCCGTGCCACCCACGGCCACCTCGAGCCCGGTGTCGAGACCGAGGTGCGGGTGGCGGTCGCCGGTCGAGTGATGCTGCTGCGCGAACAGGGCAAGCTCATCTTCGTCACGATGCGCGACCGCAGCGACGACATCCAGTTGTTCGTATCGAAGGCCGTCATCGGCGACGAGGCGTTCGAGGCGTTCGGCGCCCTCGACCTCGGCGACTGGGTGGGCGTCGAGGGCACGGTGATGACCACGCGCAAGGGCGAACTGAGCGTGAAGGTCGACCGTTTCGAACTGCTCTCGAAAGCAGTGCGACCGATGCCCGACAAGTGGCACGGCCTCACCGACACCGACACCCGATTCCGCCAGCGGTATGCCGACCTCATCGTGAACGCCGACGCCCGGCGCACCTTCGAGATCCGCCATGCCGTCATCGCCAGCTTCCGCCGCACTCTGCACCAGCAGGGCTTCATCGAGGTCGAGACCCCGGTGCTGCACGTCGAGGCCGGCGGGGCCCACGCCCGTCCCTTCATCACCCATCACAACACGCTCGATATGACGATGTTCCTGCGCATCGCGCTCGAACTGCACCTGAAGCGCCTCATCGTCGGCGGGATGGAACGGGTGTACGAGATCGGCCGCGTGTTCCGCAACGAGGGCATCAGCACCCGGCACAACCCCGAGTTCACGATGATGGAGCTCTACCAGGCGTTCGCCGACCACACCGAGATGATCGACATCACCGAGCGGCTCATCACCGCCGCCGCCGTCGAGGCCACCGGTTCGTCGGTGGTCACCGTGCACGGCCCCGGCGACGTGGTCGAGGCCGTCGACCTGGCCGAACCGTGGCGCCAGGTGCGGATGATCGACCTGGTGCAGGAGTACACCGGCGTAGAGGTGCACCCGTCGCAGCCCATCGAACACCTGCGCAAGCTGGCCGCCGAGTACAGCGTCTCGGTGCTGCCGCGGTGGGGTGCGGGCAAGATCATCGAGGAACTGTTCGAGGCCACCGCCGAGCACACGCTCATCCGCCCCACGTTCGTCACCGGCCACCCGGTCGAGATCTCGCCGCTGGCACGCACCGATCGCAACGACCCGTTCCTCACCGAACGGTTCGAGCTGTTCATCGGCGGTCGCGAGTACGCCAACGGCTACAGCGAGTTGAACGATCCGGTCGAGCAGCGGGCCCGGTTCGAGGACGAGCAGAAGGCCAAGGAGGCCGGCGACGACGAGGCGGGCGGTATCGACGAGGACTACCTGCGCGCCCTCGAGTACGGCATGCCGCCCACCGGCGGCCTCGGCATCGGCATGGACCGCGTGGCCATGCTCATCGCCGGTGTCACCTCCATCAAGGAGGTCATCTTGTTCCCCACCCTCCGCCACGAAGTGCTCTGACGAAAGGCCCAACGATGACCGCAGCCTGGGGCGCCGGCCTCGCCACCGTGACAACCGACGGCACCGTCCTCGACACCTGGTTCCCGCATGTCGGGTTGGGCGATCTGCCCGACCGGCCATGGCACGACCTGCTGCCCGAGGTGGCGCCGAGCGACGATGTGCGCGGCTACGGCCGCCGGGTGGTGGTGCTCGCCATCGACACCGACGATGCCCCCTCGTCCACCAGCGACGCCTAT
>JBIKLX010000150.1:0-7919 GCA_044359565.1 Ilumatobacteraceae bacterium
GCTCGAATCGTTCCTCGGCGAGCTGCCGAGCCACTTCGAGAAGTGGCCGCTCGAGCAGCGCTACAAGTCGGTGCACGTCGCGCGCATCTTCCCCACCAACTGGAAGGTGGTGCAGGAGGCGTTCATGGAGGCGTTCCACGTGGTGGCCACCCATCCGCAACTGCTGGCAGGTATCGGCGACGCCAACAGCCAGTACGACTGGAGCGGCAACTTCAGTCGGGCCATCACGCCGAACGGCACGCCGAGCCCACACCTGTCGTGGGAGCCGACCGAACAGGAGATGTTCGATGCGATGAGCGACCGGCGACTCGACGAACCGCCGTTCGTCACCCTCACCGACGGGATGACGGCGCGTGGGGTGTCGGGTCTGGGCGGTCGCGCCCGGATGGCCGAGGTTCTGGGCGACAAGGCCGATGGGCTCAGCGACGCCGAACTGGCCGACAGCATCTATTACACGCTGTTCCCGAACTTCCACCCGTGGGCCGCCTACAACCGCATCGTCTACCGGTTCCGGCCCTACGAAGACCGCCACGACATGTCGATCATGGAGTGCATGTTCCTCGAGCCCTACGACGAGTCGCAGCCCAAGCCACCGGCCGTGCCCATCCACTGGCTCGGGGTCGACCAGGACTGGACCGATGCCGAGGAGTTGGGGCTGCTGGCCCGAGTGTTCAACCAGGACACGTTCAACCTGCCCAAGGTGCAAAAGGGGCTGTCGTCGTTGCGCAAGGACATCACCCTGGCGAACTACCAGGAGACCAAGTTGCGGCACTTCCACTGGTTGCTGAGCCAATGGGTCGAACGCGACTGACGCACCCCTGACGGATAGCGTCGGGCACCTATGTCGAAGGTGCTCACGTCATTGCCGGTCGGCGAACGGGTCGGGATCGCGTTCAGCGGTGGTCTCGACACCTCGGCGGCGGTTGCCTGGATGCGCGAGAAGGGCGCTGTCCCCTACTGCTACACGGCCGACCTCGGCCAGTACGACGAGGACGACCTAGCCGGTGTGCCCGATCGAGCCAAGGAGTACGGCGCCGCCGAGGCGCGGTTGGTCGACTGCCGTACCGAGCTGGTGCACGAGGGGCTCGTCGCCCTGCAGTGCGGTGCGTTCCACATCACCACCGCCGGCAAGACGTACTTCAACACCACACCGCTCGGCCGAGCAGTGACGGGCACGATGCTCGTCCAGGCGATGAAGGCCGACGGGGTCGACATCTGGGGCGACGGAAGCACCTACAAGGGCAACGACATCGAGCGCTTCTACCGCTACGGCCTGCTGGTGAACCCGAGCCTGCGCATCTACAAGCCGTGGCTCGACGACGCGTTCGTCACCGAGTTGGGCGGCCGCGCCGAGATGAGCGAGTTCCTCACCGAGCGCAACCTGCCGTACCGAGCCAGCAAGGAAAAGGCGTACAGCACCGACGCCAACATCTGGGGCGCCACCCATGAGGCCAAACTGCTCGAGGAACTGAGCACCTCGATGGACATCGTCGTGCCGATCATGGGTGTGGCTCACTACCGCGACGACGTCACCATCGCCGCCGAGGAGGTGTCGGTCCGGTTCCACGAGGGGTGGCCGGTCGCCATCAACGGCCAGGAGTTCGCGACCCAGGTCGACCTGGTGATGGAGGCGAATGCCATCGGCGGTCGCCACGGCCTGGGGATGTGCGACCAGATCGAGAATCGCATCATCGAGGCCAAGAGCCGCGGCATCTACGAGGCGCCCGGATTGGCGCTGCTGCACATCGCCTACGAGCGACTCGTTTCGGGCATCCACAACGAGAACACGATCGAGAACTACCGCACGATGGGCCGTCGCCTCGGCCGACTGCTGTACGAGGGTCGCTGGTTCGACCCGCAGAGCCTGATGCTGCGCGAGCCGCTGGTGCGCTGGGTCGGTTCGGCCATCACCGGCGAGGTCACGTTGCGCCTGCGGCGCGGCGACGACTACACCGTGCTCGACACGGTGAGCCCGAACCTCACCTACGCGCCCGAGCGGTTGAGCATGGAACGGGTCGAGGATGCCCCCTTCGGGCCGCTCGACCGCATCGGGCAGTTGACGATGCGCAACCTCGACATCGCCGACACGACCGCAAAGCTCGAGGTGTACCGGGGAACCGGCACGCTCGGCAGTGGCGGCCTGCTGTCACTCGAGGCTCCCAACCCCACCTGAGTACGGGCTGCGGTAGCGGGCGTACTGCCGTTCACGCCATGCCTTGGCAGCCCGCCACTGCAAACAGCGGCCGCGGGTCGACTCGCTGAAGGCGTCGGGATCGAGGACGAACACGGCCCGGGCGAGGGCCTGCGCCCGACCGGCACGAACCTGGTGCATCATCACGTCGCTGATCTTGCGACGGCTCACCGTGAGCCCCTCGGCGGCGAGCGCGGCCGATACCTCGCTCAGGCTCATCGGGCGCCCCGAGCGGAGGAACACCCCCAGGATCGCCCGGCGGACATCGACCGGCCGGAGCTGATCGATCCAGTTGTCGTCCCGACTGTCGTCTCGTTGCTGCATACCCAGTACTGATGTGCAGCGACGATGGCCCAGCGGAAACAGCCGGATCGCACGCCCGGCCGCACGCCCGGCCGCACGGCCCGGCTCGGCCCACACGCTCCGCTCGTGACACCGTCACCTCGTTTCGATTTCGATTCCGGGACAGCAGCATCCACCCCAGCGCCGCACTCGCCACCGGGATCGCCACCGAGATCGGGATCGCCACCGAGATCGGGATCGGGATCGAAATCCGCACCCGAATCTGAATCGGAATCGGAATCCGAGTCCGAATCCGAGTCCGAATCGGAATCCGAATCCGCACCCGAATCTGAATCGAAATCCGAATCCGAGTCCGAATCAGAATCCGCACCCGAATCGAAATCAGAATCCGAATCGGAATCCGAATCCGAATCGGAATCCGAATCCGAATCCGCACCCGAATCCGAGTCCGAGTCCGCACCCGAATCTGAATCGAAATCGAAACGACGTGACTGGGACGACGACCGGACGGGCGACGACTCGGTCCACCTCGCACCTCCGCGATGGAACCGCGTGATGGACCAGCGCGATGGAACCGCGTGATGGACCAGCGTGATGGACCAGGTGGCGGCGAGCAGCGAGGCGCTGCGGGTCAGGCGAGGAGGTCGCTCAGCAGGGCGGCTGTGAGTCGGGCTCGATCGACGATGGTGTCGACGAAGACGTGCTCGTGATCGGCATGGGCACCGCCACCGACGGCACCGAGGCCATCGAGCGTGGGCACACCGACGGCGGCGGTGAGATTGCCGTCGCTGCCGCCTCCCACTGCCACACCGACGAGCGTCGGCAACCCGGCGCGCTCGGCAGCCCGCACGGCGACCGGGAACAACGTCGCCGACGCCGACTCGTGCATCGGTGGCCGGTTCAGCCCACCGAGCACCTCGACGGTCGCTCCCGGCACGGTGGTGCGCAGACCAGCCATCAGCGCTTCGATCCGCGTCTTCTCGTCAGGCTCCACCACGCGCACGTCGACCAGCACCCGGGTGCGTGCCGGCACCACGTTCTCAGCAGTACCCGCCGACGCCATCGTGGGGGTGACCGTGGTACCACGTGCCGGGTCGCCGAACGTGGCGATGGTGGTGATCAACTCGGCGGCAGCGACCAGCGAGTTCACGCCCTTCTCCGGCTCGAGCCCCGCATGCGACGCCTTGCCGTGCACGATCACCTCGAACGTGCCGACGCCCTTCCGGGCGATCTTCACCGCACCGCCGTCGGCGCTGGGCTCGAACACCAGCACGGTTCCGCAGGCCAGTGCCCGCTCCTCGATGAGGGCGCGAGACGTGGCCGACCCGACCTCCTCGTCGGAGGTGATGAGGATCTCGATGCCCGACGCATCGGCGAGCGACGCCACGGCGTGCACCGCCTGCACGATGCCGGCCTTCATGTCGAACACACCCGGCCCGGTGACCTTGCCATCGGCGATCGCGAACGGCCGCGCCGCCAGCGTGCCCATGGGGAACACCGTGTCGTGGTGGCCGACGATCAGCACACGTGGCACACCGCCACCCACCCAGTGCACATGGGGCCCCGCCGGCCCGTCGACCAGGGTGGGCGACGACCCGAGGCGACGTTCCATCACACCGGCCAGCACGACAGCCGACGTGGTGATCGCCGCAACGTCATGCGACGGCGATTCGGTGGTCACCAGGAGTTCGAGGTCGGCGAGCATCACGTTCAGATCCATCACTTCACCATTCTGCCTGCCAGACTCGTCGGGTGCCGTCTCGTCGAATCATCCCCCTCCTGACCTGTGTCGCCCTCCTCGCCGCCTGTGCGGGCGATGAGGCAGCCAACGCCCCCGTCACCACCGTCGAGGAGAGCACGGTCGACACGGTGCCCGCTCCCGCCGAGACCACGGCGGCCCCGGCGGTCGACCTTGCCCCGGCCACGTTCACCGTGCGGCCCGGCACCGAACAGGTCGCCGTGCTCGAGGCCGAGCCCGGTACCGAACTCACCGTCACCGGTCCCGACGGCGGCACCGCCACCGGCGTGGTCGACGAACAGGGTTCGCTGCTGTTCCGCAGCCTCGCCCCCGGCGACGGCTACGTCCTCACCTCGGCCACCGAGCAGAGCGAACCCTTCGCCATCGCCGACCCGGCCGACCACCCCGACGCCGCCTGGTACACGTCGCAGACCAAACTCCCCGAGGGCGGCTTCGGCTACATCACCACCCGCGACGGCACCACGCTCAGCGCCAACATCGTCCTGCCCGGCCCCGCCGACCAGGGTCCCTACCCTACCGTCGTCGAGTACAGCGGCTACCAGCCGAGCGACCCCGGCAGCGCCGACTTCGCCCAGATCTACACCACCCTCGGCTTCGCCTACGTGGGCGTGAACATGCGCGGCACCGGCTGCAGCGGTGGCTCGTTCCGCTTCTTCGAGACGGTGCAGAGCCTCGACGGCTACGACGTCATCGAAACGGTCGCCGCCCAGCCGTGGGCGCTCGACAACGAGGTCGGCATGGTGGGCATCTCGTACCCCGGCATCAGCCAACTGTTCGTCGCCGCCACCGTTCCCCCGAGCCTGGCCGCCATCACTCCGCTCAGCGTGCTCGACGACTCGTTCCGCGCCACGCTGTACCCCGGCGGCCTGCTGAACACCGGCTTCGCGGTCGAGTGGACCCAGGCCCGCGTCGACCAGGCCCGCCCCTACGGGCAGGGCTGGGAGCAGGGCCGCGTCGACGGCGGCGACACCGAGTGCGAGGCGAACCAGCAGCTGCGCCTGCAGAACCCCGACCTCGTCGCCGAGATCCGCGACAACCCCTACTACCCGACCGAACTCGGCGACTCGCTGGCACCCATCCCCTTCGTCGACCGCATCACCGCCCCGGTGTTCCTGGCCGGCGCCTGGCAGGACGAGCAGACCGGCGGCCACTTCCCCGCCATGCTCGACCGCTTCACCAACGCGAAGGACCTCTTCGTCACCCTCGTGAACGGCGGCCACACCGAGTCGCTCAGCCCCAGCGTGATGCAGCGCTACGTCGAGTTCCTGCAGCTGTACGTGGCCAAGCAGGTGCCCACGATGGCCGGCGCCAACCAGGTTGCCCCCATCCTGGGCGGGCTCATCTTCGCCAGCCCCGAGGCCCCTGCGTTCACCGACCGCTACGCCGGGATGACCTACGACGATGCGCTCGCCGACTACGAGGCCGAGCCGCAGGTGCGTGTGCTGCTGGAACAGGGCGCCGCCGACGGTTACTCGCCCGGCGCTCCGGTGGCGCGCGCCGTGCTCGAGTACGACCAGTGGCCCGTACCCGATGCGGTCGCCACGACCTGGTCGCTCGACGGCAACGGCGCACTCAGCGACACCGCGCCCACCGCACCTGGCGAAGCCTCCTACACCGCCGACCCCACCGCCCTTCCCGCCACCTACTACAGCGGCAGCGGCTCCGACATCTGGAAAGCCGGCGCCCCGTACGAGTGGAAAGCACTTCCCGACGGCACCGGACTGGGCTTCGTCTCGGCTCCGCTCGCCGACGACACCCTGGTGGTGGGCGGCGGTTCGGTCGACCTGTGGATCAGCGCCACCACACCCGACACCGATCTCGAGGTGACCATCACCGAGGTGCGCCCCGACGGCAAGGAGATCTACGTCCAGAGCGGCTGGCTGCGCGCCAGCGAGCGGGCCCTCGACGACGCGGCCAGCACCGCGCTGCAGCCGGTGCAGACGTTCCTGGAGGTCGACGCCGCCCCACTGCCCGAGGGTGAGTTCACCCCGGTGCGCATCGCCCTGTTCCCGGTGGCCCACGCGTTCCGGGCCGGCAGCAGGCTGCGCCTCACCATCGACGCCCCGGGCAACAACCGCCCGGTGTGGGTGTTCGAGAGCATCTCCGCCGGCGAGCAGGTGACCGTCGGGTTCGACGCCGACCGCCCCTCCCGGCTCGTCCTGCCCGTCGTGGCGGGCGCCACGGTGCCTCAACCAGCACCGCCGGCCTGCGGCGCGTTGCGCGCCCAGCCCTGCCGCGACTGGGTGCCGGCGGTGAACGGCGGCTGAGCCGATGGCCACCTCGTCGCAGCGCGAAGAACTCGCGGCGTTCCTCCGGGCGCGCCGTAACGCCCTCACCCCCGCCGAGGTGGGCTTGCCCGCTGGACGGTCGCGTCGCACCCCGGGGCTGCGCCGTGAGGAGATCGCGATGCTGGCCGGCGTGTCGGTCACCTGGTACACGTGGCTCGAGCAAGGGCGGCGGATCAATGTCTCCACCGACGTGCTCGAGGCGCTGGCCCGTGCCCTGCGCCTCGACGACGCCGAACGCCAGCACCTGCTCACCCTCGCCGTACGGGCCCCCGCCGCGCACGCCGACGACGTGGCCGATGTGCCCGATGCACTCGTCCGCCTCATCACGTCGATGGAACCGGCCCCCGCCTACGTGCTCGGACCGCGGTGGGAGTTCCTCGCCTGGAACCGTCCCCAGGCCCGCCTGTACCCGGTGATCGAACGCCTCGACGATGTCGATCGCAATCTGCTGTGGGCGATGTTCGCCGAACCGTCGGTCCGTCCGTTGCTCGACGACTGGCCCGCGCAGGCGCGGCGTATCCTCGCCGAGTTCCGGGCCGGCACGGCGGCGCTGCGCGACGACCCGCAGGTGGCGACGTTGGTCGACCGGCTCCGGGCCGCCAGCCCCGAGTTCGCCGACTGGTGGCCGCAACTCGACGTCGCCCAGTTCCAGACCCGGCTGCGCCGGTACCACCACCCGCGTGCGGGCGAGTTGGTGTTCGAGTACCAGCAGCTCACGCCCAGCGAATGGCCGAGCCTGCGCGTGGTGTGTCAGCTGCCATTGCCCGGCGACGACAGCGCCGAGCGCCTCGCTGCATGGCGCGAGATCGCCTGACAGCCCCTCTGCAATCGGGCGAGCGCGTCAGCCCACCGACTGCTCGGGCGCGTCGCCCGGTTCGACGAGTCGCAGCGCCGCGTCGGCGGTGGGCTGTGTGTGACGATCACGCCGCAGCGGGGCAGCTGCAAGGAGCCAGACGAGTACGACGCTGATCAACTCGGGCAGGTGTGTGGCCTCCTCGAGCAGCGGCACGTTGCCGTTCACCAGATCGACGACGGCCGTGATGAGCAAGGCACCGGCAAGCACTGCCGCCACCGGCAAGATGGTGCGCGCCCGGGCAGGTCGGAACGCGACCACCAAGAGGGCCACGCCGTATGCCACCGTGAACGCGCCGAGGTGCCGCGCCTCGTGGGCGTTGGCCTCGCCCTCACCCAGCAACAACGCCGGCAGCGAGAGCACGATCACCTCGACCGCCACCACGACCAGCAGCACGCGCACCACACCCCAGGCACTGGCCCTGTCGGCGATGGCGTTCAGCTTCGAGACACGGCGTGACAGGTCGGGCATCGAGGGAGCCGGCGCCATGAGCAGACGGCGCCGGCTCCCCTCGATGGATGCCGC
>JBIKLX010000020.1:0-27672 GCA_044359565.1 Ilumatobacteraceae bacterium
CGCGTAGGTCAGTTCCGGCTCGTCCGTGTCCTCGCCAGGGTCGACGCCGCAGTAGCCCACGAACGCCCCGCTGGCGCGGTCGTGCAGCGCCCAGAGACCACCACCGGGTTCGGTGCCGCATCGCCGAATGGCATTGTCGAGCCAACGGGTGATGGCGGCGGCATCGGCGGGCTTGCCATCGCCCACGTACTGCATCGCGGCGGCATCGCCCAGCAGAGCGGCGACGTCGGATCGATCGGCGGGTTCGAAGCACCGGAAATCGAGTCGAGCAGTGGCCCATGCTTGGGGCGGCGCCGACGCCGGCGGGGTGCGCCGACCTAGTGGCCGAATTCTGGCATCCTGGGTACTGTCATCCACAGAGCCGTCACCGTAGACGCGTTGAATTGCAGGGGAGGTGGTCAGCAGTGCTCATGGGCTACAGCCTGGCGATCTTCGCAGCCTTCGCCTATGGCTACTCAGCCATCCTCCAGGCTCAGGGCGCCCGCATTGCGATGGAGGTGCGCACCAACCGCACCCGGGCCATGCTTCGCCAGCCGCGCCTGTTGCTGGGGATTGCGCTCGATCTGCTGGCCTGGGTCACCAGTCGTGTTGCTCTCGGCTATCTGCCACTGTTCGCCGTGCAGACGGTGCTGGCCGGTTCGATCGCCATCACGGTGCTGCTGGCGTCGATCCTGCTGGGCACCCGCATCGGCACCGTCGAGCGGCGGGCCATCGCCGCCACCTGCGTGGCGCTCGTGGTCATCGGAATGGCGGCCGAACCGAACCACGACGTCGCGTTCAGTACTGCGGTGCGTGTCGGCGTCGTGGCGGCGCTTCCCGTGCTGGTGATCGGCGGGCTCACCCTGGGCCGTCGGTACGGCGCCATCATGCAGGCGGTGCTGGCCGGCCTGGCGTTCGTCGGCAGCGCTATGGCGGCTCGCACCCTCGGTTTCGACGACGGATGGTCGGGCCTGCTCAGTTCGCCGGTGGCGTGGTCGGTGGTGGGCTACGCGTTGTGCGGCACCTGGCTCCACGCCGTGGCGCTCGGCCGGGGCGGCGCCGGACAGGTGACGGCTGCGATGTGGGCCACCGAGGTGGTGGCGGCGGTATTGATCGGGTTGCTGCTGCTCGGCGAGTCCGTCCGCTCGGGCTGGGCTGTTCCCGCTGCCTTGGCCATTCTCACGGTGCTGGTGTCCACCGTGGCCCTGGCTCGTTCGTCGGCCGAGGTGCACGCCGAAGCGCACGCCCACCCTCATGGCGACGCCGTCGACGAGGTCGAGTCGGTACCGGGCGAGCAGTACAGCGGCTGATCGAGCCGAACGACAGGACCTACGGCCGTAGTGCCCGTCGCGGGGGAGTCGTACGGTGCTGTCGAACGGGTCCGCTCGTCCGCCGAACCGGGCCTCCGAACAAGGAGAGCAGCCATGACGTACCCCCATGCCGTCGTGTGGATCGACCATCGCGAGGCGAAGGTCGTCGACTTCACCAGCGATGCCGCGCATCGCACCACGGTCCGCAGCGAGAACGCATCGCGACGGGTGCACCACCGGGCCGGCTCGGTGGGGTCGGGTCATGCCAAGGACGACCATCACTTCTTCGACCAGGTGGTCGAGGCGATCGGTTCGGCTCGCGAGGTGCTCGTCGTCGGGCCGGGCGAGGTCAAGCAGTCGTTCGTCCGCGACCTCTCGGCTCGGCATGCTGAACTGGCCAAGCGGGTGGTGGGCGTCGAGTCGGCCGATCACCCCACCGACGGCGAACTGCTGGCCATGGCCCGCCGCTCGTTCAAGCGGATCGACGGCCTGCTGGGCGCCTGACGGCTCAGCCGTTGCGGGGCAGGTCGCGCCACGCGGTGGTGCGCTCGTTGCTCGGTTCTTTCGGCAGGCCGAGGACGCGTTCGCCGATGATGTTGCGCTGCACCTGGTCGGTGCCGCCGTAGATGGGCGGCGCCTGGGCGAACAGGGCCATCTCGGTGATGTGGCCGAGGAACGGGTTGCCGGTGGCGGCATCGAGCGCAGCGCGGTGCTCGCTGTCGTACGCGTGCAGCATGCCGTACGGTCCGGCGATACGCAGGCCGACGTCGCGCGAGCGGCGCACGATCTCGCTCATCGCCAGTTTTGCAATGTTGCCGGCACCGGCGATGTCGCGGCCCGCAGCCTTCTCGGCCTTCTGGCGCAGTGTGGTGTAGCGGCCGATCTCGGCCAGGGTGTGCAACTGCACCAGCTGCTGGCGGATGGTGGGATCTTGGTTCTTGCCGGTGTGGCGGGCCATCTCGGTGAACATCCGCTGGCCCGCAGCGGTGGTGGCACCGCCGCCTGCGGTGGCCGGTGAGCGCGTGGAGCGGACGAAGTCGCCTGCCCGCTTGGGCAGGTCGCCGACGATGGTGCCGGGTGCGGCTAGGGCCACGCCGCCCGAGCCACCCGAGCCGAGCCCGGAACGCTCGAAGGCGAGGGTGGTGTTGGCGACAGCCCAGCCGTTGTGCAGGCCACCGATCAGCGCATCGTCGCCCACGCGGGCGTCGGTCATGAACACTTCGTTGAACAGGGCCCGCCCGGTCATCTCGCGCAGCGGCCTGATCTCGACCAGGCCGGGCTGATGCATGTCGAATGCGAACCACGAGATGCCCTGGTGCTTGGGGATGTCGGGGTCGGTGCGGGCGATGAGCATGCCCATGTCGGCGACGTGGCCGCCCGAGGTCCACACCTTCTGGCCGTTGACGATCCACTCCTCGCCGTCGCGCACGGCGCGTGCACCGAGGCTGGCGAGGTCGCTGCCGGCGCCGGGCTCGCTGAACAACTGGCACCAGGCGTGGGCGCCGGTGACGATGGGACGCACGAAGCGCTCGATCTGCTCGGGAGTGCCGTGGGTGGCGATGGTGGGCGCAGCCAGCAGCATGCCGAGCCCGCCTGGGGCGGGCAGGGCGCCGCGCTCGGCGATGCGTCGCGACACGGCGATCGCGTCGTTGCGCGAGATGCCCCTACCGTATGCCTCCTCCGGCAGGGCGGGCGCCGCCCAGCCGGAGAGTCCGAGCCGTTCCCACCAGTCGCCCACCGTGAGGTCGGCATCCCAGTTGGCGTCGAGCCAGGCATCGAGTTCGTCGAGTAGTTCTCCCATCGCCTTACCTAACAACACAGCAGGCACCGAATCCAACTCGTGCGCCCGATGGTGCGACCTGGCAGAGTGCTGGGGATGCGGGTGATGACGTGGAACCTGTGGTGGCGGTTCGGCCCCTGGGAGGCGCGCGAGGGCGCGATCCACACCGTGTGCCGCGCCGAGCAACCCGATGTGCTGCTGCTGCAAGAGGTGTGGGGTGCCGACGGCGACTCGGCGGCGCACCGCATCGCCGCCGCCCTCGGGTATCACGTAGTGCTCAGCGACGATCCGTTTGCGTCGCAGCGCGCCGAGACGGGGGCTGGGTTCCACAACGCCATCGTCAGCCGGTGGCCCATCGGTGAGGTGGTGAGCCATGCCCTGCCGCGCCTCGACGGCACCGCCGGTCATCGCCGGGCGCTCGGTGCCGTGCTCGACACCCCGTATGGCGCGTGGCCGGTCGTCAGTACCCACCTCGACCACCGCTTCGACGAGTCGGCGGTGCGACAACTGCAGTGCGAGCGGGTGCTGCAGATCGTCGACGACATGCGCGGCGACCCCGACCGCGATCCGCCCGTCGTGGTGGGAGGCGACTTCAATGCCACGCCCGACAGCGACGAGATCCGCCTGCTCACCGGCCGGCGCGCGGCGCCGGTGCGCAACCTCGTGCTGTCCGACTGCTGGGAGCATGTAGGCGAGGGCGGCGGCGCCACCTGGCGTTCCGACAACCCGTACCAGGCTGCTACCGCGTGGCCCGATCGCCGGCTCGACTACGTGTTCGTCAGCTGGCCCCGCCCCAAGCCGTTCGGCAATCCACAGCGTGCGTATCTGGCCGGTGTCGATGCCGTCCCCCTCGGCTCCGTGGGCCCCATCGTCGCCAGCGACCACGCCGCTGTCGTGGTCGACCTCGTCGTGGCATCGGCTCCCGCCACCTGACCAGCGCGCAGGGTAGGGTCGCGGCTGCATGGCGACGTTGCGCTTCAGTTTCGGCACGATGGGCTCGGGCAAGAGCACTATGGCGCTGCAGATCCACCACAACCTGGCGAGCCGCCAGTTGTTCGGTCTGCTGCTCACCACCCTCGACCGCGAGGGTGCCCAGGTGACGAGCCGTCTCGGTGTCGCCGCTGAGGCCGTCGAGGTGGTGCCCGAACTCGACCTCTACCAACTCGCCCTCGACAACTGGCCGCTGCACTACCTGGTGTGCGACGAGACGCAGTTCTACACCGAGGCGCAGTGCGATCAGCTCGCCCGTGTGGTCGACGACCTCGGCGTCGATGTGTTCGCGTTCGGCCTCATCACCGACTTCCGCGGCCTGCTCTTCGATGGCACCAAGCGGTTGCTCGAGGTGGCCGACGAACGGGTGCCGATGCAGGTGGAGGCGCGCTGCTGGTGCGGTGCGCGGGCCACCCACAACGCTCGTCTCGTGAACGGTCGCATCACCTACACCGGCGAGACGGTAGTGGTGGGCGACACCGGTGGGGGCGATCACGAACAGCCGTTGTTCGGCGACTCGGTGCGCTACGAGTTGCTGTGCCGCCGCCACTACTCGGCCGGCGAGATCGGTAGCTGAGCGGTGCCTCGGCTACGTCGGACGAAGCGTGGTCCGGCGTGCTCGATGGTCGTCGCGCTGGGCATCGGCGTGCTCGCTGCTCCGGGCACCGGACGTGCGACCGATGAAGTCGCGGTCATCGACGGATGGGCGGCAGCTCTCACCACTGCAGAGCGACTCAGCCCGTCATTGCCTACGGTCACGTTCGCTTTCGCCGGCGACACGCTCGTGCACAGCCCACTCGTGACACGGGCCTGGGAGAACGGTGGACGGGTCCGGTACGACTTCGCGCCGATGTTCGCCCGCATCGCCCCCGTGGTCGGCTGGGCCGACCTTGCGGTGTGCCATCTCGAGTCGCCGGTCGCCCCGTTCGGCGAGGCGCTCAGCACGGCGCCGCGGTACGGCATTCCTGGCGACATCGCCGTCGGCCTCGCCACCGCCGGGTGGGACCGCTGCAGCACGGCCAGCAACCACAGTTTCGACCGCGGCGAGGGCGGTATCGAGGCCACCGTCGCCTCGTTGACGATGGCCGGTCTCGGCCAATCGGGCATGGCCCGGGCGCCACTCGAGCGGATCGCGCCGGTACTCGACGTACGCGGTGTGGACGTGGCGCACCTGTCGTACACGTGGGGTCTGAACGGCATGCGGCTGCCTGCCGGGCAGCCCTGGCTCGTGAACCTCATCGATCCAGCACAGATCGTGGCCGACGCAACCGATGCTCGCAGGCGCGGTGCCGAGGTGGTGATCGTCAGCCTCCACTGGGGAGTCGAAAAGGAGTCGCGGCCGTCGTCGTACCAGCGCGAGGTTGCCGAGACGGTCACCGCATCGGGTGCGGTCGACCTGATCGTCGGCCATCACGCCCATGTCCTCCAGCCCATCGAGCAGATCAACGGTCGGTGGGTGGCGTTCGGCTTGGGGAACCATCTGTCGAACATGACCGATGGCTTCGGATGGCCGGCCTCGAGTCAGGACGGCGCTGTGCTGCTGGTCACGATGCACCGTCTGGCCAACGGCACGGTCGCAGTCGATCGGCCAGAGGCGGTACCCACCTGGGTCGACCGCAACGATGGTTGGGTCGTCCGTCCGGTCATCGCCGACCTGGCCGACCCGACCACACCGGCCGGGGTTCGTACTCAGTTGGCGGCATCGCTCGCCCGAACCCGCAGCGTGATGGGCGACTTCATCCGCGCCTGAGTGTGACCAACTGCGGTACGAGGGCACTGCGCACGAACTCGGTCGCCGCCTCGGGCGACAGGTGTACGCCATCTGGGCGTCCCGCCGGGCCCTCGAGACCCTTCGTCGCTAGCCAGGCGGGAAGATCGACCTGTTCGACCGGCAACTCGTCGATGATCGCGCGGAGGGCTCGCCACCGTGCCGGGTCGTCCATCGGACTGCTGAGCCGCTTCCACTCGAGGTCGACGTCGGGCGGGGTGACCCAGACCACGCGGGCGCCGGCTGCCTCGACCTGGCCGACGAATGCACGGTAGGCCCGAGCGATCATCGTCGCGCCGTCGGGCTCGATGACCGACACGATACGACCGTCGGCCAGTTCGATGTCGGTGCCGTCCCACGGGCCGATGCTGACGAGCACGATGTCGTAGGCCTCCGAGGCGACCCGCCGCGGGATCGAGTTCCACTCGTTCACACATGCCGACAGGTCGATCATCGACTCTCGTCCGGCTCGGTCGGTCATCTCATGACGGCGGCCGTCGTCGAACGCCGATAGGCCACATCCGGGGAAGGCTGCACTGCCGGCGAGCACCTCGTCGGCGTGTTCGGCGCTGTAGGGGAGGAGGGCTTCAGCCAGGTGCACCGCCGTGCTGTCACCCACCACGAGCACCCTGATGGCCGGTGGGGGTGGGCGGGTCGTGGTCGGAGCCGAGGTGGGTGCGACGGTGGTCGCAGCCGGCAGGTCGGTAGCGGGCACAGTTACCGCGGGCACGGCAGCCACGGGCACGGTGGTGGGAGCCGCAGTGCTCGCTGTGGGTGGTGGGACGGCGAGGCTGACCACCATCGCCTCGCTCGACCTCGTGGCGGGCGCCGCTACGACCGTGACGATCACGATGCCGGCCATGGCCGCTACGGCAGCGAGCGGGGCCCGGCGGCCGGCGAGCCACTGTCGGGTGCGCACCGGCTGTTCGAGGTACGCGAACGACAGGTGGGCGAGCGCCACCGATACGACGACGCGGATACAGGCCAGTGCCACGCCGTCGAGGTGCAGGCGCGTCTCGTCGAGCAACACGATCACGGGCCAGTGCCACAGGTAGATCGCATAGCTGCGATTGCCCACCCAGCGCATCGGGCGGGCCGCCAGCACTCGCCCCCACAAGCCATCGCCGACGGCGACGACCACGATCATGGCGGCGACGGCGAAGACCGGGAACCCCCAGTGGTACAGCCAGTCGGAGCGCTCCGACGAGATGGCGATCAGCACGAGGGCGGCGAGCGCAGCAGCGGGTGCAAGTCGACGCGCCACCGGGGCACCGCGCAGTGATCCGCCTCGGTCGAGCGTGAAGGCGCCCGCAGCAGCCCCGATGAGCAGGGTGTGTGCTCGGGCAAAGGTGTTCATGTAGGTGCCCGTCCGATCGGCCGGGTCGAACGAGGTGAGCATGAACACGATCGACGCAGCAGCAAGTACCGCCGCGGTGATGCTGATCGCGGTGCGCGGCCCGACGTTCCGACGGCGGGCGACCAGTGCGACACCCACCACGACGAGCGGCCACACCAGGTAGAACTGCTCCTCGATCGCGAGCGACCAGAAGTGCGTGAGGGGCGATACCTCACCGAAGCGTGCCCAGTAGTCACCCCCGCCGGTGATCGTGCCCCAGTTCGACGACCAGAAGGTGGCGAAGAGCGCATCGCGCCGCAGCGAGGCCACCTCGATCCCCAGGATCGGCCACACGACGACGACGGCAGCGATCACGGCCAGGCTGGCCGGCATCAGGCGGCGAACTCGTGCGGCCCAGAAATGGCGCAGCGTGATGCGCCCGGTGCGGTCGTGTTCGGCGAGCAGGCGCCAGGTGATCAACCAGCCGGAGATGACGAAGAACGCGTCGACGCCGAGGTTGCCACCGTCAATCGCCCCGAGGTGGAACAGCACGACGAGGGCGACCGACACGGCGCGCAGTCCGTCGAGACCCGCTCGGTAACTGAGCGGGGCGACAGGGGTCGGTGAACCGATGGGATCGGAGATCACCTCAGCGGCGCTCATCCCCGAAACGTAGCAGCGCGTGCCCCGATTACGGGAGGGTGAACAGTGCCACCTTGTGTCGGATGTCTCGGCCCAGGAACTGCCGTTACTCCGCGAGTCCGGCACTGTAGAGAGCATGCGTTCCGTCCGACGGACTTCCGTTGCTGTTGCCGCGTTCGTGGCCCTCGTCGTGGGTGCCCTTCCTGCTTGTGCCGCCGCCGCGTTCAACGGACCGATTCGACCGCAGTCCAAGTCCGGTCGTGTGGTGCTGCTCGGCGACTCGCTTGCGCATGAGGCCAACAACATCGTGGAGTTCTTCGCCGCGCCGCGGCCTGTCGTCCCCAAGTTCTGGGGTGGGACGGCGCCCTGCGACTGGCTCGACGTCGATCTCGAGGCCGATCGCGCGAGCGTTGTGGTGGTGTCGTTCACCGGCAACTCGCTCACCCCATGCATGGCCGATGGGAGCGGGGGGTTCCTTCGCGGCGCGGCCCTCGTCGAGCGGTACCGCGCCGACCTGACCGTGCTCGTCGATCGGATCCGTGCTGCGGGGGCCTGGGTGCTCGTAGTCGGCCAACCCCTGCGGGACCCATCGTTCGGTGCGGACGCAGAAGTCGAGGGCATCAACGCCGTCTACCGCGAGCTGGCGAGGCGACCCTACGTGGCGTTCGTCGATGCCGGAGGTTTCGTCGAGCGCAACGGTGCGTATACCGATCGCCTGCCTTGCGCGCCGATCGAGCCCGTCTGTGGCGACGATGGCGAAAACATCGTGCGCGGCGACGGGGTGCACTTCTGCCCCGTCCCCGGCCCTCCCGGGTCGTGCGAGGTGTGGTCGTCGGGGGCGCTGCGCTTCGGCATGGTCATCGCGGTTGCGACGATGCGGCCCGCAGCGTTCGACTGATTGTCGGAACCAGGCTGCGCCGGGCTGCTACCAGGCGCAGGGCAGTCGCTTGATGCCGTTGATGAAGTTGCTCTGCAGGTAATCGGGTTCGCCCGTGATGCGCATGTTCGGCAGGCGGCGACGGATCTCGTCGAACATCACAGCGATCTCGCGCCGGGCCAGGTTGGCGCCGAGACAGAAGTGCGGCCCGCCGGCGCCGAAGCCGGCCTGCTGGGGCTGCAGTGGGCGGCGAACGTCGAACTCGTAGGGGTTGGTCCACACGGTCTCGTCGCGGTTGGCCGAGTTGTACCACAGCACCACCTTGTCGCCGGCGGCCACCTTGGTGCCGTTGATGACGACGTCTTCGGTGGCAGTGCGGCGGAAGTGGATGACGGGCGTGGCCCAGCGCACGATCTCGTCGACCGCGGTCTTGGTGGTGCCATCGAAGTCGTTGAACCAGATGTCGCGCTGGTCGGGGTACTGGGTAAGGGCCCGCATTCCCTGGCTGATGGCGTTGCGCGTGGTCTCGTTGCCGGCCACGGCCAGCAGGATGAAGAACGAACCGAACTCCTGCGAGGTGAGGCGCTCGCCGTCGACCTCGGCGTGCATCATGATCGACGACAGGTCGTCGGTGGGGTTCTTCAGTCGCTCTTCGCCCAGCGCTTGGGCGTAGCCGTACATGCCGATGGCCGCACCCATCAGGGCTTCGAGCGAGCCGCCGAACTCGGGGTCGCCGGCACCCAGGATGACGTTGGTCCAGGTGAAGATCTGCTGCTCGTCGGCGGCGGGGATGCCCATCATCTCGCAGATGATCTGCAGCGGCAGGGGAGCGGCGATCTCGTTGACGAAGTCGCACTCACCCTCGGGGAATCGCTCGAGCAGACCGTCGACGAGCGACTCGGCCTTCTGGTGCACGTACTGCTCGACCCGATTGATCTCTTTCGGGGTGAAGCCCTTGGAGACGATCGACCGGAGGCGGAAGTGCTTGGGGTCGTCCATCGCGATCATCGACCCGAAGAACTCGGCCATCTCCATCGGCAGATCCTGGATGTTGCTGCCTGCGCCGCTGATGAACAGCTGCGGGTTGCGACTGGCGAACCACACGTCTTCGTGACGCACGAGCGACCAATAGCCGGGCCCCACCGGGAACGGCGAGTCCTCGAACGTACGCTCCTCGTAGAAGTGCAGCCCGGGCGCCTGGCGCAGCGCCCGGAACGCGCCTTCGCGGTAGTCGCGCGGGGCGGTCCAGAACTCCGGATCGGAGAGGTCGAACGAGTCGGCATCGACGGAGGGGTCGACCAGGGGAGCGATGTCTGCCATGAGACGACAGTACCGGTTGTGTCTCACCTAGTGTCTCATCGTGGCCGAGTTCACCTTCTTCGTCGACGCCGATCTGTACGGGTTCGGAGCCGGCGAGTTGGCCGCCGACGAAGCCGATCTGCACGCGGCCGGAGTCAGTCTGGTCGACATCCCCACCGGCTACGGCCTCGATCTGGGCGAGCGCATTCCGGTGCGGGTGGTGGGCACGCCGAGGGGGCTGCGGTTCTACGCCAAGTTGCTGGGTCTGCGCGATCCGCTGCAGCTCGACGAGCTCGAACGGGTCATCGCGGCGGCTGATGCCCGCGGCGAGTTCCTCCACGATCTGTGACCCGGCAGGTGGGCGTGGGCGTGTGAGAGTGGGCCGTTAGTGTGAGCTGATGCTGCGTCCCGACGAGATCGAACGACTGCTGGTGGTCACTGCACATCCCGACGACGTCGACTTCGGCGCTGCGGGCACCATGGCAGTGTTGGCCGCCGCCGGCGTGGAGGTGACCTACTGCCTGGTCACCGACGGCGACGCCGGGGGCAGCGACCGCGAGATGTCGCGTGCCGACATGGCCGCACTGCGTCGCGCCGAGCAGACCCGCGCTGCCAAGGCGGTCGGTGTCGAGCGGCTCATCTTCCTCGGTCACCCCGACGGCCGGGTGGTGGCCGACCTCACGCTGCGCGAAGACATCAGCCGGGTCATCCGCCAGGTGCGCCCGCAGGTGGTGGCCTGTCAGTCGCCCGAGCGCAACCTCGACCGCATCTACGCCAGCCACCCCGATCATCTCGCTGCCGGCGAGGCGGCCATCTGCGCCGTGTACCCCGACTCGCGCAACCCGTTCGCGTTTCCTGCCCTGCTCGAGGACGGTCTCGAGCCGTGGACGGTCGACGAAGTGTGGGTGATGGGCCACCCCGGGGGTGTCGACTACATCGACATCACCGCCCAGATCGACCGCAAGATCGAAGCCCTGCTGTGCCACGAGAGCCAGCACGCCGACCCGGAGCGCACCGAGGCGTTGGTACGCGAGTGGGGCCGCGCCCTCGGCGCCGCGGCGGGCCTGCCCGAAGGTTCGGCCGCCGAACTGTTCCGCGTCGTCAACACCCGCTGACCCGGCGCCCACCCGCGGGCCCACCCGCGCCCACCCCCAGCCCAGCGCGATGAGCAGGATGCGCACCTGCCGCGCAAGTCGCTCATCGCGTTGGCGAGCCGGGCCAGCGCGATGAGCAGGGTGCGCACCTGCTGCGCAAGTCGCTCATCGCGGCGGTGGGATCGCGGCGTTGGTGGGGGCGAGGTGGGGTGGGATACGATTCGGGCGTTCGCTTGACCGGGCGGTCAAGCGCGAGTCGAAGGGGAACCAGCCATGCCCGAAGCAGTCATCGTCGCCACCGCACGCAGCCCGATCGGTCGGGCCAACAAGGGATCGCTCGCCTCGCTGCGACCCGACGACATGAGCGCCCAGATCCTGAAGGCGCTGATGGAGAAGGCACCCCAGGTGCAGGCCTCCGACGTGAACGACGTGATGTGGGGTATCGGCCAGCCCGCAGGCGAGGGCGGCTTCAACATCGCCCGTGTCATCAGCGTGCTCGCCGGTTTCGACGACATCCCGGGCGTCACCGTGAACCGCTACTGCTCGAGCAGCCTGCAGACCATCCGCATGGCGTTCCACGCCATCAAGGCCGGCGAGGGCGACTGCTTCATCGCCGGTGGCGTCGAGACCGTCAGCCGCTATGCCTCTGGTGCCTCCGACATGGCGCCCAACCCGCTGTTCAAGGTGCCGGGCGCCCGCACTGCGGCGCGTGCACAGGGCGGCCAGGGCACCTGGACCCCGCCCGAGGGCATGCCCGACATGTACATCGCCATGGGTCAGACCGCCGAGAACGTGGTCGAGGCTGAGGGCATCAGCCGTGAAGAGATGGACCGCTTCGGTGTGCGCAGCCAGAACCTGGCCTGTGCCCATGTCGACAACGGTTTCTTCGCCCGCGAGATCACGCCGCTCACGCTGGCTGATGGCACCGTGGTGAGCACCGACGACGGCCCTCGCCCGGGTACCACCTACGAGGGGGTCAGCCAGTTGAAGCCGGCGTTCCGCCCCGACGGCACCGTCACGGCCGGCAACGCCTGCCCTCTGAACGACGGCGCCGCTGCGGTGCTGGTGATGAGCGACACCAAGGCCAAGGAGTTGGGCCTCACCCCGCTGGCCCGCATCGTGTCGTCGGGCGTGTCGGGTCTGAACCCCGAGATCATGGGGCTCGGCCCGATCGAGGCCATCCGCAAGGCGCTCGGTATCGCGGGGATGACCATCGACCAGATCGACCTCGTCGAGATCAACGAAGCGTTCGCCTGCCAGGTGATCGGCTCGGCCAAGCACCTCGGGATCGACCTCGACAAGCAGATGAACGTCCACGGTGGCGCCATCGCCCTCGGTCACCCGTTCGGCATGACCGGCGCCCGCATCATGACCACGCTCATCAACGGCCTGCAGTGGGAAGACAAGACCTACGGCCTTGAGAGCATGTGCGTCGGCGGTGGCCAGGGCATGGCAATGATCGTCGAGCGCCTCAGCTGACCAAGACGTCGTCGGTGTCGGCTCGCGGTGCGGTGCGTTGGAGCGCCAGCGCCGCGAGCGTCACCAGCAGTACCAGCACGGCGGTGGCGATGAACGTGCCGTCGCCGCCCCACCAGCCGTAGGCAACCGGCGATGCGAACGCGACGGTGGCAGCGGCAGCCTGGTTGATGGCGCCGGCCAGACCCTGCGCGGCCGAGCTGCGGCCCGCTGGTGCTGCGGCGGCAACCAGGGACTGCGCTGCCGGGACGCCGAGTGCCTGGGCGATGCCTTCGACGACGAAGAGCGGCAACATGGCCCACGCGCTGGCGAATACCCCGTAGCCGAGGGTGATCGGCACCACGCAGGCGAGGGCGATCATGCACAGCCGGAAGGCGCCGTGCCGGTCGGCGAGTCGGCCGCCCATGGTGGTGAACAGCGCGAACGGTAGGCCGTAGAGCAGGAAGCCGATGCCGATCAGCCACTCCGGCGCACCGAGATCGGTGAAGTAGCGGTCGAGGATGGTGTCGTACACGCCGACAGGCAGGAACAACGCCATCCATGCCACGACGCCCACCTGGATGTCGCGGCGGCGCAACAGGTCGAAGCTGATGCGATGCACCTCGGTGGTGCGCGGCGGTTCGGGCAGGGTGAGCCGCGAGATGACGAGCGCCCCGATCCCGGCGCCGATGCCGCACAGGGCGAACGGCCAGCGCACCCCGAGCGGACCGACGAGGATGCCGCCGATGAGCGGGCCGACGATGAACCCGGCGAACTCGACACCGCTCAGCGTGCCCATTCGTTCGGCGGCCCGGGTGGGCGAGATGCTGGCGGCGATCGACCGCGAGGCGGGCGCGAACAACCCGTTCGACACACCCACCACGGCGCGGGCGAACACCAGCAGCGGCAGGGTCGACGAGACGGCGAACAGCAGGCTGCCGATGAACGCGAGGGCGAGGCCGCCGGTGACGAACGCGCGGGTGTGCCCGCGGTCGGCGATTGGCGCCAAGGTGAGTTGGCTCACGAAGTTGGCCACCAACCCGACTCCGGCGATGAGCCCGAGGCCGGCGTCGCCGAAGCCGTAGGTGTCTTGCAGATTGCCGAGCAGGCCGTACACGACGCTGTTGGCGACGCCGATGGCGACGGCAGCGAACAGCAGCACGCTCCACCCGGGGGTGCGGTCGCGGCTCACCAGTCCCACCGGTTCGGTCGGTCGGCCCTCACCACCACGATGCCGGGGTCGTTCGGCAGCCGTGTCGCCCTGACGACGTACTGTTCGCTACCAGCCACCAGTTCGGCGAGCACCCATGAATCACTCGCATCGCGTCGGGGTGCAGCCAGTGGGTGCAGGGAGTCGATGGCGAGCCCGGCGGTGTCGGCTTCGGCCTGCCAGAGCGCGGCGAGTCCGTGACGCAGCGTCGGGTCGTCGAAGAGGTCGTCGCCGGGTAGGCGCAACTCGACCGAGGAGATGGTGACTGCCTCGAGTTCGCTGAGGTCGACGATGTCGCCACCGAGTTCGCCGTCGAGCATCACCACGACCGGCCCGTCGCGCCCGGCCATCCCGCCCACCGAGCCGTAGCGGACGAGGGGAAAGCCGTCGTCGCCGGTGCCGACGATGCGGACACGGTCGCCGGACTGGAAGCTCACGCCGCCCCGACCTCGTCGACGACCGCGTCGCTGAACGCGGGCCACAGGCGCAGCGCGTCGTCGGCCCAGTCGTCGAACGGTCGGTCGGTGAGGGCGATGGCGGCGACGGCGCAGCCCGGCACGGCTGCAGGGTCGACCCACATCATCGTGCCCGAACCCCCGAAGTGGCCGAACGCTCGGGGCGAGTTGCGCGTGCCCATCCAGTGCGGCTGCTTGTCGCCGTGGATCTCGACACCGAGCCCCCAGGAACACCGCGGGTACGACCCGAGGCCGGGCACCACGCCGCGTAGATCGGGGAACACCGGGGTGGTCGCCAGTTCCACCGTGGCGGGAGCGAGCAGCGTGGGTCGGATCTGTTCCTGGGCGAAGCAGAGCAGGTCGGCGACGGTGCTCCACACCTGATGAGCGGGCGACCCGCGCAACTCGCTGTCGACCATGCCGAGCGGCTGGAAGACTGCTTCGGCCAGGTATTGCGAGAATGGCATCCCGGCCGCCGCACTTATCGCCTCGGCGGCCAACTCGATGCCGGTGTTCGAGTAGATGCGGCGCACACCCGGTGCCGCCACCGGCTCGGGCCCGTCGAACGAGTAGCCGCCGGCGTGGGCAAGCAGATGGCGCAGTGTGCAGCCCGGTTGGCCGATCGGCTGGTCGAGCGTGAGGAGGCCCTCCTCGACGGCGACGAGCGCGGCCCATGCGGCGAGTGGTTTGGAGAGCGACGCGATGCGGTACAACCGCCCCATGTCGCCGCGGGTGGCAACTCGCGGAGCGTCGTCAGCCGGCGCCACGACCACCGCGGCGCCGACATGGTCGACCGGCCAGTGCGCGGTGAGCTCGAGCGCGTGCATCGTCCGCCGCCGGACGGATCAGGCCAGACCGCTGGAGCGCAGCGACTCGGCCACGTGGAATGCGAGGTCGAGGCCCTGGCGGGCGTTGAGGCGCGGGTCGCACACCGTCTGGTAGCGATCGGTGAGTTGCTCGTCGAGGATGTTGTCGGCGCCACCGATGCACTCGGTGACGTTGTCGCCGGTGAGCTCGACGTGGATGCCCCCGGGCCATGTGCCCTCGGCGTGGTGGGCCCGGACGAACCCGTCGATCTCGGCGCAGATCTCGCTGAAGCTGCGCGTCTTGTGGCCGCTGGCCGCCGTGTAGGTGTTGCCGTGCATGGGGTCGCAGGCCCACACCACCGGGTGTCCGGCATCGCGTACGGCGCGCAGTAGCGGCGGCAGCGCCGCTTCCACCTTGCCGGCACCCATGCGGCTGATGAGGGTGAGCCGACCCGGGATGCGTGCCGGGTTGAGGCGCTCGCACAGTTCGATGACGTAGTCGGTGGTGGTGGTGGGCCCCACCTTGCAGCCGATGGGGTTGCCCACTCCGCGGAGGAACTCGACGTGCGCGCCGTCGAGTTCGCGGGTGCGCTCGCCGATCCACAGCATGTGTGCCGAGCAGTCGTACCAGCCGCCGGTGAGCGAGTCCTGCCGGGTGAGCGCCTCTTCGTAGCCGAGCAGCAGTGCCTCGTGGCTGGTGTAGACGTCGACCTCGCGCAGCAGGTGGTTGTTCTCGGTGTCGACACCGCAGGCCCGCATGAACTTGAGCGCTCGGTCGATCTCGCTGGCGATCTGTTCGTACCGACGGCCCTCGGGGCTGCTGGCCACGAACTCCTGCGTCCAAGCGTGCACCCGGCCGAGATCGGCGAAGCCACCCTTGGTGAAGGCCCGCACGAGGTTGAGCGTGCTGGCCGACTGGTGGTACGCCTGCACCAACCGGTCGGGGTCGGGCATGCGAGCCGCTTCGGTGGGTGTGGGGTCGTTGACGATGTGGCCGCGGAAACTGGGCAACTGCAGGTCGCCCACCTGTTCGAACGCCGATGAGCGTGGCTTGGCGAACTGACCCGCGATGCGGCCCACCTTCACCACGGGCACACCGAGCGAGTACGTGAGCACCACGGCCATCTGCAGGATGACCCGCAGCTTCTCGCGGATGTTGACGGCCGAGAACTCTTCGAAGCTCTCCGCACAGTCGCCGGCCTGCAGCAAGAAGGCGTTGCCGGCCGCCACCTGGGCGAGCGACGACTGCAGCGACCGGGCCTCGCCGGCGAACACCAGCGGAGGCATGGCAGCGATCTGCTTCAGGGCGCGGTCGAGGTGGCCCGAGTCGGGCCAGTCGGGCTGCTGGTTGGCAGGGAACGCCTGCCACGACGACGGAGTCCACGTCTTCGGCACGTCGGTCACTCTAGCGACGGGCCGCGAGCTGACGGCAGAGAGAATCACCGCGGCCGGCATCGATGGTGAACGCAGGTGTGGCGAGTGGGGGGTCGGGCGGCACGTCGAAGCTGAACAGCGAGAGGGTGCCGTCGATCGATACCGACAGCTCGGGCATGACCGGGTCGGCGACGACGGCCACGCGCACCCGACCGCGTTGCACCGGCACGGCGACGCCCTGCAGCCCTGTGTCGCCACGGAGCAGGTCGGCGCGGGCGAGGCCTGCTGCGACCACCAGATCGATTCGCCAGCCGTCGCCCTCTACCAGCGGCGTCGTCGCGAGCGAGTCGACATCGTCGAGCTCCACCGCGCCGCGCAGCGTGCTGCCGCCATTCGCCCGTTCGAGAGCGACCCAGCGGCCCTGCTCGGCGATGTAGACCCCGTCGCAGGTGTCGCCATCGTTGTCGAGGGCGACGATGCCGTCGCGCCCCACCGTGCCGTCGCCCACGAGGCGCAGGCCGGGCGCTGGGTTGCCGAAGAACAGGTCGTCGACCTGGTAGCGCCAGGCCGTGAAGCCGGGCTCTTTCAGGTCAGACGTCCACACGGCGAGCGCAGTGTTCACCCAGGCACCCCACACCACACCCGCCACGAGCAGCACCCGAACGACTCGTCGACGCCCGGCGGCGAGCGACGGTGCGGCACCTGCGAAGGCAACGGCCGCCGGGATGGCCAGCATCGGCAGCATGTCGACCAGGTACCGGTTACCGATGAAGGCGATGGTGAACGTGGGCACGGCGGCCAATGCTGTGCCGGCGGTGATTCCCAGCCAGGCCCACCCCCGGCGACGGAGCAGCACCACCACGCCTACCAGCGCGGCGAGCAGCAGCACGGTGGCGGCGTTGGTGAGCGAGGCCGACGGGGTGATGGTCTCCATCGGGTACGACCCACGGTCGGTGGCGAGTGGGCCGTAGCGCACGATGGGCAGCAGTCGCTCGAAGCGGACCGTGTCGGGGCGCAGGTAGTGCACCACCGTGGTGCCTACGAAGCGCAGCCCGAAGAAGCTGCTGTCGTTGCCGGCGAACCAGGCGGCCCGTTCGGGATCTCTCAACGTGAGCACCTGACGCTCGGCGGGCAGGCCGAGCATCGACCCGAATTTCGCCGCATTCACGGCGACGTGCAGGGCGAAGCCGGCCACGCACCCGCCAATGACGGCAAGCGCGTGCGGGCGAGGCAATCGGCCGCGCACCAGTGCCACCAGCACCACGCCGCCTACGCCTGCGGCAATTCCGATGCCGACCGAGGCGCGGGTGAGCAGGGCGGCGGCCACCGATCCGGCGGTGAGCAGCGCCGCGCGGCGACCCGGCTCGCGCAAGAGGCGCATCGTGCCCACGGCCGCCCACAGTGCGAAGGTCGCTGCCCACAGTTCGGTCTCGTGGTACACGCTCACCCAGCCGGCCAGGTACAGCGCCGGCGAGGTGGCCACGGCAGCGACGAACCCAGCGGTGCGCCAGGCGGAGGGCGACCAGCCGAACCAGCGTCGGGCCTGGACGACGAGGTGGTAGGCGCCGGTGCACAGCACGACGAAGCCGATGGTCATCGACAGTCGCACGAGGCGCCCGTCGAACACGTGGCCGAACAGGGCGAAGGGCAGGCGGACCAGGGCGAGGAACGGCCCGAAGTAGAGGTAGGTCCGCCGATCGATGAGGAACCCTTCGATGTCGGCTACCTGCGGGTCGACCCAGAGGCGTCCGTGCAGGAAGGCACGTGCCTGCTCGTCGTAGAAGTCGGTGCTGAAGCCTGCCCGGTCGAACAGGTGCCAGGGGTGCCACCGGGTGAGCAGCAGCACGAACAGCACGGTTGCCGCCAGGGTGATCCGCCGCGCCGCTCGGGCGCCGGTGGACTCAGGGTCGGTCGGGTCGGCTGTTCGCCACATCGAGTGCCGGGTCGACGGCCAGCTCGTACACGAACTGATAGGCGAACATGGTGGGCCAGGCGCGCACGAGTGCCCGGTCGACGAGTGCGCCGAGACGGCCGACGCTGCGGCCGGTGTTCACCCCGAGCGCATCGAAGGGCAGGCCGGTGTGTCGCCGGGCCACCGCCTGGAGCCCGCAGGTGTGGACGAGCCGGGTGAACGAGCGCCGCGTGAAGAACCGCAGATGGGTGGTGTCGAGGATGCCGCGCTGGTCGTAGTCGAACAGGCCCAGCATCGTGCGGCCACGCGGGTACCAGTGCGAGAAGTTGGGCACGCTGGCGATGAGGGTGCCGCCGGGCCGAAGGCGGTGCGCCATCTCGGCCAGCAGCCGGTCGGGCTGGCGGACGTGTTCGATGACGTCGGCGGCGATGACCACATCGAACCCGTCGCCCACCGAGTCGGGCAGACCCTGCTCGAGGTCGGCCTTCACGAAGTGCTCCATCCGGTCGCTCGCGCCGGGTTCCTCGGCGAGGTCGACACCGGTGACCCGATGACCCTGGGCGCGCAGTGCCTCGGCGAGCCAGCCGGGTCCGCAGCCGACGTCGAGTACCCGCATCGGCGCACGCGTCTGCATCATCTGCAGCACCCGGCCATGCGAGCTGTGGGCCGACGGCTTGTACGCGTAGGGCTCGGCGACCCGCCCGAGACGGCCCCCGCCGAAGCCGGTGCGGCCGAAGCGGTGACGCACGGTGTCGACCATGATGTCGCGGGCATACGTGATGCCGTTGACGCGGCAGATCTCGTCGCCGTAGTAGGTGGGGATGGGCACCTCGACGATGCGCTTGCCGGCCGCATGCAACTGCAGGATGATCTCGGTGTCGAAGTCGAACCCGTCGCTGTTGCCGACGAAGGGCAGATCGGCCAGCGTGCTCACCCGGTAGGCGCGGTAGCCCGAGTGCCACTCCGACAGGCGCAGGCCGGTGATGGTGTTCTGCGCCGTGGTGAGGATGCGGTTGCCGACGTACTTGTACAGCGGCATGCCGCCCTCGCGTGCGGCGCCCTTGGTCATCATGCGCGAGCCGAACACCGCGTCGGCATCGCCGTGCACGATGGGCGCCACGATGTCGCCCATCACCTCGGGGGCGTACTGGCCGTCGCCGTGCAGCAGCACGACCACATCCCAACCGTGGTTGATGGCGTAGGTGTAGCCCGCCTTCTGGTTACCGCCGTAGCCCAGGTTCTGCGGGTGCCGCAGCACAGTGAGGGCCAGGTCGGTGCCACGGTGCAGGTAGTCGTTCGCTACGGCGAACGTGTCGTCGGTGGAGTGGTCGTCTTGCACCAGCACCTCGGCGAGTTCGGTGCGCATCTCGGGTGAGATGCGATCGAGTACGTCGACGAGTGTTGTCTCGGCGTTGTACGCCACGACGAGCACCCCGACCTTCATCGGCGCAACAGTACCGGGTGAAGAGCCTGGGTGGAGGTGAGGGCGACAATCAGGCGGCCAGGATGCGGACTGCGTCTTCGCGCAGGCCGGCAACGGCGCGGCTGACGAGGCGGCGGGCCGCTTCGGCGGTGACGCCGAGGTGCTCGCCGACTTCGCGGAAGCTCTTGCGCTCGCCGTCGATGAGGCCGAAGCGGGCCTCGACCGCGTAGCGGGCACGAGCATCGAGCGTGCCGAGCAGCTCGTCGAGCAGCTCGCTGTCGACCAGTGCCATCACTGCGTCTTCAGGCGTGGCATCGCCATTGGCCATCAGGTCGCCGAGGGTGGCGTCGCCGTCGTCACCGATGGTCTTGTCGAGCGAGACCGGGGTGGTGAGGCGGTGCAGTTCGGCGTTGCCCACATCGAGCGTCTCGCCGTCGCCGCTGGCCTGGCGCAGCGCAGCGCGCAGGCTGGCCGAACGATCGCCGGGAATACGGATGAGGCTGGCCTTCTGGTCGAGCGCACGGCCGATGGCCTGGCGGATCCAGAAGGTGGCGTAGGTGGAGAACTTGAAGCCACGGCGCCAGTCGAACTTGTCGACGGCGTGCTCGAGGCCGAGGTTGCCCTCTTGGATGAGGTCGAGCAGGTCCATGCCCTGGGGCAGGGGATAGCGCCGCGCAATGGACACCACGAGGCGGAGGTTGGACCGGATGAAGCGGTCCTTGGCGGCGGCCGCAGCGGCGACGTCAGCCTTGAGGGCTGCGCCTTTCTCGCCGTTGGCGAGACGCTCGGACGCAGCGCGGCCGGCTTCGATGACGCGAGAGAGCTGGCGCTCCTCCTCGGCGTTCAGGAGGGACACCTTGCCGATGTCGTTGAGATAAAGACCGATGGAATCGTTCATGGCAGTTCGTTTCAACTTCTTCGTTCGTCGTCACATTCCGGATGACCGCCGTGTCGCATGGCACAGCCATGGGCACTTCTGGTCACGAGAGGGGGGTTTGGGGGTGCGGGCCGCCATCCGTGGGTGACCTGCGTACCGCCCGACTGGGGGATTGATTCGGGGGACAAAGCACAGTACTACATCCGGTGGTGCCTGTGTGGTCTTGATTGTCCAATTTCCGTCCTGTCCTGCACGGATGCCGCCGGGATCCACCCGTACACTTGCCGCCCGTGCCAGCCGCCCGTCCACTCGAACGAATCGGTCTGTTCGGCGGCACCTTCGACCCGCCCCACGTGGGGCATCTGGTCACGGCGGTGAACGTGCGTCATGCGCTGCGTCTCGATCTCGTCATCTTGATGGTGGCCAACGTGCCGTGGCAGAAGCAGGGCACCCGCGCCATCTCGCCGGCCGACGACCGGCTCGCCATGGTCGATGCCGCCGTGGCCGACGTGGAGGGGCTCGTCGTCGGCGATCTCGAGGTGCGCCGCGGTGGCGACAGTTACACGGCCGACACCCTGGCGGAACTGGCGAGGCTGCACCCGGCCGCCGAGTTGTTCACCATCGTGGGCGACGATGCTGCGGCGGGTATCGACACCTGGGCGCGGGCCGACGAGGTGGCAGCCCGATCCTCGCTCGTGGTGGTCGATCGTCCGGGCATCCCCGTCGAGTTGCCCTCCGGGTATCCGTGGATCCGGGTGGAGGTGCCACACCTCGAGGTGTCGAGCACCGATCTGCGCGAGCGCGTCCGCGACGGCCGCCCGCTCGACTACCTCATCACCGACCCGGTGCAGCGCATCGTTCGTGAACGATCGCTGTACCTGGAGGCAGTGTGAGCGCCATTGCCGAGCGGCGTCGGCGCCGAACCGTCGCGATGTTGGCCGTCACCGTGCTCGTCGTGCTTGCCATGCCGGTGCTCGGCTATGTGGGTGCGCGAGCGGTGCTCGACTCCACTGGTGGCACCGACGCGCAGGCCGACAATCTGCCCGTCCAGCCGCTGCCGCCCACACCGACGGCGCTGTATCTCTCCACCGACGCAACGGGTGCGCTGTCGAGTGCGGCAGTGTTCGTGCTGAGCCCGACGATGCTGGGCGGCAGCATCGTCCCCCTGGCGGTGAATGCCGACGTGGGGTTCGCTCCCGAGGCACGCCAGTCGCTGCAGGACGTGTTCGCACAGGGCGGGGTCGATGCTGCGGTGCTGGCGGTCGAGTCGCTCACGCTCGTGACGATCAACCACGTCGAGGTCGCCGACGAGTCGGCCGTGGCCGGGTTCCTGCTGCCCTTCGCTCCGCTGACGGTCGACCTGGTCGCCGATGTGGCCACGGCCTCATTCGCCGACCCCAACGCTCAGCCCCTCACCGCCGGCACTGCAGTGCTCGACGCGGGTGCTGCGGCCAAGGTGCTCACTGAGCCGGCTGCCACCAGTGCTGCCGGCCAGAACGGCCACCGTGCCAACACCGAGGCGCTGTGGGCTGCGGTGTCGATCGCAGTTGGAGTCGGTCGCCCGACGGCAGCGACGGGTGCCGTACCCGCGAACTTCAACGAGTTCACGGCAGGACTGTTCGCCGGCCCGGTGGCGAGCCGCGGTATCGCTGTGCTGCCGCTCGAGGGCGACGAGAACCCGAACGGCCTCGATGTCGTGCAGGTCGATCGGGCTGACGCGGTGTTCGTGTTCGCGAGCATTGCGCCGGCGTCGATGTCAGGTCCGTCGCCGGGGCTGTTGTTCCGTCTCGAGGCACCTCCGGGGTACGACGCTGCGGTGAAGTCGACCATCGAGAAGTTGCTGTTCCTCGGTGCGAACATCGTGTCGGTCGACACGAACGTGGCACCGCGTCCCGATACCGTCTTCTTGGTGCCCGACGAAGTGAACCGCGACGAAGCCATGCAGACCAACGGAATCTTCGGATCGGTGAGCTTCGAGGACCCGACGGTGCGCATCGACGGTGTCGACCTCACCGTCGTGCTGGGCACCGACTATCTCGAGAGGGCGTCGTCGTGAGCACCGCTGCGGCAGCGGCGCTGGCCATCACCGCCGCTCGTGCGGCCGACGACAAGAAGGCCGAGAACACCATCGTCCTGCAGGTGGGCAATGTGCTCGGCATCACCGAGTACTTCGTCATCACCAGCGCGTCGAACCGGCGCCTGGTGCGCACCATCGTCGATGCGGTTGAAGAGCAGGTGCGTGCCGAGCACGGGCGCTCGCCGCTGCGCAGCGAGGGCGTGGGCGAGCAGCAGTGGGTGCTGGTCGACTTCGGCGACGTCGTAGTGCACGTGTTCGCCGACGAGGTGCGCGCCTACTACGAGATCGAGCGCCTGTACCGCGACGTGCCCCGTCTGGAGTGGCAGGCGACCGCCCCTGACCCGGCCTGACCTCTGTCGGGCTGGGCATCGTGCCGATTCCCGGTACGACTGTGATCGCTGTCACCGATGTTCGGATCCAAAGTATCTCTAGCATCGATGGCAATGAGTCTGCCCCTGTCAGGAAGCTTCGACACCGCTGAACTGCCCCGCATCGCTTCCGAGCCGGTGACGGTGACGGTGGCGCGTACCGTGGCGCCGGGCTGGGAGGCCGAGTTCCTGCGGTGGGCCGACCGGTTGGTGGCCGCCGCGCAGGAGGCCCCCGGGTGCCTGGGTGCCGGTGTGTTCCATCCGGGCCAGGCAGGTGGCGAATACCAGATCGTGGTCCGGTTCGCCGACGGTTTGCTGCTGCGTGAGTGGGAGCGGTCGGCAGTGCGTAACGAACTGATGGACCAGGCCGACCGGTTCGTCACCGGCGTGCGCGTGCAGCGCACCGTGGGCGTCGACGAGTGGTTCGAGGCCGCGGCCCATGCGGTGCCGGCTGCACCGTGGTGGCGCCGGTTGTTCAGCGACGTGGCGTGGGTGTACCCGGTATCGCTCGTGCTCGCCCTGTTCATCGCGCCGTGGTACGGGGCGTTGCCGCTCGCGGCACGGGTGCTGCTGGGCGCCACGATCGTCACGGTGCTGCTGCAGGTGTTCGTCAGCCCAGCGCGTCGCAGGCTGCGGCGGCTGCGCAGGTTCTGACCTCTGCTGTTTGGAACCGTCGGGGGCCGTTGGTAATCTCATCCGGCCCAGTACGGGGCTGTAGCTCAGTTGGCAGAGCGCTTCCATGGCATGGAAGAGGTCAGGGGTTCAATTCCCCTCAGCTCCACGGAGAGAACCCCAGGTCAGACGGCCTGGGGTTCTTTCGTTCTCGCCCGGCTCGATCTTCAAGCGAGTAGTAGAGCGAGTAGTGCATTGACCTCTTCCATGCGTGGAGAGTTCAACTGGTCGAGACGCTGCAGCAAGCTCTGGCCGGCTGTCTTGGTCTTGGGCCGGTCACGGAGTGTCAGTCGGGCTTGCCGATCATGACTTCGGTGGACTTGATGACGACGACCACCTGGTCGCCGTGTGCGAGTTCGAGTTCCTCGGCGGAGTTGCGTGTGATGGCGGCGGTGAGCTGCGGGCCGTCGGGGAGAGTGACCTTGACGGTGGCCATGACTTCGCCGAGGTGGACGCTGTCGGGGCAGGGCGGCGCGAGCCGATGCGAACTGGCCGGAACACGCATGCCGCGAGTTCGTCGACAACGAGCAGTGTGGGTAGCGAACTCACGCCAACGACTGGCATCGCGCATTGGCCACCGATGTCGGCGCAGATGCGTGGCGTCGCGTTTCAAGGTCCCAGACGAAACGCCTGATCATGGACATCCTGGACATTGGGCATCGCCTTGCCAAGGTGAGGGTCGCGAGTCCGAATCTCGTCATCCGCTCGGTTGAAGGCCGCTCTTTGGGGCGGCCTTCGTCGTTCTCGTGCGGTTCCTGCCACTGTTCGACGTTCTCGTCGCAGTTGTCGTCGTGGACGATGACTTCTGCGACGAGAGCGGCCCTGGCCTAGTGGCCAGGCGAGGAGAGCATCGAGTCGTACATGCCGCGGAGCCAGGTGGTGACCTCGGGTGGGGCGGTGCGCGGGTGGCCCGACTGGAAGGGCGGGTGGGGGTCGTACTCCATGTCGAGCTGTGTCGCTTGTGCGTAGTCGAGCCCGGCGAGCTTTTCGGTGATCATGAGCGCCATGTCGATGCCTGCGGAGACGCCGGCGGCGGTGATCACCTTGCCGGCTTCGACGACACGGGCGTCGGTGGGGATCGCGCCATAGTCCGCGAGTTCGGCGTGGCTGTACCAGTGGGTGGTGGCGGGCAGGCCGCACAGCACGCCGGCGGCACCGAGCATGAGCGCTCCTGTGCAGACCGAGGTGGTCCACTGTGTGGTGGGGTGGATCTCGGCGATCCAGTCGACGAGGCGGTGGCCGCTGCGGGCGAGGGTGATTGCGGGGACGCCACCGGGTACGACGAGCAGATCGACTTGTCCGATGTCGTCGATGCCGTACTGGGCCTCGATGGTGATCTTGCCGCCGTCGCTCACAGGACCGGCGTGTTCGGCGACGAACGCGAAGTCCCATCCGGGGATGTGGGCGAGTGCGTGGTAGGGGCCGAACGCGTCGAGTGCTGTGAAGCCCGGGAACAGGAGCATGGCGGTGCGCATCAGGTGTCCTTGCTGGTGGAGGTGGCGGCGGTCGCTGTGCTGGTTGCGGCGGCGACGGCGATGTGGAGCCGTCCGGTGATGGGGTGGGTGCCGATGTGGGCGCGGACGCCGAACACGTCGCCGATGAGCTCGGGGGTGAGCACGTCGTGCGGCGGGCCGGTGATGACGAGCCGGCCGTGCTGGAGGACGCTGATGGTGTCGCACAGGGAGGCGGCGTGGTCGAGGTCGTGGAGCGCGGCGATGGTGGTGTGCCCGAGTGAGCGGACGAGGTCGAGGAGCTCGAGTTGGGCGCGGACGTCGAGGTGGTTCGTCGGTTCGTCGAGCACGAGGATGGGCGCCTGCTGGGCGAGCGCTCGGGCGAGGAGGACTCGCTGGCGCTCGCCACCGGAGAGTGTGGCCACGAGGCGGTCGATCGCCCATGCCATGCCGACCGAGGTGAGTGCGTCGTCGATGATGGTGGCGTCGTTCGCGTCGTCGCGATCGAACAGGCCCTTGTGGGGTGCCCGTCCCATGGCGACGACGTCGCGGACGGAGAAGTCGAGATCGATCGCCGAGTCCTGGGCCACGATCGCTCGTCGTCGTGCTGCGTGGCGTGAGCTGAGGGTCCGCCAGAGGTCGTCGCCGTCGAGGAACACGGATCCGTTGGTCGGTTTGAGCGCGCGGTAGATGCAGCGGAGCAGGGTGCTCTTGCCGGATCCGTTGGGTCCGACGATGCCGTGGAAGTGACCGGTGGTGATGTCGATGGAGACGTCGCCGAGGATCTGGTTGGTCTCGATGACGACGTCGAGGTCGGCGATGGTGACGTTCACGTGCTGCCGCCGCCTGTGCCGGTGCGGCGGAGCAGCAACAGGAAGAACGGGGCACCGAGCGCTGCGGTGAAGATGCCGACTGGGAGTTCGTTGGGTCGGTCGGCGATGCGGCTGAGGAGGTCGACGAGGACCATGAACACCGCACCCCCGAGCGCGCAGACGGGGAGCATGCGTCGATGTTCGGGCCCGACAATCATGCGTGCGGCGTGGGGGACCATGAGGCCGACGAAGCCGATCCCTCCCGAGACGCTGACAGCGGTGGCGGTGAGCAGTGAGGAGATGACGAGCAGTTCGATGCGGAACCGGTTGACGTCGACGCCGAGTGCGTTGGCGGTGTCGTCGCCGGTGGCCATCACGTTCATCGATCGGGCGCGTGCGAGGAGCCAGCCCATCGAGAGAACGATGGTGATGGTGGGGAGGCGGAGGTCGTCCCAGGAGGCGCTGGCGAGGGAGCCGAGGATCCAGTAGAGGATTCCGCGGAGCTCGAGCGGGTTGACGTAGAGCTGGATGAAGCTCGTCGCTGCGGTGGCGAGGTAGCTGACGGCGACACCGGCGAGCACGAGCCGGGTCGGGCCGATGCGCCCGGCACGTTGTGCGAATGCGAACACGACGACGAGGGTGAGGAGTGAGAACACGAATGCGGCGCCACTGGCGCTCAGGCCGCCGACCGCGCTGGAGCCGATGGCGATGGCGAGCACTGCGCCGAGTGCGGCCCCGGACGACACGCCGAGGACGTACGGGTCGGCGAGGCCGTTGCGGGCGAGCACCTGTAAGACGGCGCCGGCCATGCTCAGCCCTGCACCGACCACTGCGGCGAGCAGAACGCGTGGGGTGCGGAACTCCCAGATGATCTGGTCCTGCACGGCGGTGACGGGGGCGTTGCTCCACCCGAGGTGTGTGCCGATCACGCGCCAGACGTCGGCGAGGGGGAGGGTGACGGTGCCGATCGAGATGCCCAGCAGCAGGGCGGCGACGAGGGCGATGACGAGGCCGATGAGGAGCGCGACGATGCCCCCACCTGAGATCAGGTGGGGGCCTCGTGCGCGACGGGGTGCGTCAGCCGGCAACGGCGGTGATCGCGTCGTTCAGCTTCTGAATGCCGACAGCGTTGTACGGGCCGAGGTAGAAGCTCTCGGCGATCGATGCGTAGGCGTTGTTCTTCGCCGCATCCCACTGTGGGTACTGGGCGAAGATGTCCTTCGCATACAGGTCCGCATCCTCGTCGGGCAGGAAGACGCCCACCAGGAGCACGTCGACATCGGCTGCAGCGAGGGCCTCGGCGGTGATGGTCGCCGAGTCGGCGAACGTGGGGAGCCCGTCGAAGGCATTGACCCCGCCGGCGGCTTCGATCACGCTGTCGGTGAACGGGCCACCGAACACCTGCGGGATCCCGTTCGCGTTCATCATCGACATGCCCGGGTAGGCAAGCAGCACGTGCACCGGTTCACCCTCGGGCTTCTGGATCGCTGCGATCTGCGCTTCGGCGTCGGCGATGAACGCCTCGGCCCGGTCCTGCACGTCGAAGATCACGCCCAATTCGCGGAGCAGATCGAACGACGCCTGGTAGGTCTGGTTCGCGTTGGCTTCGACGTCTTCGGGGCGGGGATCCTCGTCGCCATAGGCGCAGTTCACCGGGCTCACGTAGCTCGCGATGCCCACCTCGTCGAGCTGGTCGCGGGTGGCC
>JBIKLX010000151.1:0-7883 GCA_044359565.1 Ilumatobacteraceae bacterium
GCTTGTCGTCGACCACCAGTCGGCCCGCTTGCATCAGGTGCACCACGAACGTGAGCGTGGGGAAGCGCAGCAGCAGGTACTTGCCGCGGTGGTCGACCCGCTGCAGCGCGGTGCCGTAGGCCCCGTCGGGCGGTGGAGAGACGGTCTTCAGCGCCGTGAAGGTGATGGGCGCGAATCGGTCGAGCACCCGGCCGGCGAACTGCTCGGTGAGCCGCTCGGCGTGGGCCTGCACCTCAGGTAGCTCAGGCACGGCTCGGGTTCCTGCCGGTCAGCGGTAGTCGGTGTCGGCGCGCACTGCGGTGAACACCGCATCGAGCGCGCCGAACAACGGTTGGGCAGCGATGAGCTTCATCTGGTCGCCGCTGAGGCGGATGCGACCCGTGATGAAGGCCTGCTCGGCATCGACCGTGCCGGTGGCCACGCCGACGGCGGTGTCCCAATCCTGCTCCATGCGCACATCTTCGGGGAACGCCGCACCGGGGCCGAACTCCACGGCACCGTCGCCGGCCTGCAGGTGGTACACCACCTCGCCCTCGGGCCCGTCGGTGACCACCTGGGTGACCCCGATGGGGTGGGCAGACGCCAGTGGGCCGAGTGCGGGCGTGGCCGCAGCGGTGGCGGTGAGGGCTTCGATCCATTCCAGGCTGAGATAGCGAACCATTGCCGCCTAGTCTGCCTGATCATGCAGACGATCGGTAGCGGAACCAAGGTGTTCGACGCGGCGCCCGTGCGGGGCCGCTTCCTGGCGATCGAGTCGCCCGACGATGTGCTGGCCTTGATGGACACCGGTGCCGAGGGTGTGGTGGCGCTGGTGCGCGATGCCGGGGCCACGTTCCTCGCCCCGATCTACCACGAGCTCACCGCCGTCATCTGCACCGGCGGCACGCCCCGCAGCCATATCGGCATCGTCAGCCGCGAGTTCCAGGTGCCCTGCGTGATGGGCGCCACGTTCCCGGGTGGCGAGCCTGCGGCGGGCACCGAGGTGGAACTCGACTGCAGCGGAGCCGAGGGGATCATCCGTGGCTGACCGCGACAGCAGCGCGTACCACGCCGATCGGCGCGAGTACGTCGACGAGTTCCTCGCCTACCACTCGCACATCTCGCGGGCGCTCACCGAGGAGCGCACGTCGCTGGAGAGCAAGCTCATCCCGGTCAGTGCCTACATCGTCGTGTCGTGCATCGAAGCGCTGCTGCGCTATCCCGACATGATGCGCCGCATCGACGAGGCGATGCCTGCCGACGAGATCGGTCGCCGGGCGCGACGCCCCGGTTGCCGGGTGAACACGGTGCACCTGTGGAGCATCTCCAACCTGCCGCTCGTGGGCCGCAAGGTGCTCGAACTGGTCGACCCGGTGCGGGCCAACGACGTGTCCGACCTGGCCACCATCGCCAACTTCTGGGAGCGGGCCACCCGCGCCTACCGCGGCGACGGCAGCCGCCAGGCATGGGACACGAACACGGTCACGCCGTACGACGACGAGGTGATCGACGAACTGTTGGCGGGGGTCGGGCCGGTCGACGACGAGCGGCGGGCACGCATCAAGCGGTTCAACGCCACGCTCGTCGGCTACCTGTTCCTGCTCTACTTCGACACCCGGGTGGGCACGGGCGACAGCGGGCCGTACCTGCTGCCCGACGGCCGTGTGCTGCTGGTGCGCGACTACTACCAGATGGGCCACAGCGACTTCCCGTGGAGCGATGTCGCGGCCGACGTGCCCTACCAGTACCTCACCGCGGCGATGGTGCTCGAGGGCGTCAGCATCGACCGCATCACCGATTTCGGCACCAGCAACACCACGCCCGAGGACTACCTCGACCATCTCGTCGGGTTCGGACTGTTCACCACCGACTCGGGCGAGCTGGTGCCCGTGCCCGACGAAGCGCTCGATCCACTCATCGCCGCGGTGCGCAAGGCCCAGTCGGGCCACTACCGCAACATCGCTGCGATGAGTCGCGACGACAAGATCCGCGCCGGCGCCTACGTGTACTTCAGCTTCCTGCGTCCGTTCGCGATCGAAGCCGGTGTGGCCGACGAACTCGACTGGACCGTGCCGCGCGACATCGACCCGATGCTGTACCAGATGGTGTCGATGATGGAGGGCGACAACGGGGGCGTGCAGGACGAGGGTGCGTACTACTCGCCACTGCCCCCGGCGTGACGTCGGGGTCGATCGCCGCGGCCGATGAGGCGCGCCACCCCGACTGCGCCGTCGAGGCCTGGTGGTGGTGGGGTGCCGGCGAGGTGACAGGCATTGGCACGGTGGGCCTGTTCGTGGGATTCGAACTGCGCGGTGCTCGCTTCGACTACTGGGCGGGCCTGGTGCGCGACGACGAGCCGTACCTGTACATCGAGGAGTTGAACGGCGTCGGCCTGCGCGGTGGCCTGGAGATCAAGCCGCCCGAGATGTGGGCCGACCACGTGTGCGACGTGCCGGGGCAGCAGTGGAGTCTCGGCAACGAGGCACACGGTGTGCTGCTCGACGACCCCACCGAGGCCTGGCGCCGGGCGTACGGCACACCGGTGCCGGTGACCTTCGACGTCGAGTGGTACGCCTCGGCCCCGGCGGCGCCGCTCGACGGCCTCGTGGCAGGTGCCGACGGCTACCGGCAGGAGGGCGAGATCGATGCCCGCATCGAACTGACCGAGGGCATCGTGCACGTCACCGGCCCGGGCGAACGGGTGCACGTGTGGGGCACACCGTACCTGCCAACATCGTTCGCCATGCCCACCGATGTCCGCGGTCTGCGCGCCCCGTACCGCCGCTACGACGGCACGGCGGTCGACCAGGTGCTCACCGCAGCGTCGGGGCGGGTGCCGCGCTGGCACGTGCACGTCGACGGTGCGCGATGAGCGGCCTGCGCGACATCCTCGACGAGTTCGACCAGGAACGGGCCCGGCCGCGCTGGCCGCTCGTGCCGGTGCGGGTGGGCATGGTGGTGGAGGACCGGTCGTCGGGCTTCACGGGTGATGTGGTGAAGATCAGCGTGCAGGCGGTCACCCTGCGCGACCGCACGGGCAACCACCGTCACTTCGTCTACAAGCCGGGCGGGTTCCTCATCGACGGTCGGCCGGTCACACTCGTCCGACCCGAGAGCGAGGCGGCAGCACAGTCGGCGTCGACCCGCATCACCGCAAGCGGCTCGATCAGCTCAGCCCGCCCCACGCCCGCCAAGGTGGCGCAGGCGAGCCGCATCTGGGTGGAGGGCAAGCACGACGCCGAACTCGTCGAGCACGTGTGGGGCGACGATCTGCGCGACGTCGGCATCGTGGTCGAGCCGATGCACGGCATCGACCACCTCCTCGACGCGATCGACGACTTCCAGCCCGGGGCCACCCGGCTGCTGGGCGTGCTCGTCGACCATCTGGTGCCCGGCTCGAAAGAGCAGCGACTCGCCGACGAAGTGGCCCGACGGCACCGACACGTGCTGGTGACGGGCCACCCCTTCGTCGACGTGTGGCAGGGCGTGCGGCCGCGGGTGATCGATCGCGATGCCTGGCCCGTCGTCCCGCGTGGCACGCCGTGGAAGGAGGGGATCTGCGCCGCGCTCGGCGCCGATCCCGCCCGCTTCTGGCCCTTCCTGCGCAATCGCGTGCAGTCGTTCAGAGACCTGGAGCCTGAGTTGGTGGGCTCGGTGGAGCGCCTGATCGATTTCGTCGCGCCGTCGCCCGGCTGAACACCCGGCCGGATCAGTGCGGCGCGTCCGCGGCCTTGCTGCGGCGGTGCTTCAGGTACTCGAGGGCGATGGGCAGCACGCTGACGGCCACGATGACGAGGGCGGCGATCTCGATGTTGTTCTTCACCACGTCGATCTCGCCGAGGAAGTAGCCGAGGGTGGTGATCCCCGCACCCCACAGCACGCCGCCGATGATGTTGTAGGTGACGAACGTGCGGTAGTGCATGCTGCTGACCCCGGCCACGGTGGGCACGAACGTGCGCACCACTGGCACGAAGCGGGCGAGCACGATGGTCTTGGCGCCGTGGCGGGCGAAGAAGATCTCGGCCTTGGCCACATGGGCCGGGTCGAACAGGCGACTCTTCGGCCGTTGCAGCAGAGTGGGCCCGATCTTGTTGCCGATGAGGTAGCCCACCTGATCGCCGGCGATGGCAGCCACCGCGCACACTGTGGCCACGATCCACAGCGACGGCATGTATCGCTCGCCGAACTGCTCAATCGCGGCGCTCGATGCCAGGAACCCGGCGAAGAACAGCAGTGAGTCGCCCGGCAGGAAGAAGCCGATGAGCAGTCCCGACTCGGCGAAGATGATGAGCCCCAGGACAACGATGCCGCCGGTCTTGATCCATTCGTTGGCGAAGTCGAGGAAGGCGAGCACGGCGGGCCACGCTAGCGGTGGAAACGCCGAGGGCCCGGGCAGTTGCCCGGGCCCTCAAGCGAAACGCAGTCGGTCGATCAGGCGGTGGCGTGGATCGAGTTGCTCTTGCGGCTCGAGTACACGATCGAGGCCACGAGCACCACCAGTGCCGCAGCGGCGACGGTGTAGCGGGCGCCGTCGTTGTCCTGCAGCGAGATGATGGCGGGCAGCACCAGCAGGCTGACCAGGTTCATCACCTTGATGAGCGGGTTCAGCGCCGGGCCGGCGGTGTCCTTGAACGGGTCGCCGACGGTGTCGCCGATGACAGCGGCCTTGTGGGCGTCGCTGCCCTTGCCGCCGTGGTGGCCGTCTTCGATGTACTTCTTGGCGTTGTCCCACGCGCCACCGGCGTTGCTGAGGTAGTTGGCCAACAGCTGACCGACGAGGATGACGGCGGCGAGGAAGGCGCCGAGCGCCTTCCAGTCGATGCCGAAGCCGACGATGACCGGCGTGAGCACGGCCAGCAGTGCCGGGGTGGTGAGTTCGCGCAGCGAAGCGGCGGTGCAGATGTCGATGACCGGGGCGTAGTCGGGCTGCTTCTCGCCGCGCATGATCTTGCCGTCGGCGAACTGCTTGCGCACTTCTTGCACCACCACACCGGCGGTGCGGCCGACGGCGCGGATGGCGAGCGCCGAGAACATGAACGGCACGGCGCCACCGATGAGCAAACCGATGAAGATCTTCGGGTCGGCCACGTTGATGGCCAGTTCGGGGACCTTGAACACGCCGTCGGCGAGGTTGTTCGCGACGACACCGATCTCGGCGCCGCCGATCTCGATGAACGATGCGAACAGCGCCACGGCCGCGATGACGGCTGACCCGATGGCGAAGCCCTTGGTGACGGCCTTGGTGGTGTTGCCGACGGCGTCGAGGCTCACCATGATGCGCGCGGGCTCGCCGTGGAACTCGCCACTCATCTCGGCGATGCCGGCGGCATTGTCGCTGACCGGGCCGAAGGTGTCTTCCGACACGATGACGCCGGTGGTGGCAAGCATGCCCATGCCGGTGAGAGCGACGAGATAGAACGAGAAGGTGAGGTTGCCGCCGCCGAGGGCGAGGGCCACACCGATGGCGATGGCGATGGCGATGACCGCGTAGACCGAGCTCTCGAGGCCGCTGGCAGTGCCCGAGAGCACCACGGTGGCCGGGCCGGTCTCGGCGCTCTCGGCGATCTCCTTCACCGGCGAGTAGTGGGTGCCGGTGTAGTACTCGGTGAGGCGGCTCACCAGCTGTGCCAGCACGAGGCCGATAGCCACTGCGCCGAACACGCGCCAGCCGGCGCCCGACATCAACTTCACGCCTTCGCCATCGAGGCCCTTTTCATTGCCGACGTAGACGAGCGCCACGATGAGCGTGCCGATGAGGGTGAGCACACCGGCGACGGCGAAGCCGCGGTTGATCGGCTTGAGTGCGTCGGTCTCGTCGTCTTTGGCCTTCACGGCGAACACGCCGGCGATGGAGGCGATGACGCCGATGGCACGGGCGGCAAGCGGGAACACGAGGCCCATCGCCGGGTTGAGGCCGATGGAGTTGAACGCGGCCACACCGAGGATGATCGAGGCAACGAGGGTGACCTCGTAGCTCTCGAACAGGTCGGCAGCCATGCCTGCGCAGTCGCCCACGTTGTCGCCCACGTTGTCGGCGATGGTGGCGGGGTTGCGCGGGTCGTCTTCGGGAATACCGGCCTCGACCTTGCCCACCAGGTCGGCGCCGACGTCGGCTGCCTTGGTGAAGATGCCGCCGCCGACGCGGAGGAACAGCGCCAGCAGCGACCCGCCGAAGCCGAAGCCGACGAGGATGACCGAGCTGGAGTTCTGGAAGATCATGATGATCAAGGTGGCGCCGAGCAAGCCCAGGCCGACCGTGAACATGCCGGCTACGCCGCCCGTGCGGAACGCCACCGTGAGGGCCTTCGGCATCGAGTTGCTGAGCGCTGCGGCCGCGGTGCGGACGTTGCCGCGCGTGGCCAGCGTCATGCCGATGTAGCCCGTCAGACCCGACGCGAAACAGCCGAGCACGAAGGCCACGGTGCGCCAGGTGCCGGCCTGGGCGAAGCTGAGCGCGTCGGTGCCATCGGGCTTCTTGATGGCCGTCGACGTGACGAACACGATGGCCGCCAGCGGGATGAGGATGAGGGCGATCGTGCGGAACTGGCGCTTGAGATACGCCCAGGCACCATCTTGGATCGCCTTGGCGATCTCCTGCATCTTGGGTGAACCGGCGTCGGCGGCCAGAACGGCCTTGACGAGATAGAAGCCGACGGCGATGGCGAGCAGTGCAGCGGCTACGGAAAGCAGCAGTACGGCCCACTCACCACCCTTGAGTTCGAATACTTGGTATCCGCCTTCTGAAGCGAAGATTGCTGGCACCAGGGGTCTCCGGGGTCTGTCAGGCGCGTGCCACGTCGGACGCGCTGGGTTGGGCAAACGGGGAGAGTGTAGGGACTTTCCGGTGTGACCGACGAAACGTCCTCCAACCTCGGAGAAGTTCGTCCTGCGTCGATGGCGGGGCTACCGTTCGCTCCAGCGTCACCTCGATGTCACGAAAGCAGTCGTAACCATGGCCCAGACCATTGCTCCGCCTCCCGCTCGCGGCCCCGTCACCGGCACGGCCACGGCGACGCGCAAGCGCAAGCCCTTCCTGCTCGATCTCTACGGCACCGCCGTCGGCAAGAAGTACGTCATGGCCATCACCGGCCTGCTGATGATCGGCTTCGTCGTTGCCCACATGGTTGGCAACCTGAAGATGTACCTCGGTGAGGAAGACCTCAACAGCTACGCCGAGTTCCTGAACCGACTGCTGTACCCCATCGCCCCCGAGGGTGCGGTGCTGTGGATCCTGCGTGCCGGCCTCGTCACGGCGGTGCTGCTGCACATCCACGCCGCCTATTCGCTCACCCAGCTCAACCGGCACGCACGTCCGGTGAAGTACCAGAGTGCCCGCGACTACCAGGTGGCCAGCTTCGCCAGCCGCACGATGCGGATGACCGGCATCGTCGTGCTGCTGTTCATCGTCTGGCACCTGCTCGACTTCACCTTCGGTGTCACCAACACCATCGGGAGCAGCGACGAGTTCGTCAAAGAAGAGGTGTACACCAACGTCGTGCGCAGTTTCGAGCGCGTGCCGGTGGCGGTGTTCTACATCCTCGCCAACATCGCCCTCGGGGTGCACCTGTTCCACGGCACCTGGAGCCTGTTCCAGTCGATGGGCTGGAACAACCCGCGCTTCAACGAGTGGCGTCGAGCCATTGCCATCGGTGTCGCCACCATCGTGGTGGTCGGCAACGTGTCGTTCCCGGTCGCTGTCCTCGCGGGCATCGTCGGCTGATCGGTCCAGGAGAGAGACATGAGCATCGAGCTGCACAGCAAGGCGCCCGCCGGTCCGATCGAGGACAAGTGGGACACCTACAAGAGCGACATGAAGTTGGTGAACCCCAACAACAAGCGCAAGTTCAAGGTCATCGTCGTCGGCAGCGGCCTGGCCGGTGCGTCGGCGGCCGCCACGCTGGCCG
>JBIKLX010000152.1:0-7787 GCA_044359565.1 Ilumatobacteraceae bacterium
GCAGCGTCCGCACCCGCATCGACCAGCTGAAGTCCCGCCTGTAGGAGACACGAGAACACCATGGCAGAACTCACCCTGAGCGCCAGCGACATCGCAGCTGCGCTGAAGAACAACCTCGAGGGCTTCGCGCCCTCGCTCGAGGCCCGCACGGTCGGCCGCGTCACCGAAGTCGGCGACGGCATCGCTCGTGTCAGCGGCCTGCCCGACTGCGCCGTGAACGAGATCGTCGAATTCGAAGACGGCACGCTGGGCCTGGCGCTGAACCTCGACGAGGAGTCGATCGGCGCCGTGGTGCTCGGCGACGGCTTCCACATCGAAGAGGGCCAGACCGTGAAGGCCACCGGCCGCATCCTCTCGGTGCCCGTGGGCGACGCGATGCTCGGCCGAGTGGTGAACGCCCTCGGTCAGCCCATCGACGGCAAGGGCGACATCGTCGGCGGCATCCCCCGCCGAGTCGAGATCCAGGCCCCCGGCATCATGGGCCGCAAGCCCGTGCACGAGCCGCTGCAGACCGGTATCAAGGCCATCGACGCGATGACCCCCATCGGTCGTGGCCAGCGCCAGCTCATCATCGGCGACCGCAAGACCGGCAAGACCACCGTCGCCATCGACGCCATCATCAACCAGCGCGGCCTCGGCGTGAAGTGCATCTACGTCGCGATCGGCCAGAAGGGTTCGACCATCGCTCAGACGGTCGAGACCCTGCGCCAGTACGGCGCCCTCGAGTACACCGTCATCGTGGCCGCCCCGGCCAGCGACCCGGCCCCGTTCAAGTACCTGGCCCCCTACGGCGGTTGCGCCATGGGCCAGCACTGGATGGAGAACGGCGAGCACGCCCTCATCGTGTACGACGACCTGTCGAAGCAGGCCGAGGCCTACCGTCAGGTGTCGCTGCTGCTGCGCCGCCCGCCGGGCCGCGAGGCCTACCCCGGCGACGTGTTCTACCTGCACAGCCGTCTGCTCGAGCGTGCGGCCAAGCTGTCCGACGACAAGGGTGCGGGTTCGCTCACGGCCCTGCCGGTCATCGAGACCAAGGCGGGCGACGTGTCGGCCTACATCCCTACCAACGTCATCTCCATCACCGACGGGCAGGTGTACCTGCAGGACAACCTGTTCAAGTCGGGCGTGCGCCCGGCCGTCGACGTGGGCATCTCGGTGAGCCGTGTGGGTGGCGCTGCGCAGATCAAGTCGATGAAGAGCGTGTCGGGCACCTTGAAGCTCGACCTCGCCCAGTTCCGCGAGCTCGAGGCCTTCGCCACGTTCGGTTCGGAACTCGACGCCATCTCCAAGGCCCAGCTCGAGCGTGGCTACCGCCTCGTCGAACTGTTGAAGCAGCCGCTCAACAGCCCGATGCCGGTGGAAGAGCAGGTGGTCGTCGTGTTCGCCGGCACCAAGGGCTATCTCGACAGCCTGCCGGTGGCCGATGTGCGCCGCTTCGAGCGCGAACTGCTCGAGAACCTGCGCAGCACGCAGGGCGGTCTGTTGGCCGGTATCCGTTCGAACCCGAAGGCCGATGTGCCGAGCGAGTTGGGCGGCGTCATCGCGTCGTTCAAGGAGCAGTTCGTGGCGGCCACCGCGGCGGCGAAGGCTGCCGATGCCACCGCTACCTCGGCCACCGAGGTGGGCGCGGCCGAGAGCGCCAAGACGCTGGCGACGGAGTAAGTCGATGATCCGGTTGACCACCCCTGCGAACCGAGCCGAGGGAAGCGCCAGCGACGAGGCGCACCCGCGTGAGGAGAACCGCAGGGCCGACGAGCGAGGGCATCAGTAATGGCTGGTGGGCAGGAGCGCATTCTTCGTGGACGCATTCGCAGCGTCCAGGCCACGAAGAAGATCACGCGCGCCATGGAACTCATCGCTGCCTCGCGCATCGTGAAGGCGCAGCAGCGGGTTGCCGCTGCGGTGCCGTACAGCGAGCGGATCACCGAGGTCGTCAAAGACCTCGCCGCTGCCGGTGGCGCCTCGCAGTCGCCGTTGCTGGCGGGCCGCGAGCAGGTGCGTCGTACGGCCTACGTGGTCATCAGCGCCGACCGTGGGTTGTGCGGCGGCTACAACGCCGGCGTACAGCGCGCCACCGAAGGCGAGATCAAGGCCGATGTGCTGGCGGGTAAGGACTACGCCGTGGTGGCCTGCGGTCGCAAGGCCGAGGGCTACTTCAAGTTCCGTGGCTACACCATCGCCGAGTCCTTCTCCGGGTTCAGCGACAGCCCCACCTACGCCCACGCCAAGACCATCGGCCAGTTCGTGATGGACGGCTATGTGGCGGGCGACTTCGACCGGGTCGAACTGGTCTACACCCGCTTCGTGTCGGCCGGTTCGCAAGAGGTCGTCCTGCGCCCGCTGGTGCCGCTCGATCGCGACACCGTGGCCGGTGGCGACGGCAAGGGCACCGACGCAGCCGGCGTGGCCGCCGACTTCGAGTTCGAGCCCGATCCGGGCACCATCCTCGACACCCTGCTGCCGCGCTACGTCGAGGCCCGCATCTACGCAGCCCTACTCAACGCCGCCGCCAGCGAGCACGCCTTCCGCCAGCGGGCGATGAAGAGCGCAACCGACAACGCCGAAGAGCTCATCAAGAACCTCAGCCGCATCATGAACCGGGCCCGTCAGGACTCGATCACCACCGAGATCATGGAGATCGTCGGCGGTGCCGAGGCCCTCTCGGGCAGTAACTGAACCCCGAGCGCCAGAGACACAAGGAAACTTCCATGACCATGACCGAATCAGACCTGAAGGACGGACGAGTCGTCGGTATCGCCGGCCCGGTGATCGACGTCGAGTTCCCCCGTGGCGCGCTGCCCGAACTGAACACGGCGCTCGAGTTCACGGTGATCGTCGACGGCACGCCGGTGAATGTGCTCGCCGAAGTGGCGCAGCAGCTCGGCGAGGGCCGTGTCCGCGCCGTCTGCATGAAGCCCACCGACGGTCTGCGCCGCGGCACCGCCGTGCGCAATACCGGCCATGGCATCAGCGTGCCTGTGGGCGACAAGACGCTGGGTCACGTGTGGAACGTGTGGGGCGATGTGCTCGACGGCGACAACGCCGACTTCGACTCGGTCGAGCGGTGGGAGATCCACCGTCACGCCCCCGACTTCGCGGCCCTCGAGCCGTCGAAGCGCGTGTTCGAAACCGGCATCAAGGTCATCGACCTGCTCACCCCCTACCTCGCTGGCGGCAAGATCGGCCTGTTCGGTGGCGCCGGCGTGGGCAAGACGGTGCTCATCACCGAGATGATCCGTCGTGTGGCGCAGAACCACGGTGGTGTGTCGGTGTTCGCCGGTGTGGGCGAGCGCACCCGTGAGGGCACCGACCTGCGCATCGAGATGGAAGAGTCGGGCGTGTTCGAAAAGGCCGCCCTTGTGTTCGGCCAGATGGACGAGCCGCCGGGCGTGCGCCTGCGCGTGGCCCTGTCGGCGCTCACCATGGCCGAGTACTTCCGCGATGTGCAGAACCAGGACGTGCTGTTGTTCATCGACAACATCTTCCGGTTCGTGCAGGCCGGTTCCGAGGTCTCGACCCTGCTGGGCCGTATGCCTTCGGCCGTGGGCTACCAGCCCACCCTGGCCGACGAGATGGGCCAGTTGCAGGAGCGCATCACCTCCACCCGTGGCCGGTCGATCACCTCGCTGCAGGCCGTGTACGTGCCCGCCGACGACTACACCGACCCGGCGCCGTTCACCACCTTCACCTTCCTCGACGCAACCACCGAGTTGAGCCGCCAGATCGCTTCGCTGGGCATCTACCCGGCGGTGGATCCGCTGGCCAGCACCAGCACCATCCTCCAGCCCGAGGTGGTGGGCGACCGGCACTACACCATCGCCCGTCGCGTGCAGGAGACGCTGCAGCGCTACAAGGAACTGCAGGACATCATCGCCATCCTCGGTCTCGACGAACTGTCGGAAGAAGACCGCCTCACCGTGGCTCGTGCCCGCAAGGTGCAGCGCTTCCTCAGCCAGCCGTTCTACGTGGCCGAGGTGTTCACGGGCGTCAGCGGCGAGACCGTGCCGGTGGCCGAGACCGTCGAGAGCTTCGAGGCCATCGTCAACGGCGAGCTCGACGAAGTTCCCGAGCAGGCGTTCTTGAACGTGGGCGGTGTCGAGCAGGTGCTGGCCAAGGCCAAGGCGCTGCAGGAAGGCGCAGCCTGACCATGGCCACCATGCAGGTCGAGGTCGTCTCGCCGGAGCGGATCCTCTTCTCCGGCGAGGCCACACAGGTCATCACGCGCACCCTCGGCGGTGGCGAGATCGCCTTCCTGCCTGGCCATGCTCCGTTCCTGGGTGCCGTCACCGAGTGCCACACCCGCATCACGCTGGCCGACGGCACGGTGGTCGACGCCGCCATCCACGGTGGGTTCGTGCAGGTGAGCGGCAACACCGTCAGCATCCTGTCCGACGCTGCCGAACTGGGCGAGGAGATCGACCGCGCCCGGGCCCTGGCGGCCAAGGAGCGTGCCGAGGAGCGTCTGCGCCACGAGCACGACGCCGAAGGCGTTGCGGCACTCAGCCGGGCCCACGCCCGTCTCGCCGCCAGCGGCGGCATCACCGCCTCGCCCGGCGCCCACTGACGGTTCGCCGCCCAGTGGCGGGATGACCTCTTCGTCCGGCGCACACTGACGGGTCGCCGCCCAGTGGGTGGGATGACCGCCTCGCCCGGCCCGCCCGCACCGCTCATACACTGCCTCCATGGCAGCGAAACTTCCTTTCCGGCGCGCTCTGGTGACGGGTGCGTCGTCGGGCATCGGCGAATCGATGGCCCGCATCCTCGGCGCCGCCGGCATTCCGCAGGTGGTGGTGGCACGCCGTGTCGACCGACTCGAGGAACTGGCTCTCGGTTTCCCAAGCGTGGAGGTGCTGGCGGCCGACCTCACCACGCCCGAGGGTGTGCGTGCGGTCGAGGCCCGCATCGCCAGCGACATCGACCCGATCGACCTGGTGGTGAACAACGCCGGCTTCGGCACGTCGGGCGTGTTCCACGAACTCGAGGCCGACCGGTTGGAGCGTGAGATCGCGTTGAACATCACCGCCCTCACCCGCTTGTCGCACGCCGCGTTGAGCACGTTCGTGCCCCGTGGCCGCGGCTACCTGCTGAACGTCAGCAGTGTCGCCAGCTTCCAGCCGGCCCCCAAGCTGGCGGTGTACGCCGCCACCAAGGCCTACGTGACCAGCCTGACCGAGAGCCTCCACGAAGAGGCCCGCGGCACCGGGGTGAAGGTGACCGCACTGTGCCCAGGCCTCACTCGCACCGAGTTCCAGAGCGTGAGCAGCACCGAGTCGTACGCCACGAACTATCCGTCGTTCGCCTGGCTCGACGTCGACGTGGTGGCCCGAGCCGGCCTCGACGACGTCGCCCGCGGCAAGACCCTGTCGGTGCCCGGCGCCATCTACAAGGGACTCGCCGGCGCCACGAGCATCAGCCCGCGTTGGTTCACCCGGCGCGCCTCGAGCCTCGTCCAGCGCGACTGACCGCACCGGGCGTACCCGGGTAGAGGCCACGGTGCAGGGCTCACGCCCACTGCTGGGCCGGTGGTCCGGTGGCCATGAGGGTGGTGCCGTCGCGTGCCCTCACGGTGAGGCTTCGGTCGCGTGCGAGTGCAAGCCGCCAGCCGTCGTTGTGGAGCCGGTCGTGGTGGTGTCGACAGAGCGGAATCAGGTTGTGGAGGTCGGTTCGTCCGCCGTTCTCCCACCAGTGGATGTGGTGGGCCTCGGTGATCGACACGTGTCGTGTGCAACCGGGGATGGCGCACGTTCGGTACATCGCACGCAGCGCGCGTCGTTGTCGGGTGCTGGCGTGTCGTCGACCACGGCCGTGGTGGAGCCCGACCGGGCGAGTGAGTGACGTCGCGATCTGGTCGTAACTCGCCACCGGGGCGCCCTGCAGGATGACGACTCCGTCGCGGTCGACGACGACCGGCACGAACCGTGCGCGCCCGGCGATGGTGCGGATGGTGTCGATGGGGAGGTCGATCCCGGGCCCGCAATCCACGCGAGACGTCGCGTGGCGACCGGTCTCGAACGTCTGCTGGTCGATGACCACGATCACTTCCGGCTTCCCCACCGCGGACGCCTTCCCGGTGACGAGATCCATCAATGCTTGGGCGCGTTGCCAGTCCATCGCGTCGATCGGATCGGACGGGCACTCGGGCGGCCGTGGTCGGTGCAGACGGGCTTCGAGTTGATCGTTGAGGCGTTGCAGGAACACCGCACCCTGTTCGGGGTCGATCTCGAGCCGGTTCATGACCATCCCGGTGTTCGGGTCGGTCCACGACCGGCACCGCGCCGCACGTTTCTGACGCTCGAGGCGTTGTGTGCCGTCGTCGGCTTCGATCGACCGGACCTCTCGCTGCAACCAGGCCCGGAACTGTTCCACCGTCGCCCGCTCGACGACTGCCCTCGCGGCGAGGTCGGCCTCCAACGCGCGCAACGCGGGCTGCAACCTCGGATCGAGTGACCGCAACGCAACGGTGAACGCATCGAGATGCTCACCCGACAACCGGCCCTCGTCCATGCATGCCTTCAACTCGGGTGCCGCTGCAGCCTCGTCCGCACGGCGCACCGCTCGACCGGCGTTCCCGGCCGACCGGCCCATCGACCGGGCATTGATCGCTTCCGGATCGATACCCGGACGCTGCGCGGCCAACTGCCGCAGCCGCTGGTTCAGATCGATCTCGCGTGCCTGCAGGAACCGCTGCAACCCCGCCACGTCGGACAGCAGCATCGCCACCGCGATCTCGTCCACCACAAACACATCCGTGTCGGCAACCCGGCGGAACCGGTCGAGCGGGGAAACGCATGCCACACCCCCAGTAGATACTGACACCACACGCACCTCCCCACGCACCCGCGAACCACGCAGGCCACCAGCAACCGATCGAGACGACGGGAACCCACGAACGGGGTTCGATCTGGTTCCGAGGGGAAGATCGGAACCAGCGGCCACGATACACGTACACCAGTTCGATGCCAACACCGGGTTCGAAAACGTTGTTGGAACCGCTGCCGGCAGCGTCGGTCATCGCTGCTGACCCGGTGGTGCCGTTCGCCCTACGATGCACGCCGTGGAGCCTGCGCTGCCGGTGGCCGATATCCGTGGCTTCATCGCCGACCCGTACTCTGCGGCGGGCCTGGCGTTCGTCGACGACCTGCGTATGGCAGCGCACCTCACCGGGGCGCTGTACCTCGAGGGGCACGGTGTCGACGAGCGACTGGTGACGCAGATGATCGAGCGGTCGCGGGCGATCGTGGCCCCGGAGGAGATCACGCCGCTCACCACGCTGTGGGCCGCAGAGATGGCGCGGGTCGCCCGTTGGCTCACACGTGGCCTGGCCCTCACGCTCGGGCAGACCATCGACCGGTTCGACTCGTTCGTGTCGCCCGAACCCGACCTCGTCGTGGCCGCCGTGCGTGCCACGGCTGAGACGAAGCGTGTCCGTGCCCGGCAGACCACCGGCATCCGCCAGGACCGCGACCTGTTCACCCTCACGCACCACGACGAGTGGGGCGGTCTGCAGGTACGCCTCGGCGACCGGGCTGTGGAGGTGCCGCCCCGCCCGGGCGCCTGCGTGGTGCAGATCGGCACCGTGATGCAGAACGTGTCGCGGTTCTACTTCCCGGCCACGCGCTACCGGGTGGTTGGCCAGCACGCCGGGCGCGAGTGCACCATCATCACCTGCCGGGTGAACGCACGCGGCGGCGCTCGCATCACGCCGGTTGATCTGCCCGAGCCCCTGCTGCGCAAGGCAGCCGGGCTCGACGGGCCTCAGGCGTAGTCGATCGCAGCGAAGCCCGACA
>JBIKLX010000021.1:0-27159 GCA_044359565.1 Ilumatobacteraceae bacterium
TACCTGGATGGAGACCACAGCGCTGTCGTACTACGTGGCCGACACCTCGGGCGCCGGGGCTTCGGGCCTCGTGGCGGCGGCCGGCTTCGTGCCCACCGCATTGCTCGGCCCGGTCGGTGGTGCGATGGCCGACCGCTTCGACCGCCGCAAGGTGATCGCCTTCGCGAACGCTGGCTTCGCCGTGGTGGCCGCCACGGTGGCGATGTTGGTGGCGAGCGGGCACGCGACACCGGGTCGCCTGGCCCTGCTGTCGTTGCTGGGCGGCTGCACCTCGGCCATCAGTTGGCCATCGTTCCAGGCGATCCTGCCCGATCTGGTGCCGCCCGAAGATCTCGTCGGGGCCATCGGCCTGGCGAGTACCCAGTGGAACCTCGGGCGCATTCTCGGCCCCACAGCAGCGGCCATCGCCATCGCCGTCGGTGGGGTGCCCACCGCGTTGTGGGTGAACGCGGCCAGCTTCCTGGCGGTCATCGCCGCGGTGCTCGCCGCGCCTGTGCCACGGCGGGTCGGTGTGAAGCGCACCGTGCGGGTGGCGGTGCGCGATGCGTTGGCGTTCGTCCGCGTCACTCCTGCGGTGCGGGCGATGCTGCCGGTGATGACACTGGCCGTGTTCCTCGGATCGCCGTTCATGGGGTTGTCGGCGCAGATGGCCACCAACGTCTTCGGTGCCGACCAGCACGGCACCAGCCTGCTCGTGACGGCACAGGGCATCGGCGCGGTCGTGGCGGGTGCTTCGATGGGATCGCTCGCCGCGCGCTGGGGTACCCGCCAGGTGCTGCGCACGGCGGCGGTGGTCACTGCTCCGACGTTGGTGCTCTACGGTCTCGCCCCGTCGCTGTGGTCGGCGGCGCTGACGCTGGTGGTGCTGGCGGGCTGCTACATGGCGACGCTGTCGAGTTGCACCAACATCACCCAACGCTCGGCCTCGGCCGAGGTGCGCGGCCGGGCGATGATCGTGAACAACTTCGTACTCGGCATGGCCTATCCGGTGGGCGTGCTGCTGCAGGGGGAGCTGGCCGATCGCTGGTCATTGCGGGCGGTTACCGTGGCCAGCGGTGTGTCGCTCGGCGTCTGTCTCGCGGTGCTCGCCGTCGCCCGTCCCCGACTCACCGATCCGATTGCCCGACTCGACCAACCGACGGAGGTTGCCCATGTTCACTGATGCTGCGCTCGAGTTCCTGCGTGCCCCGCGATTCGGTTATCTCGCCTCGATCGGTGCCGACGGCGTGCCCCACAACGTGCCCATCTGGTACGACGTGGCGGTGGCCCACGGCGGTGGACACGACCTGGTGATGATCGCCGACCGTGGGTCGCGCAAGACCCGCAACCTGCTCGCCCGCCCGCAGGCCGCTCTTGCGGTGGGTGGTCTGCCGGGCGACAACGACGGCTACATGGTGCGTGGCACCGTGACGGTCGTCGACGACCTGGGCCAGCAGGCCACGCACGCGATGATCGACCGCTACGAGAAGGGCGAGCGCAACGCGGCGCTGCGCGCGCTGTGGGCCGACGACAACATCGTGGTGCTGCGTCTGCACCCCACGTCGGTGACGCGCGTCTGGGGCTGAGGGCTCAGGTGACGGTGGCGGGGTCGCAGTTGCTGCCGCACACCACGACGACCACCCGTTCACCCGGTTCGGGCACGTAGGCACCGCATCGCAGTGCGGCCAGGGCGGCAGCACCGCCGGGTTCGGCCACGAGGCGGAGGTGCTGCCACAGGGCGCGCTGCGCGGCGCGGATCTCGTCGTCGCTCACCAGTGCAGCCACGTCGACGAAATGGCGCACGATCGACCACGGCACCTCGCCGAGGCGACGTGCACCGAGCGAATCCGAGGCCAGACCGGCCACGGTGACGGGCGTGGGAGCACCGGCTTCGAACGCGGCGTGCAGGCAGCGACTGGTCTCGGGCTCGACGCTCACCACCTTCACCCGGTCGCGTACCCACGCGGCCTGACCGGCGGTGAAGCCGCCTCCGCCGGTGGCCACCACCAGCGTGTCGTAGCCGTCGACCTGTTCGTCGAGTTCGGCCGCGAGGGTGCCCTGTCCGGCCACCACCATTGGGTGATCGTACGGGTGCACGGTGAGGGCGCCGGTCGTGGCCTGGCGGGCATCGGCAGCGGCCTGGGCATCGTCGTACAGCCCCTCGACCACGTGCACTGTTGCGCCGAACGAGGCAATGCGGTCGCGCTTCATCGGCGGGCTGCTCGACGGCACGAACACTTCGGCGGCGAGGCCCAGTCGCGCCGCTGCGTACGCGACGGCGGCGCCGTGGTTGCCGCCCGAGGCTGCGATGAGGCCGGCAGCGGGTACCTCACCCGCCTCCTGCGCGGCGACGATTCGGTTGAACGCGCCCCGCGGCTTGAACGAGCCGGTGTGCTGGAGCAGTTCGAGCTTCAGCACCGCTGCCGTCGGCAGGCCCAGTTCGCCGGCGTCGACGGGTAGCACCGGGGTGCGGCGGAGGTGGTGGCGAGTGCGCCGCAGGGCGGCGGCGATGTCGTCGGGGCTCACGGCAGGTTCGGGCATCAGCGGCAGGGTAGCGACTCCGGGTGCCGCGGTAGCGTGTGGCCATGTCCGAAACCGCTGACACCCCAGTCGACATCAAGCCCCGCAGCCGCGACGTCACCGACGGCATCCAGAAGGCGCCGGCACGCGCCATGCTCCGCGCCGTCGGCATGACCGACGACGACTGGGTGAAGCCGCAGATTGGCATCGCCTCGGCGTGGAACGAGGTCACGCCTTGCAACATGACGCTGCGCAAACTCGCCCAGTTCAGCAAGGTCGGTGTGCGCGCCGCCGGTGGGTTCCCGATGGAGTTCGGCACCATCACGGTCAGCGACGGCATCAGCATGGGTCACGAGGGCATGCGCGCCTCGCTCGTCAGCCGTGAGGTCATCTGCGACTCCGTCGAGACCGTCGTCCATGCCGAACGGCTCGACGGCTTCATCGGCCTGGCCGGCTGCGACAAGAGCATCCCGGCCATGCTGATGGCGGCGGCCAGGCTCGACCTCGCCAGCGTGTTCGTCTACAACGGTTCCACGCTGCCCGGCCAGTACGACGGCCGGGCGCTCGACATCACCAGCGTGTTCGAGGCCGTGGGTGCCTGTGCGCTCGGCACCATCACCGAAGACGAGCTCACCGAGATCGAACGGCACGCCTGCCCCGGTGAGGGCGCGTGCGGTGGCATGTTCACGGCCAACACGATGAGCTCGATCGCCGAGGCGATCGGCATGTCGCTGCCCGGCACGGCGTCGCCGCCGGCTGTCGACAGCCGTCGTGAAGACGACGCCCGCCGCGCCGGCGAGGCCGTGGTGAACCTGCTCCGCCTCGGCATCACGCCACGGATGATCATGACCAAGAAGGCCTTCGAGAACGCCATCGCCATCACGTCGGCACTCGGTGGGTCGACCAACGCAGTGCTGCACCTGCTGGCGCTCGCCAACGAGGCCGGTGTCGAACTGCATCTCGACGACTTCAACCGCATCGCCGCGAAGGTGCCGCACATCGCCGACATGAAGCCGGGTGGTCGCTACCACATGAGCGACCTCGACCGCATCGGCGGTGTGCCGGTGGTGCTGAAGATGCTGCTCGACGGTGGATTGCTGCACGGCGACTGCCTCACCGTCACCGGCAAGACGATGGCCGAGAATCTCGCCGAGTTGAACCCGCCTGCCCCCGACGGTGTGGTGGTGCACCCGCTCGACCAGCCCATCCACGCCGAGGGTGGCATCGTCATCCTGTCCGGCTCGCTCGCCCCGAAGGGCGCGGTGGTGAAGGTCGCCGGCCTCACCGACGACCAGATGCTGTTCGAGGGCACGGCTCGCGTGTTCGACGGTGAGGACGGCGCGATGGAGGCCATCATGACGGGTTCCATCCAACCCGGCACGGTGCTGGTCATCCGTTACGAGGGCCCCAAGGGCGGACCGGGCATGCGTGAGATGCTCGCCATCACCGGGGCGCTGAAGGGCGTCGGTCGCGGCGCCGACTGCGCGCTCATCACCGACGGCCGCTTCAGCGGCGGCACATGGGGCTTCTGCATCGGCCATGTCTCGCCCGAGGCGGTCGATGGTGGCCCCATCGCGTTCGTCCGCGACGGCGACACCATCCGCATCGACGTGCGCGACCTGGCGCTCGACCTCCTGGTCGACGACGGCGAGTTGGCCCGCCGCCGTGCGTCGTGGGCGCCGCTGCCGCCCCGCTACACACGCGGAGTGCTGGGCAAGTACGCCCGGCTGGTGCAGGGCGCCGAAACCGGCGCCATCACCAACACCCTCTGATCCGACGAGGCGGCGAATTTCTTCGTCGGCCGGGTTGGCATACGAACTGGTGTACGTATAGGGTTTTCCGTGTTCCGATCTTCCCCTCGGAACCAGATCGAGCCCGTTGGGTTCCCGTCATGTCGATCGGTTGCTGGTGGCCTGCGTGGTTCGCGGGTGTGTGGGGAGGTGCGTGTGAGCACAGGTGTGTTGTCAGTATCTGCTGGGGGTGTCACATGCGTGACCCCGCTCGACCGGTTCCGTCGTATCGCCGACGCGGATGTGTCTGTGGTGGATGAGGTGGCGGTGGCGATGCTGCTGTCCGACGTGGCCGGGTTGCAGCGGTTTCTGCAGGCACGTGAGATCGATCTGAACCAACGGTTGCGGCAACTCGCAGCGCAGTGCCCGGGGGTGGATCCGGCGGCGATCAACGCGCGTGCCACCGGCCGCTCCGCTGGGGGTGCGGGGCGCGCGCTCGAGCGTGCGGAGCAGGCTGCGCAGGCGCCTGAGTTGAAGGCGTCGATGGATGAGGGCCGCTTGTCGGGTGAGCATCTCGACGCGTTCACCGCGGCGGTCCGGTCGTTGGAGTCGCGGTTGCAGCCCGCCCTGCGCGCGTTGGAAACCGACTTGGTCGCCCGCGCGATTTCGCAGCGGGCGACGGTCGAACAGTTCCGCGGCTGGTTGCAATGCGAGATCCGGCTCATCGAAGCCGACGACGGCAAACGGCGGTTGGAACGCCAGAAACGCGACAACCGATGCCGGGTGTGGGTCGACCCGAACACCGGGATGGTCAGAACGAATCTCACACTCGACCCCGAACTCGGTGCGGTCTACCAACACCTCCTCAACGAGCAACTCCACGCCCGACTCAACCAACCACGGCCACCGGAATGCCCCACCGACCCGCTCGACGCAATGGACTGGCACCGCGCCCACGCATTCATCGACCTCATCACCGGCGCGGCCGGTGCGATCGGCAAACCCGAAGTCATCGTCGTCATCGACCAACAGACCTTCGAAAACGGCCGACACGCCCACTCGAAGGTCGACTGCGGACCGGGCATCGACCTGCCCATCGACACCATCCGCGGCATCGCAGGACGGGCACGGTTCGTGCCGGTCGTCGTCAACCGCGACGGCGTCGTCCTGCTACAGGGCGACCCGGTGCCCAGCTACGACCAGATCGTCCAGTCACTCACCCGGCCGGTCGAACTCGACCACGGCCGCAACCGACGACACGCCAGTGTTCGACAACGACGGGCTCTCCGGGCCATGTACCGAACCTGCGCCATCCACGGCTGCGCACGGCATGTATCGATCACCGAAGCCCACCACATCCACTACTGGGAACACGGCGGACACACCGACCTCGCCAACCTCCTCCCACTGTGCCGGCACCACCACGACCGGCTGCACGCAGAACGATGGCGACTCACGATGGATGCCGACCGAGCCATCACCATCCGGGCGCGCGACGGAACCCTCCTCATGACCACCGGCCCGCCGGCACAGCAGTGGGCATGAGGCCAGCGCAGCGCGTCCTCCTCCTCCGAGTGGGTTCAGTCGGCAGAGGGGAACACGGTCGTCCAGTCGTTCGCCATGCTCGCCACGGTCCAGCCCAGACGGGCGGCCACCTCGGTGATCGACTCGTTCTCGACGAAGCTCTCGGCTCGGCCCTGATAGGCGAATTCGCGGTGGTCGTCGTCATGATCGATCACCAACGCCATCGAAGGGCCCTCGCCCGCAGTTGCCCACTCGAGCATCTCGCGGTCGCCGCCCGAGTTCCCGGCCGCGAACACGGGGCGGCGACCCAGGTGGCTCTGGATGCGGGTCACCTTGGCCGCGCCCTCGTTGGCATCGCCGTCGAGCAGGTTCGTGCGCCGCAGTTCGGGGCCGCCGTCGGCACGCCGCACCATTTCGTGCTGCACCAGGGTTCCCACCACTCCCTCCGGCGGTACGCCGTACAGGTCGTGGCTCACCGCACGGACGAATTCGGTGCCGCCACCGCTCACCACGAACACGGCGAACCCATGCCCGCGCAGCGCTTCGATCAACTCGAGCATCGGCTGGTAGACGGTCCGACGAGCCGGCAAGCCGAGCACCGGATGCACCGCACGGTCGACGAACTCGCGAGCCGCAGTACTGAACGCCTCGGGGGTCAGCCCGGCGAACAGACCGTTCAGTGCCATGCCCACCCGGGCCAGGCCCAACTCGCCGATCGCCCCCTGGTCGTTGCTCAGCACAGCAGCGAACTCCGGCCGATCTCGCAACGACGGGTCGGTCTCGGCTGCCCGCTGCAGGGCATCGACGAAGAACAGGAACTGCAAGTAGGCAGGCCGCTCGCACCACAACGTGCCGTCGTTGTCGAACGTGGCCACTCGATCGGCGGGTGCGAGCGATGCCGATGCTTCCAGGAAGTTCAGCAGCGCATCCCGGGTGCTGCCCTCGCGCCACGACGGCAGCAGGAGATCGGAACGGGTCATCGCGGGTCCTCCCCCGGTCGGTCGTTGGTCGTCGCTGGCCGCCACACCACACGGAAACCGACATGGCTCATGCCCGTGTCGATCATCTGCGGGCGCCGGGCCGCCGGACGGTACCGCATGCAGTAGTTGTCGGCGCACAGGTGCGAACCACCCTTGATCACCTTGCGCGGAATCCGGAACTGGGGCTGCGCCGGATCGAGACTTGCGTCGAGATCGCCGCCCCGTGGGTTCACGGGCACACAGCACGGTTTGTCAGCGTCGGCGGAATGGCGGTTCGTGTACCAGTCGTCGGTCCACTCCCACACATTGCCTGCCATGTCGTGCAGGCCGTATCCGTTGGCCGGGAACACGCCCACCGGCGACGTCCGCTCCCAGCCGTCGTCACCGGTGTTGCGCCACGGGAAGTCGGGCCCGTCCCAGGTGTTCGCCATGATCCGGCCGCCGGGCCGGCGCTCGTCGCCCCAGGTGAACTCGGCTCCCTCCAGCCCACCCCGGGCCGCGAACTCCCACTCGGCCTCGGTGGGCAGCGCACCGCCTCGCCAGTCGGCGTAGGCCGCAGCATCCTCGTGGGCGAGGTGCACCACCGGATGATCGCCGCGGTCGTCGAGTGTGCTGCGCGGTCCCTCGGGGTGTCGCCACGACGCTCCCGGCGTCCAGGTCCACCACTGACTCAGGTGCCGCAGGTCGACCGGGCCGGCGGTCGGGGTGAACACCATCGATCCGGGTGCCAGGTTCTCGGCCGGTGCCCCCGGGTAGTCGGCGGGGTCGAGTGGGCGTTCGGCCACAGTGACATACCCGGTGGTCGCAGCGAACTCGGCGAACTCGGCATTGGTCACCGGGAAGCGGGCGATCACAAAGCCGTCGACCCGCACGCGGTGCGCCGGCGCCTCCTCCGGATAGTGCCGGTCCGAACCCATCGCGAACATGCCGCCGGGCACCCAGACCGCGCTCGGATGTGGCGGGGTCGCCCCAACCGGCGCGGTCGGGTCGCCCGACGCGATGTCGCTCACGCGCTGGGCATGCCCGACGTCAACTTCGCCACCACCTGCTCGATGGTGAAGCTCGCCGGCTTCTGACTGGGCGGGAACTCGGCCAGACTCGCCAGCATCTGGGCGGCGAAGGCCTGGGCCGGTACCGCCAACCAGGCGTGGTCGAGCAGCCAGTCGTAGTAGGTGTTCGACGTGATGTCGGCTCGCTCGTAGGGGTCGGTGCGCAGGTTGAAGAACTTTGGCACGCGCAGGTGGGTGTACGGCTCGGCCCAGATGTTCAGCGTGCCCGTGGCGCGCTGTTCGAGGAAGACGATCTTCCAGTTGTCGAATCGCATCGCCGTGAGGTCGCCGTCGTCGGAGACGTAGAAGAAGTACTGCCGTGGGCTCTGGTCCGCCTCACCGGTGAGGTAGGGCAACTGGTTGTGACCGTCGAGGTGCACCTTGAAGTGCTTGCCCTCCAACTCGCCGCCCGCCCTCAGTTGATCGACGATGTCGGTGACGCCTGCTGCCGCCAACAGGGTGGGGAACCAGTCGTTGTGGCTGATGATCCCGTTCAGCACGGTGCCGGCCGCGATGCGGCCGGGCCAGCGCACCAGGCAGGGCACGCGATACGCGCCCTCCCAGTTCGAGTTCTTCTCGCTGCGGAACGGGGTCATCCCGGCGTCGGGCCAGGTGTTCATGTGCGGGCCGTTGTCGGTGGAGTACACCACGATCGTGTTCTCGCTCAGGCCCATCTCGTCGAGCGCATCGAGCAGGTCGCCCACCACGTCGTCGTGGTCGAGCATCGTGTCGTGGTACTCCGACTGCCACCGGCCGGCGCGGCCCTTGCTCTCGGGCTTGCCGTGCGTGCGAAAGTGCATGTGGGTGCTGTTGAACCACACGAAGAACGGCTTGTCGGCTGCGTGCTGCCGGCTGATGAAGTCGATCGCCGCGTCGCGGAACTCTTCGTCGCAGGTCTCCATCCGCTTCTTGGTGAGCGGCCCGGTGTCTTCGATGCGTTGGGTGCCGTCGGGGTTGGCCCACGAATGGATGACGCCACGGGGGCCGAAGCGCTGGCGGAAGTTGGGGAAGTCGCTCTCGCTCGGGTAGTCGCGCTGCTCGGGCTCTTCTTCGGCATTGAGGTGGTAGAGGTTGCCGAAGAACTCGTCGAAGCCGTGCATGGTGGGCAGGAACTCGTCGCGGTCGCCGAGGTGGTTCTTGCCGAACTGGCCGGTGGCGTAGCCGTTGGCCCGCAACGCCCGGGCGATGGTGGGGTCGGTGTCGCGCAGGCCGATCGGCGCGCCCGGCATACCCACCTTGGTGAGACCGGTGCGGTACGGGTTCTGACCGGTCACGAACGCGGCGCGCCCCGCGGTGCAACTCTGCTCGCCGTAGTAGTCGGTGAAGCGGGCACCTTCGGCGGCGATGCGGTCGATGTTGGTGGTTCGGTACCCCATCACCCCGTCGCTGTAACACGACAGGTTCGAGACGCCGATGTCGTCGCCCCAGATGATCAGGATGTTCGGTTGGTCGGCCATGGGTCCTCCGTCGACGTGGAGTCCAGATGATCCCCCCGGCGAGGGGTCCACGACATGCCCCAGATCGGGTGACTGGGCCATCCGTCACCCGACCCAAAACAGGGTCGCCGGTAGCATGCGGCCATGGTTCAGCGGGTCGACAGCAGCATCGGCATGGTGCCCGCCGAACCGCTCGCCGTCGCCTCGAAACTGCACCCCCCTCGCCGCCGGCGGGGCCATGTGGCCCGAACCGACCTGCTCGGACACATCGCGGCGAACGAACCCGACCTGCTGCTCGTCACCGCAGCAGCCGGATACGGGAAGTCGACCCTGCTGGCCGACCTGGCGGCAAACGACGGCCGGCCCAGCGCCTGGCTCGCCATCGATCGCGCTCACAACGAGGCATCGGTGCTGCTCGGCGATGTCGCCTACGTCTTGAACCAACTCGAACCGATCGACCCCCAGGTACGCGCCGACCTGGCCAACCAGCGCGCGTCCATCGCCTCGGCTTCCACGCACCGGTTCGCCCGCATGCTCGCCGCTCGACGCACCCCGTTCCTCCTGATCCTCGACGATGTGCACGAACTCACCTCGCTCGAGGCGCTCGACGCCCTCACCGTCATCGTCGACGAGTTGCCGACCGGTTCGTTGGTGGCGCTGGGGTCACGCGCACTTCCCTCCCTGCCCCTCGCCCGCTGGCGAACCCGCCATACGGTGGTCGAGATCGGCCAGCGCGACCTGGCGCTCGGCACGGCCACGGTCGAGGCCATGTACGCGGCCATGGCCGTCGACATCGCTCCTGACGAGGCCGCGCTGCTCACCGAACGCACCGAGGGGTGGCCGTTGGCCCTGTATCTGGCTGCCCTGGCTCGGCGTGCCAACCGAGGCGACCGAGGCGACCGTGCCACCCTCGACATCGCTGGCGACACCCGAGTGATGGTCGAGTACTTCTCCGAGGTCGTGCTGTCGGGCGTCGGGCCCGATGTCGCGAACCTGCTGCTGCGGGTAGCGCCCCTCGAACGGTTCTCGGGCCCGCTGTGCGACCACCTCCTCGACCGCCGCGGCTCTGCTGCCGTGCTCGAAGACCTCCATCGCCGCAACCTGTTGGTCATCGCGCTCGACGAGCGGCGCCAGTGGTACCGGCTCCACCATCTGCTGTCTGAGTACCTCACCGCCGAACTCGAGCGGCGCGAGCCCGGTGAGGCGGCGGCGATACTGAAGCTTGCCAGCGCCTGGCACGAGGAACGCGGTGAGGCCGAACTCGCCGTGGCGTGCGCCGCCCGTTCCGGCGACGTCGACCGGACTGCGCACCTCGTCGTGCGCTACTTGCCGATGTACATCAACCTCGGCCGTCAGGCCACGCTCGACCGCTGGCTCGGCTGGTTCTCGCGTGCCGACCTGTTGGCCCGACCTCTGCTGCTCACCTCCGGCGCCCACGCCAGTCACGTCGCCGGCGACGGCGCACACGCGCTCACGCTGCTCGAACAGGCGATGGTGGCCATCGGTGCCGAGCGGCCCGACGACGCGACGAGCAGCGACCCCTCGGTGGCCCTGGCGGTGGCGCGGGCCAGCATCGGCTGGCTCGCTGCCGGTGAGATGGCCGATGAGGCGGCGTACGCGCGAGCGCGGCTGCGGTCGGGAGCGTTCTGGCATCCGTTCTCGTGCGCCCTCGAGGCCACCTCGTACGCGCTGCGCGGCAACGCCGACCGGGCCGTCGAACTGCTGCGCGAGGCGGTCGCCGGCAGCGAGGGTCGGCCACTGATGCGCGGCCTGTCGCTCGCCATCCTCGCTCTGGTGCACGTCGACCTCGGCGACTGGGAGGCGGCCGCAGTGTGCAGCGACGAGAGCGCACAGGCGCTCGGCGAGCGGTGGTCGCTGCCGGGGGCGTGCCCGATCACGGCGGTGCGGGCACTCGTTCTCACTCGCCAGGGCCGACTCGACGAGGCAGCCGACGCCCACCAGCTCGCCCGACTGCAGCTCAGTGGCTTCGCGCCGGTCAGTCCCTGGTTCAACCTGATCTCCCGTCTGGCGTTGGCCCGCGCCAGCGCACTCGCCGGCCGCACGGTCGAGGCCACCACCCTGCTCGACGAGGCCGAGGTGTTCCTCGCCGCCATGCCCGACGCCCGCGCTGCAGCTCGACAGATCGCCGACATCCGCCGCTCGGTCGCCTCCGGCGGCCATGCCGCCAGTTTCGGACCGTCGTCGCTCACCACCGCCGAACTCCGTGTGCTGCAGTACCTGCCCACACACCTCAGCGTGGGCGAGATCGCCGAACGGCTCTACCTGTCGCGCAACACGGTGAAGACGCATACCGTCGCCATCTACCGCAAGCTCGGCACCACGACGCGCAGCGGTGCGGTCGACGTCGCCCGCACGGCCGGCCTCATCGACTAGGGCATCCGCCCCGAGGCCGCGCGGTAGGCGACCTCAGCAGCACGGTTGGTGCCGTAGAGGTGCTCGGCTCCCACTGCGGCAAGCACGCCCTGCCGCTCGAGCAGCGCGGTGATCGGTTGGGTGGCACGGCTGATCGCCACCACCCGCCCCGCAGCCCGCACGGCGGCGATCCCGTCGGCCAGGGCATCGGCGGCCGTTGGATCGATGTCCGACACCTGCTCGAGGTCGAGCACCAGCCACACCGTGTCCGGATCGGACGCAGCGTCCTCGAAGACAGCCAGCAACTCGTCGGCGTTGGCGAAGAACAGTGGCCCGCCGGGCCGGATCACTCGCAGGCCCACCGGGGCTGCCGTTGCGTCGGTCGCCGCATATCGCCCCACGCGGCGATCGTCGGCCGACGGCCCGAGCCTGGCCCACGGTGCGTCGGCCGCCCGGCGCATCATGTCGACGGCCGAGGCCAGCGTGGCGAACACCACCGCCGCCATCGGACCGAGCACCAACACCCCGAGCAGACACCCCAGGGCGATGCCGAACTCACTTCGCCGCACCTGCCACAGGCGCCGCAGTTCGGCGGTCTCGATCGTGCCCACCACCGCATTGGCCACCAAGCCGGCGAGGGCTGCGCTGGGCAGGCGGCCGACCGGTTCGGTGAACCACAGCACGATCGCCACCACCGCAGCGGCAGCCACCATCGAGGGCACCTGACTACGGGTACCAGCCGAGCCCATTGCCGCCGTGCGCGAGGCGCTGGCACCCGAGGGCATCGCCCCGGTGATGGCGCCCGCCACATTCGCCACACCCATCGAGAACAACTCGCCATTGGGTGCGAACTGCTCACCGTTCGACCGGGCGGACCTCTTGGCCATCAACAGCCCCTCGGCAATGGTGAGCACGGCGATCGCCAACGCCGTGGGTGCGAGGTCGAGCCAGGCCGAGGCCGGCACCGATGGCAGCCCCAGGTGCGGCAACCCCGACGGCACCTCGCCCAACACCGCCACGCCGTCGGGGTCGGTGAGCGATACCACCACGGTCACCACGATCAGGGTGATCAGCGCCGCCGGCAACTTCGGCGCCACCCGCTTCAGCACGCGCAGCGAGGCGATAGTCGACAGACCCACCAGCACACTGGCCCACGACGCCTCTGGCACCTCGCGCACCAGGGCCCACGCCTCGGCGAACCAGCCGTCGGCCTCCACCGACACGCCCATGATCTTGCGCACCTGCGACAGCAGCACCTCGAGCGCCAGCCCAGCAATGAAGCCGACGAGCACCGACTTCGACAGGAACCGCACCAGATTGCCCAGCCGGAGCGCCCAGAACACCACCAGGATCGCGCCGGTCAGCATCGCGGTCGCAGTGGCCAACGCCATCGGCTCAGCACCACTCGATGCCGCGATGGGCGCCACCGTGGCCGCCAGCAGCGCGGCGATGGTGGAATCGGGACCGATCACGAGATGACGCGACCCGGCCGTGAGGGCGTACACCACGAGCGGGGCGAGGGTCGCGTAGATGCCCACGACTGGCGGCAGGCCAGCGGCCTCGGCGTAGCCGATGTTCAGCGGCAGACAGAGTGCGGCGAGGGCGATGCCGGCGAACACCTCGCCCACCACGTGGCCGGACGCTGGGCGCAATGCTCCCGCCAGCGATGGGATCGATGGCAGACGAGCACCCATGATCGGCATGTTCGTCGCTGCAACCGGTGTATTCCTCACCCCGTTCGGTCGATTCGCCCGGGTGCCTTACCGGATGCCCGCCCCGGTGCCTGCCCGGTGCCGACAGAACTGCTCAGATACCGCGCGCGGCGTTGTCGAACTTGGTGTAGGCGCCGTTGAACACGAGGCGCACGACGCCGGTGGGGCCGGAACGGTGCTTGGCGATGATCACCTCGGCCGAACCCTTGTCGGGCGACTCGCGGTTGTACACCTCGTCGCGATACAGGAACATCACCACGTCGGCGTCCTGCTCGAGTGAACCTGACTCGCGCAGGTCGGCGAGCATCGGCCGCTTGTCGGCGCGGGTCTCGAGTGTTCGGCTGAGCTGGCTGAGGGCGATGATCGGCGTGTCGAGTTCGCGGGCCAAGATCTTCAGGCCTCGGCTGATCTCGCTCACCTCCAACTGGCGGTTCTCGGAGTTGCTGCCGCCGCTCATCAGTTGGAGGTAGTCGATGACAACGAGGGCCAGGCCGCCATGCCGGGCCTTCATCCGCCGGGCCTTGGCACGGATCTCCATCACGGTGACGCGCGGGTTGTCGTCGAGGTACAGCGGCACCTCGAGCCGGTTGAGGGCCCGGCCGATCTTCGACCAGTCGGTGTCGACGAGCCGACCGGTCCGCAGCTTCTGCGAGTCGACTCGCGCCTCGGACGACAAGATGCGCTGGGTGAGTTCGGCGTGCCCCATCTCGAGCGAGAAGAACAGCACGGGCTTCTTCGCCGTGGTGGCCACATGGGTGGCGATGCCGAGGCCGAAGGCGGTCTTGCCCATGGCCGGACGAGCACCCACGATGTTCAGTGTGGATGGCTGCAAGCCCGACATGATCTCGTCGAGGTCGTTGAACCCAGTGGCCGTACCCGTGATGACGTCGCCACGGTCGTAGGTCTCCTGCAACTTGTCGAACGCCGGGGTGAGCAGCTCGCTGAGCGGACGGGTGGTGTCGATCACCCGGTCCTCGGCCACCTCGAACACCTTGGTCTCGGCCTCGTCGAGCGCCTTGGTGACGTCGTCGGGTTCGTCGTAGGCGATTTCAGCGATCTCGCTGGCGACACTGATCATCCGGCGCAGCAGTGCCGTGTCCTGCACGATCTTGGCGTACCGAGAGGCGTTCGACACCGCCGGTGTGGCGTTCTGCAACTCGAGCAGTGCCTGCGCGCCACCGATCTCGTCGAGCAGACCGTTGCGGCGCAACTCGTCGGCGACGGTGATGACATCGACGGGTTGACCCGTCGCCATCAGCCCGCGCACAGCGGCGTAGATGTGCTGATGAGAGGGCTTGTAGAAGTGCTCGACCTGCAGACCGAGTTCGGCCACCGTGCCCACCACGTCGCGCGACAGCAGCAGCGCGCCGAGCAGGCTCTCCTCGGCGTCGAGGTTGTGCGGCGGTACCCGACCGTCGGAACGGGTCGGGGCAGCGGTGCTGCGGCGGCGGGAGAAACGATCGTCGTCACGTGAGGCCATGGGATCACCACCTTCGTCGCTGCGGCATGTGGATCGCTAGGGGTACGACCCTGTGTCTTTCCTGGGGACAACGCACAGGGGCTGTGGACGAGCTACCGGTGAATGGACGCGCCGAACCAGGGCGGACCCCTCACGCTGCGACGATGGTGTCATCGCCGCTGTGTACAACGCGACATGCACCGGGGGACAACTGCCCGCCCGTGTGGACGACTACTTCTTCACGACCTCGAGGGTGACGGGGAACTGCACATCGGAGTGCAGCTTCACCGACACGCTGTACGTGCCCAGCGTCTTGATGGGATCGACGTGCAGTTTGCGGCGGTCGATCGAGATGTTGGCCTGCTCGTGGATGGCCTGGGCGATGTCGCCCGTGGTGACCGAACCATAGAGCTTGCCCTCGGCGCCGGCCTTCGACGTGATGGTGATGGTCTTGGCCACCAGCACACTGGCGATGGTCTGCGCCGACTCGCGGTCGGCAGCATCGCGCAGATCGCGGGCACGGCGCATGGACGTGGCCTGGGAGACGGCACCATCGGTGGCCACCAGGGCCAGACCCTTCGGCAGGAGGTAGTTGCGGGCGTGACCGTTCGACACCTCGACGATGTCGCCACGCTTGCCCACACCGGACAGATCGGAACGCAGAATCACCTTCATGATCAGGCCTCCACTTCGTCCGTCGCGTCGGTCTCGACAGCCTCGACCTGGGCCTCGACCGGGGGCGTAGCGGCCTCTTCGTCGCGGGGACGACGCGGACGGTCGTCGCCGTCGCGGGGCGGTCGGCCGGCGCGGGTCTGCGACACACGCTTGGTGTACGGCATCAGCGCCATCTCGCGGGAGTTCTTGATGGCGTTCGCGATGTCGCGCTGCTGCTGCACATCGTTGCCCGTGACGCGGCGGCCGCGGATCTTCGAACGGTCGCTCACGAACCGCTGGAGCAGGTTGACGTCTTTGTAGTCGACGTACTCGACCTTGTCGGTGACCAGCACGCTGGTCTTCTTCTTGATCTTCTTGTTGGTCTCGCGCGGTGCACGAGCCTTGTTCTTCTTGCTGGTCATGGTTGTTCCTCAGGAATGACGAATGGGGTGAGTGATCAGAACGGCTCTTCGTCGCCGTACACGGAATCGGAAGGACGCTGGCCACCCGACGAACTGCCGCCACGCTGGCCGCCCTGGCCGCCACCGCCGTAGTTGCCGCCGCCGCCGCCCTGGCCACCATCGGAGCGCTCGGTGCGCTCGACCGTGGCCCGGGCCCAGCGCAGGCTGGGGCCGATCTCGTCGGCGATGATGTCGACGCTGGTGCGCTTGCCACCCTCGCGGGCCTCGTACTCGCGCACCTCGAGGCGGCCGGTCACGATGACACGCATGCCCTTGGTGAGCGTGGCGGCGACGTTTTCGCCCAGGTTGTCCCACGCGCTGACGTTGAAGAATGAGGTCTTCTCCTGCCACTCGTTGTTCACCTGGTAGCGGCGGCTGACGGCGATGCCGAAACTGGCCACGCCCTTGCCTCCGTTGGTGAACCGCAGTTCAGGCTCGCGGGTGAGATTTCCGACGACGGTGATGTTGGTATCGGCCATGACGGCCTCCTTCGTGGATGGTGCGGTGTGGTCAGGCCGCGGTCTCGCCCATACCGCGGCGCGCAGCCTCGGCATCGGGGAGACGGAGCAGCTTGTGGCGGACGATGTCGTCTGCGATACGGAAGGAACGCTCGAGTTCGTTCAGTGCGCCGCCCTTGGCGTGCAACTGGAACACGACGTAGTAGCCGAAGTCCTTTTTGTTGATCTGGTAGGCGAACTGACGTCGACCCCACCAATCGGCCTTGCCGTGGATCGAACCACCTGCTGCCTCGATCGACTTGGTGATCGACGTGACCCATGCCCGAGCGGCAGTGTCGTCGAGATCGCCATCGATGATGACCATGAGTTCATAGGCACGCATCATGCGTGTGGAACCTCCCTTCGGACCCGACGTGCCTTACACGACGGGGCCCCACAACGGGGCAGGGTGAATATGACTCGGCAAGCGTAACGGGTGTTTCGCCACATGGCACCTGTTGTATCCGAGGGGTGCGCGACGGTTTCCCCGACCACTACGGTCGCCGGCGTGGATCTGCGCTCCTGGCTGCTCGACGCCCACCGCGACATGCGGGCCCGCCTCGACGGTGCCGTACTCGCCAAGGTGCCCACCGAACGCTGGACCGAGCAGGCCGACGGGGGCGGTTCGAGCATCGCCTGGCTGGTGCTGCACCTCGTCCGCCACCACGACCTGGCCCTGCACACGGCGGTGCGCAACCGCCCACCGCTGTTCGCCCAGCACGTCGAGGCGCTCGGCCTCGACCCTGCGGTGGTCTCCACCGGAGCCGGGCTCACCGAACGCGAAGACCAGGCGGTGTCGGCCGCGTTGCTACCCGCTGCGCTGGTCGACTACGCGGGCGCCGTGTTCGACGCCACCGACCAGTGGCTGCAGCGACTGTCGGCGATGGCGATGGACAGCGTCCCCGACAGCACCCGTCGCCTCACCCACCAGGCCGCACTCGACACCGCCGAATTCGGCTGGCTGCTGTCGATATGGCGCGACCGCCCGGTGCACTGGCTGGTGCAGTGGCCCATGCTCGGCCACGCCAACGCCCACATCGGTGAAGCCATCGCCGTGCGCAACCGTCTCGGTTACAACCCGTTCTGAGCGCCCGAACCGAACCGACGGGTGTCAGGCGCCGGCGGCACTGCGACGCGAACGGCCCGAACCGACGGGCAGCACACGGAGCAGATGGTGCCACCGGCAGGCGACGCATGCCTCGACCACGTAGGCGGTGAGATCGCTCGAGCGCTGGTTCAGCGCAGCCATCTCCTTGGCCGTGCCCACACACCGCCCGTGCGACGGCAGGCGATCGCCGAACACATAGGTGACCAGCCGTAGTTCGGGCTCGGCGCAGATGGGGCAGGCCGACCGGCTCTCGGTGCCCACGTTGCGCGCCGCCCTGATGAGTTCGGGGTGGGCGTCGCAGATCTGGTCGCGCCGCAGACGCCCGCGCCGGTACTCGTTCACGAGGTGACGCCGGGCCAGGCGATGGTCGACCACGCCGGCCGCACCGCGCAACGACCCGGCCGAGAAGCCCGTTCGTTCGCCGTTGGTCGCCATGTCAGCCGACGCTATCGGGCGCACCGAGGGCCGGATGCGCCCATCGCCGCTCCCCATCGGTCACACTGTGCGCATGCACAGTGTCTGGTTCGGACGAGGTGTCGCCGACGACAACGAGTTGCGTCTCTGCGGCGACGTGAGTGGTAAGCGCACGCTCGAACTCGGGGTGGGGCCCACACCACCCACCATCACACCCAACGCCGTCACGCTGGCACTCGCCGGCGCGAAGTCGATCGTGGTCGACCCATCGGCCGACCGCATCGCCTCGCTGCGCCACCGGGCCGACGAAGCCGAGGTGCGGGTCGAGTGCCACCAGAGCGAACTGGTCGAGTTGGGGTTCGTCACCAGCGCCTCGGTCGACCTCGTCATCGCCACCCAGACCCTCGACGACATCGACGACCTGCCCCGCCTCACCCGGCAGGTGCACCGCGTGCTGAAGCCCAACGCCGCGTTCGTGATGGCCATCACCCACCCGGTCGCCGCGATGTTCGACGCCGGTATCGCTGCGCCTCAGCACCGCTACGGCGAGACCGCCCGCTCCATCAGCGAGCTGTACATGAGCTTCGAGCGGGCCAACTTCCACATCGACGTCATCCACGAACTGGCCCCGCTGGCCGCCCGCGACGCCACGGCTCCCACCGTGCTGCTGCTGCGGGCCCGCAAAGAAGGCGTCTGACCCGGTACGTCCGGCCCGGCCGGCCAGCGGGTCCGGGTGCGCGTCTCAGCGCGACTGCCACCACTCGAGCAGGCGAGCCGTGATGGCCTCCTTGCCCAGTTCGCCCTCATCGAGGCGGATCTCCATCAAGAAGTCCATCGCCCGACCCACATCGCGGCCCGGGCCGATGCCCAGCAGGGCCATCACCTCCACACCGTCGAGTTCGGGGCGCAGCGCCGCCAGAGCCTCGCGTTCGGCCAGTTCGCCGATGCGCTCCTCGAGGGCATCCATCCGCTTTGCCAGGGCGATGGCCTTGCGTTCGTTGCGGGTGGTGCAGTCGCAGCGGGTGAGCACGTTCAGTTCGTGCAGCAGGTCGCCCGCGTCGCGCACGTAGCGCCGCACCGCCGAGTCGCTCCAGCCCATCTGGTAGGTGTGGAACCGCAGGTGCAGCGCCACCAGCGCGGTGATGGCCTCGTTGTCGGCCGTCGAGTACCGCAAAGCCTGCAGGCGCTTGCGCGTCATCTTCGCCCCCACCGCGTCGTGGTGGTGGAACGAAACACCCCGGCCCTTGTCGAACGACCGGGTGCGCGGCTTGCCGACGTCGTGGAACAGCGCTGCCAGTCGGGTGCGCCGGAAATCGAACGGTGGATGCCCCGGCCGCTGGTCGGCCAGCGGCCGCACGTTCTCGATGACCGCGAGGGTGTGGGTGAGTACGTCTTTGTGCCGGTGGATCGGATCCTGTTCCAGTCGCATCGCCGGCAGTTCGGGCAGGAAGTGGTCGGCGAGGCCGGTGTCGACACAGAACCACAGCCCGGCAGTGGGCGACGGTACGACGATGAGCTTGTCGAGTTCGTCGCGGATGCGCTCGGCCGACACGATCTCGAGCCGCTCGGCCATCGACCGCACGGCCTCGACCAGGTCGGGCTGGGGCTGCAGTTGGAACCGGGCGATGAACCGCGCTGCCCGCAGCATGCGCAGCGGATCGTCGCTGAAGCTCTCGGCTGGCGACAGCGGCGTGCGCAACACCTTGGTGAGCAGATCGACGGCGCCGCCGAAGGGGTCGACCAGCACCGGGTCGGGGGTGGTGAGTTCGAGGGCCATCGCGTTGACCGTGAAGTCGCGTCGCGACAGGTCGATCTCGATGTCGTCGGCGTACGACACATCGGGCTTGCGCGAATCCGAGCTGTACACCTCGGCCCGGTGCGTGGTGATCTCGTAGGTGCGTTCGACGACCGGCCCGTCAGGCAGTTCGGTGCGCTTCAGGGCGCCGATCGTGCCGAACCGCTCGCCCTGGGTCCAGATGGCGTCGGCCCAGCCGTGCAGCAGGCGCTTGATCTCGTCGGGGCGAGCGTTGGTGGTGGCGTCGAGGTCGTAGCCGTCGGGCAGCTCGCCCACCAGCAGATCGCGCACCGTGCCGCCCACCAGGAACAAGCGGTGGCCGGCCGCGGCGAAGCGGTCGCTGAGCGGCTGCATCTCGCGCAGCACCGGGGCGAAACGGTCAGGGATCACCAGCGGTCGCGCCACACCGCGAAGGCGCGCTCGAGTTGCGCGGAGCCGGGCCCACCCGATGTGGCCCGCTCGGTGGCGAACGGCGCCTGCGGGTCGAGGCCGGCCAGCACGCCGACCACACCGGCACTGCAGTTGGCCAGCGCGTCGAGGTCGTAGCCACCTTCCAGCATCACGATGCGCCGACCGGCAGGAGCGAACTGCAGCACGCGCTGGGTGATGGCGATGTAGTCGCCCGACGTGAGGCCGAGTTCGGTGATGGGATCGTCGCGGTGACCGTCGAAGCCGGCCGAGATGATGAGCCAGGTGGGCTCGAACTGCGCCACACGGGGCGACACCAACTCGTCGATGGCTCGCAGGTACACGTCGCCGGTAGCGCCGGGCGGCACCGGGATGTTCATCGTGTAGCCCTCGCCCGCGTCGACACCGATCTCGTCGGCGCGACCCGAGCCCGGATACAGCGGCCACTGGTGGAGGCTGACGAACAGCACCCGGGGATCGTCGTAGAACACCGCTTGGGTACCGTTGCCATGATGTGCGTCGTAATCGACGATGAGGACCCGCTCGCCGCGGTCGGCCAGCGATGCGGCCACGACGGCCACGTTCGAGATGAAGCAGAACCCCATCGACTCGTCGCGTGTCGCATGGTGCCCCGGCGGCCGCACGGCGCAGAACGCCGCGTCGCCGCGGCCGGCCGACAGGGCCGCCACCGCGGTGAGGCCGGCACCAGCAGCAAGGCTGGCGGCGCGGAACGACTGCGGGCCGGCATACGTGTCGGGGTCGAGCCGACCGCCGCCACCGGCGCAGATGGCTTCGATCCGGTCGAGGTACGGCACCGGGTGCACACGCTCGAGATCGGCGCGGGTGGCGGGCTCGGGAGCGAGGGGCGTGAGTGCTTCGATCAGCCCCTCGCGCTCCACCCCGGCCAGCACGGCACGAAGCCGCTCGGGACGCTCGGGATGGCGCGGCCCGGCGAGGTGCTCGAGATAGGCGGCGTGGGTACTGAACAGCACGGTCACGGTCCCGACGCTACCGTCGAACCCTGATGAGCTCGGTGCCGCGACTGTTCCGCCGGTCTACGGCCGCGCGCCCAGTCAGCGCGCGGCCCGGCGGCGCTCACCCCGAGTCGTGCCAGCTGCGTTCGGCACCACTACCCGCTCGTGCCGCCCCGTGCCCGAGCGATCCGGCCATGGCGTTGCTGGTGGTTCTCGACGGTGCCGCCGTTCCGATGGCCGAGCACTACCGGCAGTGGCGCGACGAGTTGGCCGAACTGGGCTTTCTCCGTGTGCGCACCGGGGCGCTCAGCGCGCGGCAAGCCGCGCAGGCCGAGGTGTCGGGCATGCGGTGCGTCCAAGAGCTCGAGTTGCTGCAACTCGACGCACCGCTGCCTCGATTACCCCGCCGCGCTCCGGGGGTGTCGCTGCGCGCGATGCTCTCGTCCGATCTCCCCACCGCCGCAGCCATCGACCGAGCAGCGTTCGGCGAGTACTGGTGGCTCGACGCAGGCATGCTGGCCGATGTGTGCAGCGCCACCCCTCGCCACCGCGCCCGGGTCGTCGAGGTCGACCGGCAGGTGACGGGCTCGCTCATCTCCGGTCGGTCGGGGTCGATCGGCTACGTGCAACGGCTCTCGGTGCACCCCGCTGCGCACCGCCGCGGCCTGGCCACCACCCTGCTCGGCGATGCCCTCACCTGGATGCGCCGAGCCGGGGTGACCCGAGTGTTCGTCAACACCCACACCGACAACGACGCGGCGCTCGCGCTGTATCGCCGGCTCGGGTTCCGCAGTCTGCCCGAACGGCTCCGGGTGTACGAAGGGTTCACAAGCCGATGACGGATCGGGGGGCACGGTTGGGTCGGTGCGTCACCGCCGCGGTCGTGGCGGCGGGCTCGTTGGCAATCGCCGCGGGCCCTGCTGACGCTGCACGCACCGGCGACAACCCTGCTGCGGCCGGAGAGGATGGCCGAGCGCTCGGACTGGTGGCCCAGCAATTCGTCGTCGGGCCCGACGCGCCGCTCGCCCTCACCGTGTCGCTGCCACCAGGGTTCGACCCGACCGACCTCGACAGCGACTGGTCGGTCGTCGTGACGAGCCATGTGCCCATCGTCGACCGCGCGGTGTTCGACGACGCACGCAACGGCTCGCTCCCGCGGGTGGTCGACAGCCTGCGACTGTCGCTCGACCCCGCCACCGCGGTCACGCCCGTCGACCTGAGTGTGCCGGGGCAACTCGCGCTCACCGTGCCCACCGAGTCGGTCGACGACACCGCGGCCGCGCTGCAACTCCCCTCCACCGGGGTGATCACGCTGCTCGTCGACCTCCGCAACGGCACTCGGTCGGCGGCGTCGCTCGGCACCTTCGTGGCACGCGTTGGCGCCGATGGCCCCGACCGTGCCGATGTGCTGCCCGTGGGCGTGGTGATGCAGCAGGTCACCCCGCCCATCATCGGCCTCGACGGCAACGTGTCGAGCAGCGACGAGACACTCGACGAACTCGCGGCCCTCGCGACCGGCCTCACAGCGTTCGCTGGAGATGCTGCCGCGGTTGCGGTGCTCGTCGATCCGTCGTCGGTACGCGCCGCTGCCGATGCACGACCCGATCTGGCCACCACCCTGCTGCCTGCACTGGCGGCCAGCGATCTGCTGGCCAACCCACGCCTTCCCCTCGATCCGTCGAGTGTTGCCCGAGCCCAACGCCCCGACGCCTATGTCGGACTGCTCCGCGAGGGCGAAGACCTCCTCACCGAGCTCCTCCCCAGCGCCGCCGTCGATCGATCGGTCGACGTCGTCGACGCGGCCATCAGCACCGACGGCGCCCTGCTGCAACGCAACCTCGGTACCCGGCTGATGGTCATGCCGTATCGGCTGTACGAGCCGCTCCCAGGGTCACTACGCGGGTTCACCGATACCACGCAGCTGGTTGGTGCCGATCTCGGCGACGGCTCGACGGTGCCCATCGCCGTGGTCGATGCCGATCTCGCTGCACAACTCACCTCGACGGAGCATCCGCTCGTCAGTGCCATCGACATCACTGCGGAACTGCTGGTGATCGCCGCCCAGATCGACCGCAACGGTGGCATCACCGCCCGACACGGCCTCGTGCTGGGACGCGACGACCTGGGCGTCATCGACCCGGCCCTCCTGGCCCATCTCGCCCCTCTGCTCAGCTCCACGCCGGGGCTCGCGCTCACCTCGCTCGGCGATCTCAGCGCATCGATCGACCGACTGCTGCTCGACGGGCGGCCGGTGGTCGTGAGCCTCCCCGCCGACGCCGGGCCCGATCTCACCGAGCGGTTCGCCCTGGCCGACGCCATCGCGGGCGACACCTTCGAATCAGCCAGCATGCTGGCTGGCGACGACAGTCGTGTCGCAGCATGGGTCACCGTGGTGCACGCCCTGCCGTCGACAGCAATCGACGACCTCCAGGCCGACGCCATGGTCGAGCAGTTGCGCGCACAGTTCCAGGAGGTACGCGACTGCGTCGTCGCTCCCGACCCCTACTCGTTCACCCTCACCGGTCGGAGCAGCGTCATCCCGATCACGCTCACCAACCGCTGCAGCACGCCGATCACCGTCCGTCTCCAACTCGACTCGGCGAAGATCGACTTCCCCGACGGCGATTCCACCGTCGAACTGGCGCCAGCAGCCGATACACCTGTGCGAGTTCGGGCCGAGGCCCGTAGTAATGGCAAGTCGAGCGTCTTTCTCCGGGTGTTCACCCCGGCCCAACCCGGTAGCCAGGTGGTGCCCGAGGTGGTGCTCACCGCCCGGGTGAACTCGCTCGCCGGCGTGGGCCAACTGCTCCTCGGTGCCGGAGTGCTGGTGGTGATGGCCTGGTGGCTACGCCACTGGCGAGCGGCGAAGCGGCGCGCCCTGGCCGACGAGGTGGCCCCCCGCCACCCTGCAGCGAGACAGTCTCCCGACCCCCAGTAGCCTGCCGCCATCGTGAGTGATCGACCCACCTCGGCCGATTGCCGACCACGCCGCAGCCCACACCACTAGCGTTCACGTCCGGACATGTCCGCCACCACCAGTCCCCCGTCGCCTCCGCCGACCGTGCTCGCCCAGCGCTACCGCCTGGATCGACGTCTCGCGCAAGGAGGCATGGCCGAGGTGTGGGTGGCCACCGACCTGCAGTTGTCGCGCCAGGTTGCGGTGAAGTTGCTGAAGCCCACCCTCGCCCACGACCCGGTGGTGGCCGAACGGTTCCGACGCGAGGCCATCGCCGTCGCTCAACTGAACCATCCCAACATCGTCGCCGTCTACGACGCCATCGAAGAGTCGGGCCGCCAGGCCGTGGTGATGCAACTGATCAGCGGCAAGAGCCTGCGGCAACTGCTCGACGATCAGAAGCGGCTCAGCCCCGACCTCACCATGCACATCGGGGCCTGTGTGGCTGCCGCACTCGATGCCGCCCACCAGGCCGGCATGGTGCACCGCGACGTGAAGCCGGGCAACATCCTCATCACCCCCGATGGGCGGGTGCTGCTCACCGACTTCGGCATCGCCAAGGGCCTCGAGCCGTCGGTCGACGACGACCTCACCAACGACAACATCATGATGGGTACTGCCAAGTACCTGTCGCCCGAACAGGTGCGCGGGCGACGCCTCGACGGTCGCGCCGACCTCTACTCGCTCGGCCTCGTGCTGTACGAGTGCCTCGCCGGCCGGGTGCCGTTCCTCGGCCAGAACGACGCCGACACGGCGCTCGCCCGCCTGCAGCGCGACCCCACCGACATCACCCGACTACGGCCCACCCTGCCGCGCGGTCTGCCCGAACTGATCCATCGCCTCTTGGCCCGTCGGCCCGACCAGCGCTATGCCAGTGGTACAGCCGTACGCGCCGCGATCGCCGAGATCCAGAGTCGCCCGCCCGAGCCTGCGCTCAGCAGCGAGTACACGCTCAGTGCCCCGCGCGTGCTCGACGCCACCCCCCGTTCAGGCAACCCGGCCACCGGCAGCCCCGTGGGCCCCTCGGGTCGGCCTCCCCAGGCCGTTGGCGGCTACCAACCGGTGCGCTCCGGTGCAGCTGCGGCACGGACCGGCCGCGACCGCACCCCCACCGGCGCCCAGCGGGTGCGCCAGCAACCCAACCGCCGATACCAGCAGCGTCGCGGTCCGTCGCTGCTGCTCGTGGGGGCGCTCCTCCTCACCGCCGCCGTGCTCGTAGCGGTGCTCGTCAACCAACTCGGCGACGACGACGCAGCAGGGTTCGTGCCTCCCACCACGGTCGACCCTGCCGCGGTGGTCACCACCCCCGCACCCGCCACGCCGCTGGTGGGCACGGCCATCGCCTCGGTCACCGCGTTCGACCCGGACGGCGACGGTGAGGAGAACGACGACCAGGCGGCCGCCGCCGTCGACGGCGATCCATCCACCGGCTGGAACACGGTGTGCTACTCGTCGGAGTACCTCGGCGGCAAGGGTGGCGTCGGTCTGGTCGCCACCTTCGACGCACTGGCCGCGGGCACACTCACCATCGACATCGCCAGCGCCCCCTGGATCGTCGAGGTGTACGCCAGCACGGGCGAGGCCGCGCCGGTGTCGATCGGCGACTGGGGCGAGTCGATCGCCAGCGCCAACGCCACCACGGCCAAGACACTCGAGGTGCCGCTGCTCACCCCTGCCCGGCATGTGCTGGTGCTGATGCGACAACTCGGCGCATCCGATTCCTGCAGCGGCGACAACCCGTACCGGGGCACCATCAGCGAACTCCGATTCGCGGCGACCGGATGACGCTCGACGACCACGCGCTCGTTCAGGCCGCGGCCGGCGGCGATCGGGCCGCACTCGACACCCTCCTGCGCCGCCACTACGACCGCATCTTCGCCGTCTGCCGACGCATCACCGGCAACGACGCCGACGCAGCCGACGCAGCCCAGGACGCACTCATCTCCATCGTGCGCAGCATCGGCCGCTTCGACGGCCGCTCGTCGTTCTCCACCTGGGCCTACCGCATCGCCACCAACGCAAGCCTCGACGAACTGCGTCGCCGACGCCGCCGACCCGCGCTCGTCGACGACCGGGCCGACGGGCACGAATCGGCTGTCGTCGACCCCGACGCCGGGCCGCGGGTCGAGGCCGTGGCCGACCGGATGGCGCTCGACGCCGCCCTGGCCCAGGTGCCCGAGACCTTCCGCGTGCCCCTCGTGCTGCGCGATGTGGCCGACCTCGACTACGCCGAGATCGCCGAATCGCTCGATCTACCGCTCGGCACCGTGAAGAGCCGGATCGCCCGCGGTCGGGCCGCACTGGCCGAACTTCTCACCGCCGGGAACCAGATCGATTCGGCCGAACGTCCAACACCTGCACCATGACCGACGACATCCGCGACCCTGACGCCCCGAGCGACGCCGTGTGGCTGCCCATCCGCGCCTCGCTGCGCGACGTGGCGGTGCCCGCCGACGCCCGCGAAGGCGCAATCGCTGCGGCACTCGCCGAGTTCGATGCACTGCAGGCCACACCTGGAGCCGCCGCCGCAGCAGCAGTCGCCGGTCCGGCCGCCACCCCGGTGAGCAGCACCGCCGACCAGGTCGTGTCGCTCGCCGACCGGCGTCAGCGTCGCTACCGCTGGCTCACAGGTGCTGCAGCCGCCATCGTCGTCTTGGCCGGCGTCGGCATCGTCGCCGGCAACATCGGCCGCTCCAGCGACGACAGCACGAACGTGGCCGTCGAGCCAGCGTCGGCCACGGCCGCCGAGTCCGCCGAGTCCGCCGACGCCGGGCAGTTCGAATCCGCCCCGAAGGCCGCCGCCGAGCCCGGCGTGATGACGGCGACCGCCGAGACGCTTGCTCCTGGTGGCGTCGACACCCTTGCCGCCACCGAGAGCACGGCCGCCGCCGCCGAATCGACCACGCCGCCCACCATCGGCTCGATCGACGGCGCCGCCAGCCCCGGTAACACCACACCGGTCGACTCACCCGACCAGTTGGTCGAGTACGCCGCTACTGTGCCCGCCGCCAGCCGCCAGGCGCCCACCAACGCCTGCCTGCCGCCGGAGGTGGAGGTGCTCGGCGAGGTGGTCTACCGCCAGCAGCAGGCCATCGTGGTGCGCGCCCCCACCGGCCAGATCAGCGCCATC
>JBIKLX010000153.1:0-7727 GCA_044359565.1 Ilumatobacteraceae bacterium
ACCCGTTCGGCAACATATGTTCGATGCAGAGGTTGACAACCGAACGACTGTTCGTCCATACTGCCGAACAAGCGTTCGTCAGGTCCGCTCAGGTCCGCTGTCTCAAACGAGGTTTCCGATGTCTGCAGCATTCATCTCCGCTCCCCAGCACCAGGCACTCGCACGGCGTTCCCCGGCGGCAACCCGTCGGGCAGCTGACGGATTCGTCGTCCGGGTCCCCACCCGGTACGCCACACCCGCCCCCAGCAGGTCGACGTATCGGCGTCGTCGTCTCGTGCTGGCGGCGTTCGTGCTGTCGATGGTCGGCGTGGTCGGTCTGGCCGCCACCTCCGGCCGTGCCGACCACGGCAGCACGACTGGTTCGATGCGCACCCATCTGGTGCAACCCGGCGACACCCTGTGGGCGCTCGCCGCCCAGTTCCACGGCGGCCTCAGCCAGGCCGACTATGTCGACCTGCTCGTCGAGGTGAACGGCGGCGCGACCATCCAGACGGGCCAGCAGATCGTGCTGCCGTAGAGGGCGGCGAGTAGCGTGGGCAGCGCATGCGGTGCCCGTCCTGTCAGACCAACGACTCCAAGGTCATCGACTCGCGAGAGGCCGACGAGGGCGCGTCCATCCGTCGGCGGCGCTCGTGTCTGCAGTGCAACCAGCGGTTCACCACCTACGAGCGCATCGAAGAGGTGCCGTTGGTGGTGCTGAAATCGAACGGTGTGCGTCAGCCGTTCGACCGGGCGAAGATCGTGGTCGGCGTCGCGGCAGCGGCCAAGGGCCGTCCCGTGGCACCAGAGGCGTTCGAGCACTTGGCTGAAGACGTCGAGGATGAGATGCGGCTGGTCGGCAACGAGATCACCACCCAGATCGTCGGCCGGGCCGTGCTCGAGCGGCTGCGAAGCCTCGATGAGGTGGTGTATCTCCGCTTCGCCAGCGTCTACAAGGGCTTCGACGCGGCGGCCGACTTCCAGCGCGAACTTGTACTGCTGAAGAAGCTGCAGGCGAACCCGGACTGACCGGGCTCAGCCCGCCGGTCGGGCGCGCACGTAGCGGGTGAACAAGAATCCGTCGTCTTCCAGTACGTGGGCGAGGTCCATGCGGTTCAGCAGCGGCAGCGCGCCCGAGGTGACACGCGGCCCGCTGCCACCGCACACGAGCGGCGACACGGTGAGGTTCAACTCGTCGATCAGGTCGGCTTCGGCCAGGGCGGCGTTCAGCACGGCACCACCTTCCACCTGGATGAAGTCGGCGTCGAGTTGTTCGAGCGCGGCGGTCAGATCGACCGAGCCGTGCCCGGCGCGAATGCTGTCGACGGGTACTTCGGGGGCGTCGACCGGCAAGACGACGAACCCTGCGCCGCTGGTGAACAGTTCGCTCGAGTAGTCGAGATCGCCGCTGCGTGACACCACGCCCACCCGCTGGCCCGGCTTGCTGGGTGGGCCGTACCCCTCGATGCGCACGGTGGCGGCGCCCACCAGCATCATGTCGGCCAGGCGCCGCAGACCCAGCAGCACCGCCAGGTCGGCCTCGCTCGACAGGGCGCGCGAGTTGCCCTCCACCACCGTGGTGCCGTCGAGGCTCGACACCATGCACAGGCCGAGCCACGGCCGGTTGACGGGTCGCGGACGGTCGATGGCGTACGCATCGGCAACGGTGACGTGGTCGGCCGGGTACGGATGCAGGCGACGCATGGGTGCGATGATGCCAGTCATGCCAACCGACCACGTCATTGCAGCAGCCGACACCCGCACCGCGTACCGCACCTGCCCGCTGTGCGAGGCGGGTTGCGGCCTGGAGGTGTCGGTGCGCGGACCGCAGGTGGTGCGCATCCGTGGCGACCGCGACGACGTGTTCAGCCACGGCTATCTCTGCCCGAAGGGCTCCACCCTCAAGCAACTGCACGACGACCCCGATCGGGTGCGCCGGCCGCTGGTGAAGCGCGGGGGAGTGCACGTCGAGGTCGACTGGGCCGAGGCGTGGGCCGAGGTCGAACACGGGCTGCGCGGTGTGATCGAGCGGCACGGGCGCGAGTCGGTGGCGGTGTACCTCGGCAACCCCAGCGCGCACAGCCTGTCGGCGATGACGTTCAACCGGTCGCTGCTGCAGGGCATCGGCACCCGTCAGCGCTACAGCGCGTCGACCGTCGACCAGATGCCCCGCCAGGTGGCCACCGGTTACGTGTTCGGCACGCCGGTGTCGGTGCCGGTGCCCGACCTCGATCGCACCGACTACCTCGTCGTCATCGGGGCCAACCCGTACGCGTCGAACGGCAGTCTCTGCACAGCGCCCGATTTCCCGGGCCGGATCGAGGCGATCCGGGAGCGCGGCGGCCGACTGGTGGTGGTCGATCCACGTCGCAGCCGCACCGCGGAAGAGGCCGACCGCTGGCTGCCCATCCGGCCCGGCACCGACGCCCTGTTCCTTGCCTCGATCGTGGCGGTGCTTGCCGAGGAAGGCCTGGTCGCAGTGGGCGACCACGTGGCCCCACACCTGCGCGGTCTCGACACCGTGCTCGCTGCCTGCGCCCGCTTCACGCCCGAGTCGGTGGCTGCGGCCACCGGGCTCGACGCGGATGAGATCCGCACCGTGGCGCGTGAATTGGCTGCCGCGCCGTCGGCCGCGGTGTACGGACGCATCGGCACCACCACCACCGAGTTCGGCACCACCACCTCGTGGCTCATCGACGTCGTCAACATCGCCACCGGCAACCTCGACCGTCCGGGCGGCTCGATGTTCGCGATGCCGGTAGCCGGGGGCGCCAGCACCCGCGGCCGGTCGGGGAGCGGGTCGGGGTTCACCACGGGCCGCGGCCACACCCGGGTGAAGGGCCTGCCCGAGGTGATGGGCGAGTACCCGGTGGGCACGTTGGCCGACGAGATCACCGCCCCGGGCGAAGGCAGGTTGCGCGCCCTGGTCACCGTGGCCGGCAACCCGGTGCTGTCGACGCCGCATTCGGTGCAACTCGATGCCGCCCTCGAGCAGCTCGAGTTCATGGTCAGCGTCGACATCTACCTGAACGAGACCACCCGGCACGCCGACGTGGTGCTGCCCAGCCCGTCGCAACTGCAGCGCGGCCACTACGACCTGCTGTTGCTGCAGTTCGGCATCCGCAACGTCGCCAACTACAGCGAGCCGGTGCTGCCGCTCGACGAGGGGCAGCCCGACGAATGGGAGATCCTCGCCAAGATCGGCCTACTGGCCCAGGGGATGGGTATCGATGCCGACGTATCGGCGGCCGACGACCTGGCCGTCGCGGCGATGGTGCGCTCGTCGGTGGCCGATCCGTCGTCACCCATCCACGGCCGCGATACCGATGAGATCCTCGAGGCGCTGGCGGCAAGCGGGCGACGCGGTCCGGAGCGCCTGCTCGACGTGATGCTGCAGACCGGCCCGTTCGGGGCCGCCTTCGGGGCCCGCGACACGGTGTCGACGCCCGACGGTGAACGTCCGGCAGCGAGCCTCGACGTGCTGCTGGCGAACCCCCACGGGGTCGACTACGGCCCACTGCAGCCCCGCCTGCCCGAGATCCTGCGCACACCGTCGGGGACGATCGAACTCGATCACCCGGTGCTGCTCGCCGACCTCGATCGTCTGGCCGACACCGCCGACAGCTTGGCTGCTCGCGGCCTGGTACTGGTGGGTCGTCGCGATCTCCGCAGCAACAACTCGTGGATGCACAACATCGAGGTGCTGGTGAAAGGCAAACCGCGCTGCACGCTGCACGTGCACCCCGACGACGCAGCCCGCCTGGGCCTGGCCGACGGCAGCCACGCCCGTATCACCAGCCGGGTGGGCACCGTCGACGCACCCGTGGTGGTCACCGACGAGGTGCGCCCGGGTGTGGTGAGCCTGCCGCACGGGTGGGGTCACGACCGCCCCGACACCCGGCTGCGGGTGGCTGCCGAACGCGCCGGGGTGAACAGCAACGTGCTCGCCGACCACGAGGCGATGGACCCGTTGTCGGGTACCTCGGTGCTGAACGGCATCCCGGTCACCGTCGCAGCGCTCTGACCCAGCGCCCGATCCAGCGCCCTGATCCAGCGCCCTGATCCAGCGTTCGTCCCCAGTTCCCACAGGCTGTCCACCGTTGTCCACCGCGAAATTCACAGGGTTCTCCCTCTTCCTGCCCACAGGCAGGCGCACCTAGGGTCGTCCACGCAGCTGGCGACGGTGCGCGACGCGGACGGACAGAGCCTGGGGAAGGTATCGACCTCGGGACCTGGAGGGATCCGCTCTCAAACCTGCGATCTCGCACCGTTCGCCACGCTGCGTGACACCTTCAGACGCTCTCCCACACTCCGTAACGGCCGGTGAACACGAAGCGAACAAAGGTGACATTCGTCCGCAGAAAACCCTTCGGCAATGTTTGACAGCCCTGTAACTACAATGCTGTAATCCTCCAACCTCTTGTGGTGGCTGCCGTCGAGGGGGCCGGCCAGCCACCACATCTAGTGGTGTGTAGCGCCGGTGCGTGTTGCTGGTGTGTGTCGTCATCGTCTCTGTTTCAACTTCTGGGAGTTCTCATGTCTCTGGCGCCTGAACGCCTTTCCATCGGTATCAAGCGGCACTTCACGTCGCCCGGTGTCCACCCCTACGACCAGGTCGTCTGGGAACATCGCGATGCCCGCATCAGCAACTGGAAAGACGGCTCGGTGGCCTTCGAGCAGCTCGGTGTCGAGTTCCCGGCCTCATGGTCGCTGAACGCCACGAACATCGTCGCCCAGAAGTACTTCCGCGGCTCCCTCGGCACCCCCGAGCGCGAGACCTCGCTGCGCCAGGTCATCGACCGCGTGGCCGAAACCATCACCACCTGGGGCATCGAGGGCGGCTACTTCGCCGACGACACCGAGGCCGAGGCGTTCCGCGACGAGCTGAAGTTCATCCTCGTCACCCAGCGCGCCGCCTTCAACAGTCCGGTGTGGTTCAACATCGGCGTGAAGGGCGTGCCCCAGCAGGCCAGCGCCTGCTTCATCTTGTCGGTCGACGACAAGATGAACTCGATCCTCAACTGGTACCGCGAAGAGGGCGTCATCTTCAAGGGTGGCTCGGGCGCTGGTGTGAACCTGTCGAAGATCCGTTCCAGCTACGAGCTGCTCAACGGTGGCGGCACCGCCAGCGGCCCGGTCAGCTTCATGCGTGGCGCCGATGCCTCGGCCGGCACCATCAAGAGCGGTGGCAAGACCCGTCGTGCCGCCAAGATGGTCATCCTCAACGTCGACCACCCCGACGTCGAAGAGTTCGTGTGGTGCAAGGCCAAAGAAGAGCGCAAGGCCCGTGTGCTGCGCGACGCCGGCTTCGACATGGATCTCGACGGCTCCGACTCGTTCAGCATCCAGTACCAGAACGCCAACAACTCGGTGCGCATCACCGACGACTTCATGCAGGCCGTCGTCGACGACACCGACTGGAACCTGAATGCCGTCACCGACGGCACCCCGGTGCGCACGGTGCGGGCGCGCGACCTGTGGCGCCAGATCGCCACGGCCTCGTGGGAGTGCGCCGACCCCGGCCTGCAGTTCGACACCACGATCAACAAGTGGCACACCGCGCACGCCACGGGCCGTATCAACGGCTCGAACCCGTGCAGCGAGTACATGCATCTCGACAACTCGGCCTGCAACCTGGCCTCGATCAACCTGCTGCAGTATCTCGACCTCGACTCGGTGGGCGACGACGCCTTCGACATCGAGGCCTACATGCACACCATCGAGGTCATCTTCACGGCCCAGGAGATCCTCGTCGGCCGTGCCGATTACCCCACCGAGCCAATTGGCGACACCAGCCGCAAGTTCCGTCAGCTCGGCATCGGCTACGCCAACCTCGGCGCCCTGCTGATGGCCCTGGGCCTGCCCTACGACTCGGTCGAGGGCCGCGCCTGGGCCGGTGCCCTCACGTCGCTGCTCACGGGTCACAGCTACGCCACCAGCGCTCGCACTGCCAGCCGGATGGGGCCGTTCGCCGGGTTCGCCGAGAACGAGTCGTACATGCTGAACGTGCTGCGCATGCACCGCGACGCGTCGTACCAGATCGAGGGCGCCGACCGTGTGCCGGCCGACCTCGTCGCCGCCGGCCAGGCCGCCTGGGAGGCCGCCGTGCGCGACGGTGAGGAGTACGGCGTGCGCAACAGCCAGGCCAGCGTGCTGGCGCCCACGGGCACCATCGGACTGATGATGGACTGCGACACCACCGGCATCGAGCCCGACCTCGGCCTGTGCAAGATGAAGAAGCTCGTCGGTGGCGGCACGATGGTGATCGTCAACCAGACCATCCCGCGGGCCCTGCGTCGCCTCGGCTACAACGCCCAGCAGGTCGACGAGATCATCGCCTACATCGACCGCGAAAAGAGCATCCTCGGCGCACCGCACCTGGCTGCCGAGCACGTGCCGGTGTTCGCCTGCTCGATGGGCGACAACGTCATCCACTACGAGGGCCATGTGCGGATGATGGGTGCCACCCAGCCGTTCTTGTCGGGCGCCATCTCCAAGACGGTGAACATGCCCGAAGAGGCCACCATCGAGGAGATCGAGCAGCTCCACCTGCTCAGCTGGCAGCTCGGCCTGAAGGCCGTCGCCATCTACCGCGACAACTGCAAGGTGGCCCAGCCGCTGAGCACCGCGAAGAAGGACGGCGCCGAGGAGAGCACCCCGGCGGCAGCCAGCGCCAGCCAGGTGATCGAGCGGATCGTCGAAAAGGTGGTGCACCAGCCGGTGCGCCAGAAGCTGCCCCGCACCCGTACCTCGCGCACGTTCGAGTTCCGGGTGGCCGACTGCAAGGGCTTCGCCACCATCGGCGAGTACGCCGACGGCCGCCCCGGCGAGATCTTCCTCACCGTGTCGAAGCAGGGCAGCACCCTCAGCGGCATCATGGACGCCTTCGCCAAGTCGATCTCGTACGGACTGCAGTACGGCGTGCCGATGCGGGCGTTCGTCGAGGCCTTCGTCAACAGCCGCTTCGAGCCCGCCGGTATGACCGACGATCCCGACATCCGCTTCGCCTCGTCGATCATGGACTACCTGTTCCGCCGCCTGGCGCTCGAGTACATGACCTACGACGAGCGCAGCGAGCTCGGCATCTTCTCGGTCGACGAGCGCCTGCAGCCCACGCTGCCGGGCGTCGACGAGTCGACGATGGAGACCCGCACCGGCACCGAGATGGCTCCGGACCCGAAGACCATCCCGTCGGCGTCCGACCTCATCGCCCAGCTCGATGCCGGCCTGGCCCCTGAGGCACCCATCAACGACGTCACCAACCCGACGGGCATCATCCGTCCGGCGGTGCGCCACAGCGACGCCCCGATGTGCATGCAGTGCGGTGTGCAGATGAACCGGGCCGGTTCGTGCCACGCCTGCCCCAGCTGCGGCAGCACCAGCGGCTGCAGCTGATGTGAAGTGACTCCGAGGTTTCAGCGGAAGTGACGCCGAGATCTCAGTGGAGTGACATCCGAACGTCAGTGCGGTGACACGCACTGTCAGTGGTCCAAGAACCGGCAGAGGGGGAGACCGCATGGTCTCCCCCTCACGGTGTGGCTGGACGAATTCGGTAGCGCACCGGCAGGTGTTTGAGGCCGACGACGAACGACGAGTGGATCCATTCGGGTTCTCCGATCAGTTCCACCGACTCGAGTCGGGATGCGAGCTCGAGCCAGAGCGCCCGCTGCGAGCGCTTCGCGAGGTTGGTGCCGAGGCAGAAGTGCTCGCCGACGCCGAAACCGAGGTGCCGGTTGGCGGGGCGATCG
>JBIKLX010000022.1:0-26979 GCA_044359565.1 Ilumatobacteraceae bacterium
GGGGCCTAGGTGGCCGTCGCGGCGGGCCACGGCCTGGGCGAAGCAACGGATGCCGTTGCCGCTCATCTCGGCCACTGAGCCATCGGCGTTGTACAGGGTCATCGTGGCGGTGAACCCCTCGGCCGAACCCACCACCAGGAGGCCGTCGGCACCAACGCCGCGGCGCCGGTCGCACACGGCGCGGGCCACGGCGGGACGGTCGACGACATCGGCCAGTTGCTCGTCGGCCACCACCAGGAAGTCGTTCCCCCACCCGTGATGCTTGGTGAGATCGAGCTTCATCCGACGAGGGCCCTCCTGATGACCGGTACGACCTCGGCGACCGGGTCGGCATCGATGCCAATCCACTGTATGCGTGGGTCGCGGCGGAACCACCGCTCCTGGCGCACGGCGAACTGCCGGGTGCGCACGATCACCTGCTCGACCGCCTCGTCGAGACTGCAGCGCCCCTCAAGGTGATCGATCAACTCCTTGTAGCCGAGCGCCTGCGCCGCGGTGCGCGACAGTCGGCCCGCACCGTGCAGGACCTCCACCTCGGCCAGCAGGCCGGCCGCCATCATCCGGTGCACCCGGGTGGCGATGCGCTCGGCAAGCACCTCGCGCGACCAGCGCAGTCCGAACTGGCGATAGCGGGTGCCCCCGTACGAGTCGAGGCCCGGACCGTACGAACTGAACAGTCGCCGCCCACCGAGGCACACTTCGAGCGCCCGCACCGTACGGCGCCCGTTCGACGGCTCGATCTTCGCCGCTGCCGCCGGATCGAGCAGCGCCAACTCGGAGTGAAGCACCAGCGGGCCCTCGGTAGCGAGCCGCCGCTCGAGGCGTTCACGCACCTCGGGCCAGGTGCCGGGAATCTCCATCGGGTCGGTGAGCATCCGGAGGTACAACCCTGTGCCGGCCACCACCAGCGGCAGACGTTCGGCCAACTCGATCGATGCCACGGCATCGGCGGCCACCGATGCGAACTCGGCCACGGTGAAGTCGCGGGTGGGGTCGACGAGATCGAGGCAATGGTGCACCACCTCGGCCCGGTCGGCGGCCGAGGGCTTGGCTGTGCCGATGTCCATCCCGCGGTACACCTGCATCGCATCGACCGCCACGATCTCGGCGGTCTGCGGCATCGGCCACGTGCCACACTCGCCCGCCAGCGCCATCGCCACATCGCTCTTGCCGCTGGCCGTGGGGCCGAGGACGACGATCGGGGTGCTCACACCACCACGACGTCGAGGCGGCGCTTGTGCGTGGGTTCGCTGATGACGTCGACGAGTTCGCCGGTGAGGTGGTGCGGCGCAGCGCCCGTCACCTCGACGGTGGCATAGGCACCGGTGCGCACCGGATGGCCGGGACGGAAGTGGACGAGCTTGTTCTGGCGGGTGCGGCCCGTCAACACGGCCGGGTCCTTACGGCTCGGCCCTTCGACGAGCACCTCTTCGATACGACCGATGCGGTCGCGGTGCTGAGCGATGGCACTGCGCTCGACCACCACTCGAAGCCGTTCGAAGCGTTCGGCCACCACTGCCGGATCGACGAACCGGTCGGCCATGGTGGCCGCCTCGGTGCCATCGCGTGGCGAGAAGATGAAGGTGTAGGCGTAGTCGTACTCGGCGGCGGCGGCAACCTCGAGCGTGCGGGCGAAGTCGTCGTCGGTCTCGCCCGGGAAGCCGACGATGATGTCGGTCGACACGGCCAGGTCGGCGACGGCCGCACGAGCCTGGACGAGCCGTTCGAGGTACCGCTCGGCGGTGTAGCCGCGGTGCATGATCGCGAGGATGCGATCGGAGCCCGACTGCAGCGGGTAGTGGAGGTGCTCGCACACACTGGGTGTGACTGCCATGGCCGCAAACGTCTCGGGGCGCATGTCCTTGGGGTGCGGGCTGGTGAACCGCACCCGCCGGATACCGGGAACCGCGCCGACCGCGGTGAGCAGATCGGCGAACAAGGGACGCAGCGACACATCGGCCGCTCCGTCGCGTCGGGCCGCCACCTGCAGGTCGCGGCCATAACTGTTGACGTTCTGGCCGAGCAGGGTGACCTCAGTGACCCCCTGCGCCGCCAGCGACCCCACCTCTACGACCACATCGTCGAACGGCCGGCTGATCTCGGCGCCACGCACCGCCGGGACGATGCAGAACGCACACGAGTTGTCGCAGCCGATCTGAATGGTGACCCAGGCGTTGTAGGTGGTCTCGCGCCGAGCCGGCAGCGCCGACGGGAACAGGGCGTGGTCGTCGATGACCGCCTCGTCGAAGATCTCGGTCACCGGCCCCGAGCGACCCGCCTGCTGGAGCAGGTCGGCGGCACGATGCACGTTGTGCGTGCCGAGCACCACGTCGGTCCACGGCGCCCGCTGGCGCACCACGTCGCGGTCCTTCTGGGCCAGGCACCCGGCGACGACGATCTGGCGACCCTCGCCCTGCTCTTTCCAGGCCTTCAAGTGGCCGAGGTTGCCGTACAACTTGTTGTCGGCGTTCTCGCGGATGCAGCAGGTGTTCAGCACGACGACATCGGCATCAGCCTCATGCTCGGCAGCGACCAACCCGTCGGCCTCGAGGAGGCCGGCGATGCGTTCGGAGTCGTGTTCGTTCATCTGACACCCGTAGGTGCGCACGATGTAGCGACGGGTCACGACGACGAGGCTAGCCCTCGGGCCCACCCGCCCGACGGGCGTGGTGCACGTGGTGCTCGCGGCACCGGTGGCCGGGCCGTTGATCGACCCGACCACCGGCGGCGTTCAGTCGATCTCGATCGGTTCGTCGTCGGCCTCGGAGAAGCCTTCGGCGAACTCGTCGTTGTTGAGACCGGCCTGGGTGCGCACCCGATCGGAGATCTCGACCATCACCTCGGGGTTGGCTGCCAGGTAGTTCTTCGCGTTCTCGCGGCCCTGACCGAGCTGTTCGCCGTCGTAGGTGAACCAGGCACCCGACTTCTTCACGATGGCCATGTCGACCGCCATGTCGAGCAGCGAACCCTCGCGGCTGATGCCCTTGCCGTACATGATGTCGAACTCGGCCTGCTTGAAGGGCGGGGCCACCTTGTTCTTCACGACCTTCACCCGGGTACGCGAACCGGTGATCTCGGCGCCGTCCTTGATGGACTCGATGCGGCGGATGTCGAGGCGAACCGACGAGTAGAACTTCAGTGCGCGGCCACCAGGCGTGGTCTCGGGCGAACCGAACATGACGCCGATCTTCTCGCGCAGCTGGTTGATGAAGATCATGATGGTGTTCGACTTGTTGAGGTTCGCCGTGAGCTTGCGCAGGGCCTGGCTCATGAGGCGGGCCTGCAGACCCACATGCGTGTCGCCCATCTCGCCTTCGATCTCGGCGCGTGGCGTGAGGGCGGCCACCGAGTCGATGACCACGACGTCGAGTGCGCCGGAGCGCACCAACATGTCGGCGATCTCGAGTGCCTGTTCGCCCGTGTCGGGCTGGCTGATGAGCAGCTCGTCGACGTCGACCCCGATGGCTCGGGCGTACACCGGGTCCATGGCGTGCTCGGCGTCGATGTAGGCGCAGATGCCGCCGTTGCGCTGGGCCTCGGCCACGACATGCATGGCGAGGGTGGACTTGCCCGACGACTCGGGGCCGAACACCTCGATGACGCGGCCGCGGGGCAGGCCGCCAACGCCGAGCGCCAGGTCGAGCGACAACGCGCCCGTGGGGATGACCTCGATGGCCATCGAGCCCTTCTCGCCCATCTTCATGATGGAGCCCTTGCCGTACTGCTTGTCGATCTGGGCCAGTGCCATCTCGAGTGCTTTGCCGCGGTCGTTGCTCATGTCCGTGTCTCCTCTGGTGCGTGTGGTGATGCGGGGCCGAACCTCGACCCGATGGTTGGTTGCTTGCTGTGTCGCTCGCTGTCGGGAACCCTACGGAGGGGGTGTGACACGGTTGGGTGCGACGGGGTTGTTCGAACGACAGAAGTGTAGTTACGAACAACCGTTCGATCAAGCATCCTGTCGATCGAACGGCGCCGCATCCGTCACGGGGTCGTCAACGACTGCTGAGTAGGGTCGCCCGCCATGGACGCTTCGAACTTCGAGACCATCGCCGTCAGCATCGACGGACCGCGCGGCAGGCTCCTGTTGAACCGCCCCGAACGGCTGAACCCGCTCAGTACGCAGACGCTGCACGAGATCGAGTTGGCGGCCCGCTGGTTCGACGAGCACCTCGACCTGAAAGTGGTGGTGGTCGCCGGCGCTGGTCGCGCCTTCTCCGCCGGCGCCGACCTGTCCGGCTTCTCGGCCACTGCGCCGATGGAGGACTCGCAGCAGGGCTGGCGCATGGGCCGCGCGCTCGACGAGATGCGCGCTGTGACCGTCGCTCGCATCCAGGGCTGGTGCGTCGGCGGCGGCGTCGTCATCGCCTCGGGCTGCGACCTGCGCATCGCCGCCGCATCGGCTCGCTTCTCGATCCCCGAGATCGATCTCGGCATTCCACTCGCGTGGGGCGGCATCCCCCGTCTGGTGCGCGAGATCGGACCTGCACTCACCAAGGAGTTGGTGATGACCTGCCGACCCTTCGATGCCGACGAGGCCCTCCGATCGGGCTTCTTGAACCGGGTCGTTCCCGACGATCAACTCGACTCGGCGGTCGACGAACTCGTCGAGCAGTTGGTGGCGAAACCGAAGCTGGCGCTGCTGGAGACCAAGGCCCACGTGAACGCCGTGACCGAGTCGATGGTGGGTACCGGTCGCAGCTGGGCCGACGCCGACGGCTTGCGCGCCGGGCTCCGCGACCCTGAGGGCCGCGAGTCGGCAGCGGCCTACCTCGAGCGCGTGCGCGCCGGCCGTTCGTCGCGCTGAGCCCCGTCGCCGTCTCCCTCGACGTCGTCGTGGCCTGCCGCTACCGCTGCCGCAGCGGCGCGGAGTTCGTCGGCCTCGGGCGGGTGCACCGCCAAGTCGAACGCCAGCCACAGGGTGTACGAGAACGGATAGGCGACGATGGGGACGACCACACCCACGGCGCCGATGGCCAGCATGAGCGGTAACACCGGGATGTCGGGGGCTGTGGCCACGAAGCCCACCGCCATGCAGACGGTGACGGCACCGAAGGTGAGGATGGTGCTGATGGTGACGGCACCGAGCTCGAAGCCGGCCTCGCGGTGCCATGCGATGCCGCACGAGCGACACCGCGGGTGGCGGCGGAACCAGCCACGCAGGAACGTTCTGCGGCTCGCGCACCACGGGCAGCGCAACGTCGCAGCCCGCGTCGCCATGCGGGGAAACGACGGTCGAGTGTTCGCCACGACCTCACCCTAGAGCGATCACGACCGAACCGAACCAAAGCCGCGTTCACCATGCGGCGTTCCATCGGTAACAATGTCACCGTGCGTCGTCCTATCGCCGGTCTGCTGTTCGCCATCGCCTTCGGATGCGCGTGTGTCGCCGTAGGTGGGTGGCTGCTGCAGCGCACCGTGCTGTCGCCGCAGCGCATCGGCGACTCGGCCGCCGAGATGATGCAGGACGCCGAGTTGCGCAACGAGTTCTCGCAGTTGATCGTCGCAGGCACGGCCGAGGCCATGTATCCCGGCGACACCAACGCCCCGATCCGCGTGTTGGCCACCGTGGATCAGGTGCTCTCCATCCCTGCCGGCGCACACCTGGCGGCCGACGTGTTCGCCGATGCCCAGGCGCACCTGGTAGGTCGCAGCGAGGCGCCGGTGGTCGTATCGCCGGCTCAGCTCGTCCAGATCGTCCGCGACGAACGCGCCTTCGTTGCGCAGGCCATGGTGCTCGACGTGCCGCAGGTGGGCACCTGGTCGGCCATCGACTCGGTCCTCGACCTCCTGGTGCCTATCGCCGCCATCGCCGCGCTGGTGTTCTTCGTGTTGTGCCTCCTCACCCGCCCCGAAGCCGACGTACTGGCCCGCAGCGTCGGCATCGGCCTGATGGTGATGGCCGGTGTGGTGTTCGTGTTCGGTTTCGTCATCCCGGCCTTCGTGCCGCCGCTCCTCGACGACAGCCTCTGGTCGCGGCTCACGGCGGCCGCTGCGCAGTCGCACCTCACGGGCACCATGGTGATGACGCTCGTCCTCGCTGCGATCGGCATCGGTCTCTACACGATGTCGACCCGCATGGGGCGCCGCAGCCGGTGGAGCGCGCCGATCAGCACCTACCGCTATCGCGAAGATCGTCGCTGGAGCTGAGCGCTCGGCTCAGGCGGTGAGTTCGCCGACGAACTCGGCGAACACGTCGGCGTAGTGCATGGCATCGGATTCGGTGTGCAGCACCGAGATGAGCCACTGCTCGTCGAGACCCGGTGGCAGCAGCACACCGCGGTTGATGCCGTGCATCCACTGGGCGAAGGCGAGGTCGAAGTCGGTGGCCTTGTAGTCGCGATAGTTGCGGATGGGCTCGACCGACCAGGTGACGCAGCCCTTGGCGCCGAACTGCACCGTGTGCGCCGGCAGATCGGCGCGGTCGATGATGTCGGCACAGGCGGCCGTGAGGCGGGCGTTGCGACCGATGACCTCGGCCGTGGCAGCCGGCGTACAGATGTCGGCCAGCACTGCTTTGGCCGCTGCCATGCACAGCGGGTTGCCGTTGTAGGTACCGAGGTGCAGCACCTTGCCCGAGGAGATCTGGTCCATGCATTCGCGGGTGCCACCGAAGGCACCGAGCGGCAGGCCGCCGCCGATGCTCTTCGCCAGCGACACGAGGTCGGGCTGCACGCCGAGTGCACCGGTGGCGCCGCTCCACCCGGCGGTGATGCCGGTCTTCACCTCGTCGAAAATGAGCATCGTGCCGTAGCGACGGGTGATCTCGCGCACTGCTTCGAGATAGCCGGGCTGCGGCAGGCAGATGCCGATGTTCTCCATCACCGGCTCGACGATGAAGGCAGCCACATCGCCTACGGCGAGCACACGCTCGAGCGCAGCCGCGTCGTTGTACGGGATGACGAGCGTGTCGGCCAACACGGCGGCCGTGATGCCTGCGGTGGCCGGAACCGGCGTGGGCGCGTCGGCCGGACCCGCCACCGACAGCGCCGGCTTCATCGAGATCATCACCTCGTCGTGGTGACCGTGATAGCCGCCTTCGACCTTCACGATCTTCTCGCGGCCGGTGACGCCGCGGGCCACGCGGATGGCGTCCATCGTGGCTTCGGTACCGGAGTTGGTGAACCGCCACATCGGCAGGCCGTAGCGCTCGCCCAGCAGTTCGGCCACCTCGGCGTTCATCTCGCACGGGGTGACGAACAGCGTGCCGTCGTCGAGTTGCCGCTCGACCGCCTCACGCACCAGTGGGTGGCAGTGACCGGAGAACAAGGCACCGAAGCCCATGTCGAAGTCGATGTAGCGGTTGCCGTCGACGTCTTCCATCCACGCCTGCTGGGCGCGGCGCACGACGATGGGATGCGGATCGTAGGCCTGGAAGCTCGACGGCACACCCATGGGCAACACCGAGCGGGCCCGCTCGTTGGCCCGTTGAGAACCTGCGGTACGCCGTGCGTACGACTGCAGTTCGCGGGCGGTGATCTGACGGGCCCGTTCTACCAACTGAGCGTGACTGATGGATTCCGTGGCACTCATGGCTTCCCCTCGTGGAACACGTGCCAGGGAGTGTAGCACACAACGGATTCCATCGTGAACGGGCACTTTGGCGACGGATCGGGACCGACTGGTGGAACTTCCCAGGCGATATGGCACACTAGGGACCCCTTGGTGATCGTAGCTCAGTTGGTAGAGCACCAGTTTGTGGTACTGGACGTCGCGGGTTCGAGTCCCGTCGGTCACCCGAAGCGTGGCGGCGCATGCCCCGACGCATCTGGCTTGTGACCGGCAGCGGTACTTTCGTACACTGCCGCACTGGCAATTGCCCCTCTAGCTCAATGGCAGAGCAACGGACTCTTAATCCGCAGGTTCTCGGTTCGAGCCCGAGGGGGGGCACCACACAGCGCCGTGGCCGGCAGCTCGTCCTGCGCCGCATGTTTCCGGGACGCGTCTCACCCCATCGAGGTGATCGGCCACTTTCCCAACTGTTCACTTGATTCCTGCCCAGCGCAACGGTGACTCTTCGGTACTGTCTCGGACGAGATCTCGTTCCGGAGGCAGTCATGGCCCACGCCACCCCGTTCACCCGCACCCGCCTCGCGCGCATCGCTGCGCTCACCGTCGTCGCAGCACTCGCTGCCGGCGCCTGCAGCGGCGACGACGACAGCGCCACCACCACGGCACCCACCACTGCGGCACCCGACACGACGGCAGGCCCCGACAGCACGGTGCCGCCCACCACGGAGGCACCGCCGGTGGCCGCCACCGCGTTCACGCTCGCCTACGTGGAACCGGCAGCGGGTCTGCTGGGCGACCTTGCTACCGCCCAGCGGCGCGGTATGGAAGATGCGTTGAACGACATCAACGCTGCTGGCGGCGTGCTCGGCGGCTCGGTGGCCATGACCACCATCACCGAACCGCGCAGCGGCGACGTAGCCCGCGTGGTCACCGATGCGGTGGCCGCCGGAGCGAACGCCATCGTCGGCCCGGCCGGCAGCACCACGGCCACGGCCATGATCCCCGCGCTCGAAGTGGCCGCCACGACGGCGTGCTCGGGCTCGGCCACAGCACCGTCGCTCAGTTCGTCCGACACCAGCGGCCGCTTCTTCCGCACCGCCGTGTCCGACGAACACCTCGTCGCCCACCTCGTCGACACCCTCCGTACTCGCCTACCCGAGGGCGGCAGTGTTGCAGTGGTGGCTCGCGATGATGCCTATGGCATCGGCGTGGGTGCCGGTCTCACCGCCTCGCTCACGGCCCAGGGCATTGCCGCCACCATCGTCTCGTACTCGTCGTCGACGGTGCTGTTCACCGACACCGCCGCGGCCGTCGCAGCCTCGGGCGCCCAGCAGGTGGTGATCGTCAGCTACGGCGAGGGTGCCTCGCTGTTGTCGTCGCTCGTGAAGGCAGGCGTGCCCACCACGTCGATCATCGGCCTCGACGGCATGTTCACACCCCGCGTTGCCGCGCAGGCCTTCCCCTCCAGCCCCACATCGGCCGACGGCGTCACCATCATCGGCACCACCGGTGCCCGCGACTACATCGGGTCGTTGATCGAGCGCAATCCTGACGGCCAGGTGGTGTACGCCGCCCAGGTGTACGACTGCGCCGTAGCGCTCACGCTGGCCGCCCAGGCAGCCGGCAGCACCGATGCCACCGCCATCGCCACGCAGATGCCAGCCGTCACGGCCGGCGGCGTGGCCTGCACCACCTACGCCGACTGCTCGAGCAAACTGCGCGCCGGTGAGGACATCGACTTCGACGGCCGCAGTGGCACGATCGGCTTCGACGCCCAGGGCGACCCCTCGAGCGCCCGGTTCACCAGCACCGTCATCGCCGGTGGACAACTGGGCGAGACCGCCAGCGTCGACATCGACATCGCCGCCCAGCGCGACCAGGCGGCCTATGAGGCCGCTATCGCGTCGGCCGGCTTCACCACCAACCTCCAGGGCAAGCTCACCCTGCTCGGCTTCTACAGCGGCCCCATCGACGGCATCTACGACGACGACGTCATCGCTGCGCTGGCCGCCTTCCAGACCTCGGTGGGTCTGCCCGCAACGGGCCAGTACGACCAGGCCACCGACGACGCGCTGCGCGCCAAGCTGGGCAGCGGCGCAGCGACCATCAGCCAGGCGACGGCCGATCTGCAGTTGATGCTCACCCAGCTCGGCTACTACCGCGGCCCGATCGACGGAAAGTACTCGCAGGCCGTCATCGACGCTGTGAAGAAGCTGCAGGCCGACCTCGGCGTGCCGCAGACCGGTGTCGTCGATGCCGCCACACTGAAGGCCGCTTACGAACAGGGTCTCGCCAACCAACCCGAGCCGCCGGTGCCGGCGACCACCACCACCGCTCCCCCGCCGCCCACAACGGCGGCACCCGAGCCGACGGTTCCTCCGGTCACCCTGCCCGCCACGCCCGACCTCGTCGACACGCTCGAGGCCGACCCGCGGTTCACCACCCTGGCCGGCCTCATCATCATCGCGGGTCTCCGCGACGATCTCGCCCAGGCCGGACCGTTCACCATCTTCGCCCCCACCAACGATGCGTTCGCGGCGCTCGACGCAGCCACCCTGGCGGCGTTGATCGGCGATCCGAATGCGCTGCGTAGCCTGCTGCTGTACCACGTGGTGCCCGGTGGCTACGACGCAGGTTCGCTGGTCGACGGCACGCTGCCCACGCTGAGCGGCGCTGCACTGGCCATCAGCCTGGCCGACGGGGTACGGGTGAACGGTGCAGCCGTCGTGGCAGCCGACATCCGGGCCTCGAACGGGATCATCCACGGCATCGACGCCGTGCTGAGCCCCGTCACACCCGTCTGAATCAGCCTGGCTTGCGCCGGGCCAACTCGTCGGCCCAGTCCCGGAGCAGGTGCTGTTGAGCGCCTGCTTCGGGACCGGCCATCGGCCGGTGCGCTGCCACGTGCGACAGCGCGTCGTCGTGGGGTAGTTCGGTCTGCATCAACACCCCTACGGCCACGGTGCCGGCGCGGCCTATCCCGGCAGCGCAGTGCACCACCACCGTGTCGCCGGCCGCCAACCGACCGGTGATCGTGCCCACGATGCGGGCGAACTGCTCGACCGGCGGTGCACCGAGGTCGGGCACCGGGAACCAGGCCGCTCGCGCCGGCACGTGCTGATCGAGCCAGGCCACGTAGGCCGGATAGCGATCGACGAGTTCGTGCCGCTCGGTGAGGCACACGACGAACGATGCCTGCACGGCGTCGAGCAGTCGCTCGGGGTCGGGCCCGATGGCGTGCTTGCCGCACAACCACAGTCGCCCCGGAACCATCGAGAGCGGGATCTCGTCGACGCCACCATCGACCGAGCGGCCACGTGGCCAGCCCGGCGAGGCCGCTGTCACGGCACCAGGACCGTCTTGCCGGTGACCCGCCGCTGCAGTTGGTCGCCCAGCGCCCGGGCGGCCTCGGCGAACGGATAGGCCACCGGCTCGACCGGGTGCAGGTCGCCGCGCCCGATGGCATCCACGACCTCGGCGAGCATCGCTGCGTTCTCGGCCTGATGACGCGCCACCCATCCACCCCAGTCGACACCCGTGACACGCCGGTTGCGCAGCAGCACGTGATTGGCCGGCAGTTGCGGGATGGTGCCCGACGCGAACCCGATAACCAGGAACTGGCCGTCGTCGCGCAGCGTGCGCAGCGACTGCTCGCCCAGCGCGCCGCCCACCGGGTCGTACACCAGGTCGACCCCGTCGGCGGGTTGCTCGCCGCCGAGTTCGGCCAGCAACTCGCGGGTGCGGGTCTTCACGTCCTCGCTGCTGGTGTCGATGGTGGCCACGGCACCGTGGGCGACCGCTACAGCACGCTTGTCGGCACTCGATGCAGCGGCGATGACCTGCAGGCCCATCGCCCGACCGACATCGACCGCGGCGAGGCCCACGCCGCCGCCGGCACCCAGCACCAGCAGCCATTGCCCCGCCTGGGCACGCGCCCGGTGGTGCAGCGCGAACCATGCGGTCATGTAGCTCTGCGTGAAGGTGGCTGCCTGCCCGTCGGTGAGCGCATCGGGCGTGCGCATCACCCGCCGCGCGTCGAGCACCACCTCGCTGACGAATCCACCGAACCCGACGTTGGCGAACACCCGGTCGCCGACGCCGAAGCCCGTCACCTCGGCCCCCACTTCGGCGATACGCCCAGCCACCTCGTTGCCGGGCGTGAACGGCACCGGCGGCTTGATCTGGTACAGCCCCTGCACGATGAGGCCGTCGACGAAGTTCACCCCCGCTGCCGTCACCTCGATGCGCACCTCACGCGGCCCGCACGGCGGTGAGGGACGCTCGTCGACCGTGAGCAGCTCGAGCGGACCGAAAGCAGAACAACTGACCACGCGCATGAGTGCACCGTACTGGCATGCTGGTGCCCGATGCGGCTCGAACCGTTCTCCCTCTCCGGCCGTCATGTGGTGCTCGAACCCCTCACATCAGCCCACGCCGACGCGCTGCTGACAGCCGCCGATGTCGATCGGTCGTCGTTCGGCTACACGCTGGTGCCGGCGGACCTCGCCACGATGCACGGCTACATCGAGTCGCTGCTCGCCGCAGCACGCAGCGACACTGCGGTCCCCTTCGTCCAGCGGTTGGCCGGCGGCGGCGAGGTGGTGGGCTGCACCCGCTTCCTCGACCTGCGCTGGTGGAGCGGCCGACCCACGCCCGACGAGGCCGAGATCGGCGGTACCTGGCTACGCGCCGACGTGCAGCGCACCGCCGTGAACACCGAGGCGAAAATGCTGCTGCTGTCGCACGCCTTCGAGGTGTGGCAGGTGCACCGCGTAGCCATCTGCACCGACGCCCGCAACGAACGCAGCCGTACCGCCATCGCCCGGCTCGGCGCGCACTTCGAAGGCGTGCTGCGCAACCACCGCCCCGCCGCCGGTAACGCAGTACCGCTGGGTGGCGCCCGCGACACCGCTGTGTTCTCGATCGTGGCCTCCGAGTGGCCCACGGTGCGCGAGGGATTGCGAGCCCGCCTCGTCACCGACTGAGGTGAGGCCTCATCGGTCGTGCGCGAGACGGCCGACCACCACCACCACGGCCCCGGCCACCGCCGTGGTGATCGCCAGACACACCAACGTGGCCCAGGGCAACGCCGCCGCGCCGCCGCGGTCGAGCAGCCACCCGGTGAGCAGCGGCAGCAGCAGGCCACCCACGCCCGATGCAGCGACGATGCGCGACGTGGCCTTGCCCGACAGGCGGAGGCGTTCGTCGACATACGCCATCATCGTCGGGTACTGCGGGCCCAGCGACAGCCCGAGGATGCCGCACGCCACCCACACACCGAGGCCATCGCCCCACACCACCAGAGCTGCCGCCGCCACCACCGACATCACGCACGAACCCAGCACGAGCGTGACGAGGGTGAGGCGGCTCGCCAGAACGATGCCGAGCAACCGCCCGAGCGTGAACCCGGCCAGGAACATCGACGCGAACAGCCCGGGACCGTTCACACCTCCGAGCGACTCGACCTCGGCGTAGGTGGGTGCCCAGCCGAGGAACGTCACCTCGCTGCCCACGTAGAGGAAGTAGAAGAGACACACGAGCGCCAGCGGGAAGGCCGTGGTCGCCACGCCGGTCGTGTCGGCGGTGGAGGGCCGGCGCCGGGGCACCTCGGTGCCGCGCAGCAACGCCACCACCGCCGCGGCACCGACCACCAGCGCCACGCCGACCCATACCAGGCTGTCGGTCGACGAGATCGACCAGGCCACCAGCAACGGAGTGGCGAGGGCACCGATACCGAAGCACAGGTGCAGCGCGTTGAGAGTGGAACCGATGCGTTCGGGGCGCTGACTCCACACCACGAGCGTGTTGCCACCTACATCGATCACCCCGCCGGCAGCGCCGAGCAGGGCGAACAGCAGCACGACGACCGCGAATGTCGTCGACCAGGCCACCGCGAACACGGCCGCGACACCCAGCACGAAGGCCCCGAGGAGCAGGCGGTGGCCACCACCCCGATCGAACGGCCGACCCGCAACGAACGAGGCGACGACGTAGCCGATCGACCCACCGCTCAGCACCAGGCCACTGGCAGCAATGCCCACACCGGTGCGATCGCGCAACCAACCGAGCGCCGGCCCGTTGATGCTGAGCAGCATGCCGAGCACGATGAACGTGGCCAGATAGCCGGCCACGGGCGACCTCGAGACGGTGTGTCGTTCTTCGATTGCCGTCCGCACGCGCCGATCGTAGGTGACCGACCGCGATGGGCAGCACTTCCGCGCTCGATTGCCGGTACATCCGTACTGGGGTGACGTGTGCCTTACCTGACGGCGAACGGGCGACAGTAAGGTCGCAACCGTGCGGGCAGTTGTGATCTTGGTGCACCCCGATTCGGGGAGCTTCAGCCATGCTGTTGCGCGTCAGGCCGAGGCGTCGCTCAGCAGCAGCGGTCACACCGTGATCGTGCACGACCTCTATGCCGAAGGCTTCCGGCCCGCCATGTCGATCGCCGAGCGGCAGGCCTACCACTCGCCCGAACCGGTCATCTCCGACGAGGTGGCGCAACACGTGGCCGACATACGAGCCGCCGACATGCTCGTGTTCGTCTACCCCACCTGGTGGAGCGGCCTGCCGGCGATGCTGAAGGGCTGGCTCGACCGGGTGATGCTGCCCGGCGTCGCCTTCCGCTTCGACGACTCGAACCACGTGCAGCCAGGGCTCACCAACGTGAAGCGACTCGTCGGCATCTCCACCTACGGGTCGCGCTGGCTCTACGTGAAGCTCATCAACGACAACGGCCGGCGCACCCTGCTGCGCACGGTGCGGTTGAGTACCGGTCTGCGCACTCGTAGCACCTGGATGCCGCTCTACCGCATGGACACTGTCAGCACCGCTCGACGCGAGGCGTTCTTGCGCAGGATCGACCGGAAGATGCGCGCGTTGTGAACGTCTACGTCGTGTACTGCCACCCCGACCGCGAGTCGCTGGCCGGGGCTGCGCTCGAACGGGTGATGGCCGGCCTGCAACAGGGCGGACACACGATCCGGCTGAGCGACCTCTACGCCGACGGATTCGACCCCGCACTCTCCGCCGCCGAGCGCGCCAACCAACTCGTCGACCATCGCGAGCACCCCGAGGTGCGCCCGGCGCTGCAGGGATACATCGACGACCTCACCTGGTGCGACACCCTCGTACTCGTCTACCCGACCTGGTGGGGTGGGCAGCCGGCCATGCTGAAGGGCTGGTTCGACCGCGTGTGGGTGACCGGCGTGGTGTACGAGGCGCCCGCAGGCAAGAACCGCATCACGTCGCTACTGCACAACGTGCAGCGAATCGTGGTGGTCACCACGCACGGCTCGTCGAAGCGGGTGAACTCGCTGCAGGGCGAACCCGGCAAGCGCACCGTCACCCGTTCGCTACGCGCCCTGTGCAACCGCTGGTGCCGCACCGACTGGATCTCCCTCTACGACGTCGACCGGGCCACACCCGACGACTGTCGCCGCTTCCTCGCACGCGTCGAACACCACATGGCGACGATGCGCACGAGGCGTCAGGCGAAGGCCCCGGCGTAGGCGCCGTCGGGGTTGCCGTTCGACACCACGCCGCCCGCGGCCTCGTTGGTGATGACCACCTGCGACACCGGTGCGTCGACACTGAACGGCTCGATGTCGGGTGCCGGGCCGATGACGCCCAGCGAGATGACCTGCTCGCCGATGACGCCCCACAACTGATAGGTGCGGTCCGACGACAGCGCAGGCAGCCCCGACACGACCAGGAACCCGTGACCGTCCTGATCGATGATCGCCTCGCCCACGACGGTGCCATCGGCGCCCTGCAGCGACGTGATCTGCGACTCGCGGTCGGCACGGGCCTCGGCCACGGCGGCTGCAAGCGGCGACTCGTTTCGATCGGTGCGCACCGACGACACCACCACGATGGCGACGACCGCGGCAGCGGCCGATGCCACCGCCCACGCAGCAGCCGAACGCATCCACCGGCGTCGCGAGAGCCGTGCCGCTGTGCCAGCGGCCAGATCGGCGCGAGCCTGCTCGAGCGACATCACCTCGGCGAGGCGGCCCATCGGTGCCGGAGCGGGCTCGTCGAGTTGCGCAGCAATGCGGTCCCACAAGCCCTCGGGAGCGGCCGTACCGCTCCATGCCAGCAGGGTGGCAACCTCGCGGTGCTCGGCAACTTCCTGGCGGGCACGTGGGTCGACGAGGAGGTATTCCTCGACGGCCTGTCGTTCCTCGTCGGACACGGCGTCGAGCGCATAGGCGCCGAGCAGTTCGTCGAGTTCGTTCCTGTCGATGCTCATGCGTCCACCACCGTCACACCGAGCGCCGTGAGTTCGACGCGTAACCGTTTGAGTCCCGTCCGGATGCGGCTCTTCACTGTGCCCTCCGCTTCACCGAGTTCCATGGCGACCTCGCGGTAGGTGCGCCCACCGAAGTAGGCCAGTTCCACTGCCGCACGCTCACCGGGTTGCAGCGTCGCAAGGGCGCTCCGCACCTGCGACGCCATGGTGAGGTCCCACACCTCGTGATCGATGTCGTACCCCGCCTCGGCGGTGCGCCGGGCGTCGCCCTCTTCGCGGCGGCGACGCGACGCATCGGCGCGCAGCACGTCGACCGCGCGGCCGTGGGCATGAGCCAGGAGGTAGCTGCGCAGCGTGCCGCGGGCCGGATCGAAGCGCTCGGGCTGGTTCCAGAGACGCAGGAACACCTCCTGCACGATCTCCTCCGCCTTGGCGTGATCACCGAGCAGGCGGCGCGCCAGACCGAACACCGCACCCGCATGCCGCCGGTAGGCCTCCGCGAGCGCGTCGTGCTGATACCGGGCCATCGCCAGGACCAGGCCCGCATCCGACACCATCGACTGATCATCGCGCACAACGGTTCTACGGAGCCGTACGCAGACCGGATGAAAGATTTCTCCCGATCAGGGGAAATGTTCGAAGCGGGTGACGGTCTCGACGTGGTGGGTGTGCGGGAACAGGTCGAGCACGGTGGTGCCTGCGTGGCGATAGCCCAGGCCTGCGAGCAGTGTGGCGTCACGCGCCATCGACACCGGGTCGCAGCTCACCAGCACCAGCACCGGGGCCGCACATCGGGCGAGCACCGCCGCCGCCTCGGCCCCGAGGCCGCTGCGTGCAGGGTCGGCGATCACGACATCGGCGGCCGTGGGGACCCATTGCTCGACCGCCGACTCGGTGACGGTGGCCGAGCGACCGGCGAGGTTGACGCGGGCGTCGGCGCAGGCGCTCGGCGAGCCCTCCACCACGGTGACCTGCGCCGTGGCGGACACCACCGTGGCGGCGAACAGTCCTACGCCCCCATAGGCATCGACCACGTGCCCGGCCGAGGCGAGTTCGGGAGCGGCCGCACGCACCGCATCGACGAGCAGGCCGACTGCCTCGGGGCCACTCTGGAAGAACGATGCCGCGCTCACCTGCAGTGACACACCGCGCACCTCCTCCACCACCGTGGCGTCGGGGCCACAGGCCACGTGGGCAGGCATGCTGCGCACCCGCGCCGTCGCAGGCTGCCACCAGACGCTCGCCTCGCCCGATGCCACACCGACCCGCAGCGACACCTCGTCGGCCTCCTCCACGCGCACGATGCCGAGCATCGATGCGAGCGCCGGATGGGCCACCGCACAGTCGCTGATCGTGACCGTGTCGTTGCTGCGCTGACGACGCAATGCCGGGCGACCGTCGGCATCGACCGCGAACCGCATCGAGGTGCGGTATGCCCACGGCGACACCGCTGCGCCTACCTCAACGGCGGCGTCGGGCAGCCGGGCCGTGCGTCGCAGCGCGTCGCGCACCACCTCGGCCTTCCACTGCAGTTGCGCACTCGGCTCGATGTGCTGCCAGTCGCAGCCACCGCACCCCAGCGCCAACGCCGGGCACGGCGGCGCGACGCGGTGCTCCGACGGTTCGATCACCCGCACCAGCCGGGCTCGAGCGAAGTCGCGCTTGGCCTGCACCACGACGGCCTCCACGCGTTCGCCGGGCAGGGCACCGGGCACGAACACCACCCGGCCGTCGGCCAGGTGGGCCAACCCGTCGCCCCCGGCGACGAGCCGTTCGATCTCGAGGCCGACGGGCGACGAGGATGCCCGAGGAGGACGCGGCGTTGAGGTCACCGCGCCAGAGTAGGGCCGACTACCCTCGCCGCCGTGCCCGGTACCGAACCTGCCTCCCCCGCTCACACCACCGCGGGCGGTCATCGACCGATCGAGATCGCTCCCAGCGTGCTGCCCGTCGACTTCAGCCGCCTCGGCGATGCCGTCGCCGAACTCGAGGCGGCCGGCGTCGACCGCATCCAGTGGGATGTGATGGACGGGCAGTTCGTACCCAATCTCACCTTCGGTCCGGCCATCATCGCCTCGGCCCGTCGGCACACCAGCCTGCCGTTCGAGGCCCATCTGATGGTGCTCGACCCCGATGCGATGGCGGCCGAGTACGTGTCGGCCGGCTGCTCGCGACTCATCGTCCATGCCGAGGCATGCCCTCACCTGCATCGCACGCTGGCCAACATCGCCGCACTCGGTGCCACCGCCGGGGTGGCGCTGAACCCGGCGACGCCCGCCAGCGCCGTGGAGCATGTGCTCGACCTCGTCGACATGGTGCTGGTGATGACCGTGAACCCGGGCTTCGGCGGCCAGCAGTACATCGCGACGATGGAACCCAAGATCCGCGAGGTGCGCGCCATGATCGAGGCGGCCGGCTTGGCCGAGCAGATCGACCTGGAGGTCGACGGCGGCATCGGTCCGTCCACCGTCGAGGCCGCAGCGGGTGCCGGCGCCAACGTGCTCATCGCCGGCAGTGCACTGTTCCGCGACCCCGATGGCCTCACCCACGCGGTCACCGATCTGCGCGCCCGCGCCGAACGCGCCTTCCGCCGCAACTGATCGGGCCGCGCCGGCGGGTGCGATCAGCGCAGGTCGCGCAGCGTGCGACCGAGCGCGAACACCAGGTGCTTCATCGCCACCAGACCGAGCATCACGAGCAACGCTGCACCGAGCGGCTGCAGCACAGCGCGCAGCACCATCCAGGCCTTGCCGCTGAGCGGTGCCAGCACACCCGACTCGACGTCGGATCCGTCGAGGTTCAGGGTGCGCACCGGGTCGTCGATGGTGGGGCACGCCACCTCCGACGAGTTCACCCCCGCCACCTCGCTGCCGCCGAAGATGGGCGCCGGTTCGCGCACCGTCGACACCAGGGCTCGCCGCTCGACGTCGATACCCGTGCCCACGATGTACTGCGCCTCGTCGACCAGGAACCGCACCTCGTCGCCGAAGTACACGTCGACCTGACCACCGAGCGCGAAGCCCTCGAGCGACCCCGAGCGCAGTCGATCGACCGTGAAGCGGGCGGTCGTCGCGTCGCTCAGCACGAACGTGCCGACGAAGACCGACTGCTCGATGGGCGGCGCTGCGCATCCGGCTGGCAGCGGGATGATGCGAGAGGATGCGGTATCGGTGGCTGCGTCGATCGCCGGCAGCACCGGCACCGGCACCGGATCGGGCAAGTCGCCCGCGGCTGCCGACAGCGGGGCGAGCCCCAGCACGGCCACCATGCCGCTCGCCGCCACAGCGAGGCGGCGCAGCAACGACAGCGCGACGGACCGATTCACCCGGCTCACGCTAGTGAGCACGGCGGGCGATACGGGGTCAGCGCCCCTGGAAGCGCGGTTCGCGCTTGGCGACGAAGGCCGCCATTGCCTCCATCGTGTCGTTGGTGGAGAAGTTCACCGTCTGGGCGGCGCCCTCGTCGTCGAGCGCTTCTTCGAGGGTGACGTGCATCGAGTTGTTGAGCATCCGCTTCGTCATCGCCAGTGCGATGGGCGGCCCGGCCGCCAGCCGACGGGCCCAGTCGTCGACGAACGCATCGAGTTCGGCGTCGTTGACCACCCGGTTGACCAGGCCGATCCGCTCGGCCTCGGCAGCGTCGATGATGTCGGCGAACAGAGCGAGTTCCTTGGCTCGGTGGATCCCCACCAGGCGCGGCAGCACCCAGGTGCCGCCGTAGTCGACCGAGAGACCTCGCCGGGCGAAGATCTCCGAGAACCGGGCCGTGTTGGCCGCCACCACCAGGTCGCAACCGAGCGCCATGTTGCATCCGGCGCCCACGGCGACGCCGCGGACCTTGGCGATGATGGGCTGGGGCAGGCGGGCCTGGGCCAGGCAGACGGTGCTGACATGGCGCATCGCCGCCAGCTGGTGCCGGCCGGGACCGCCTGCACCGCCGCCCGTGAGGTCGGCACCCGAACAGAACTCCCCACCCGCGCCGGTGAGCACCACCACCCGGTCGTCGCTCGAGTCGCCGATCTCGCGGAACGTGGCGAGCAGTTCGTCCCACATCACCGCATTGATGGCGTTCTTCTTCTCCGGCCGGTTCAAGGTGATGGTGACGACACCGTCAGCCCGCTGCACATCGATGGTTTCCACGTCGGCCGACGATACTGGTGCCATGGGATTCGACCCGAACCGCAGGCGTGTGCGCCGTCGCTCCGACTACCTCTTCGTCGCCGCTGCCGTAGTGGCCGTGGTGGTACTGCTCGCCTGGACCGTGTTCGGCTGAGCCGAACAGAGCCGTGCCCGTCAGAACGCCGCTTCGAACACCTCGACCCGCACTCCGGTGACGGCCACCACATCGAAGCGCACCGGACACGACACGCCCACACCGGCCGCGGCCTGTTCGGCCAACCACCGTGCGGCCAGCCGCCGCACACGACGCTGCTTGCGATGATCGACCGCCAGGGCCGGCGACCCGTAGCGATCGCTGGCCCGGGCCTTCACCTCCACGAACACCACCAGCGCCTCGCGCGCCACCACGAGGTCGATCTCGCCGTCGGCACAGCGCCAGTTACGCGCCACCACCTCGTAGCCGCGCGCCCGGTACCACCGTGCTGCTTCGTCCTCACCCCATCGGCCACGGGCCTGTCGGGCTAGATCGGCAGGTCGCCGCCCGGCAGTTCCTCGACGTTGACGTCCTTGAACGTCATCACCCGCACCTTCGGGACGAATCGGCTCTTGCGGTACATGTCCCAGACCCATGCGTCGCTCAACTCCACCTCGATCAGAGGGCGAGCGGTGTCACCGGTGACGGTGAGCTTCACATCGTTCGCCAGGTAGAACCGGCGCTCGGTCTCGACGGCGTAGCGGAACATGCCGGCCACGTCCTGGTACTCGTGCGCGAGTTGGAGCTCGCGTTCGGCCTCGAAGTTCTCGAGATCGTCAGAGCTCAACGGGGGTGCCCGATCGACACCGGAGAAGGAAACGACGCGAGGCTCAGGCCTCGCGCTTTTCCTTGATCTTGGCGGCCTTGCCCGAGCGATCGCGCAGGTAGTACAGCTTGGCGCGACGCACGTCGCCCTTCTTCAGCACCTCGAGCTTGGCCACCGTGGGGGTGTGCACCGGGAAGGTGCGCTCGACACCGACGCCGTAGCTGACCTTGCGGACCGTGTAGGTCTCGGACAGGCCGCTGCCCTGGCGACGGATGATGTTGCCCTGGAAGATCTGGACACGCTCTTTGTTGCCCTCGACCACCTTCACATGAACCTTCACCTCATCGCCGGGGCCGAACTCGGGGAGGTCGGTGCGGAGAGACTGGTTGTCGATGAGATCGGTGGACTTCATGGCGCGAACATCCTGCTGGCCGAGGAGTGGGAACGTCTAAGGATAGGGGACGGAAGGGAACTCTTCCAACAGGCGCTGTTCGGCCGATGTGAGCCCACCTCGAGCGTCGATCAGATCGGGGCGGAAGCGCAGGGTGCGGTGCAGGCCCTGCGCCGTGCGCCACCGGGCCACACGGCCGTGGTCGCCGCTGCGCAACACCTCGGGCACCTCCCAGCCGCGGAACTCGGCGGGCCGCGTGTACTGAGGTTCCTCGAGCAGGCCGTGCTCGCCGAAACTCTCGGTGACCGGGCTGACGGCGTTACCCATCGCCCCCGGCAGCAGACGGGCAACAGCCTCGATGACCAGGCACGCAGCCACCTCGCCCCCGCTGAGCACCACATCACCCACGCTGAGTTCGCCGTCGACGAGGTGCTCGCGCACCCGGTGGTCGATGCCCTCGTACCGGCCGCACAGCAGGCTGAACCCGCCCGACTCGCCCTCGGCAGTGGCAGCCAGTTCCTCGGCCATCGCCTGGTCGAACCGTCGGCCGCCGGGGCCGAGCAGGTACAGCGGCCGGGGCGGCTGCGCAGCCTCGACGGAGGCGAAGATCGGCTCGGGCTTCATCACCATGCCGGCGCCGCCACCGAACGGGGTGTCGTCGACGCTGCGATGCACATCGGTGGTGTGTTCGCGCAGGTCGTGCAGCCGCAGGTCGAGCAGACCGGCACCGCGGGCCTTGCCCAGCAGGCTCTCGGCGCAGAAGTCGTCAACGAGGTTCGGGAAGATGGTGAACACGTCGACGCGCACGGCGTGCAAGCCTAGGGCGATGCTGTTCCACATCGCCGACGCGGGCCGTTGGCACGACGCACAGGCCTCCGGCGAATACACCGCTTCCACCATCGGCATGGAGTTGGCCGATGTCGGCTTCATCCACCTCTGCACCGACGCCCAGGTGGCCGGGGTGCTCGACCGCTTCTACCGCGGCGTGCCGAACCTGGTGCTGCTGCACGTCGACGAGTCGCTCGTCGGCTCGCCCGTGGTGTTCGAACACGTGGGTGACGCGCCCGAGCCCTTCCCCCACCTGTACGGCCCACTCCCCTGCTCGGCCGTCACCAGCGTCGAACCACTGCCGGCTCGCCCGTAGGGCGTAGGCCGTCAGCCGAGGAGGTCGAACAAGCCGTCGGGCGTGTCGACGTGGATGATGCCGTCGGCCAGACGGACCACGAAGGTGTTCGGCACCAGATGCCCGGTGTCGAGTTCGAGCAGGTCGTTCGCCGGGTTGTCGATCACAGCGATGCAGATGCCCCGGTCGATGCCCTCCGCATCGACGACGTGGGCGCCGATGAGGTCGTGCACCCACAACGCATCAGGGTCGTCGACCGGTTCGGCCCATAGCGAGCGGCCGTTCATCGACTCGGCGGCCGTGCGATCGGCCACTTCCTCGAACTGCACCACCCACTTGCGTTCAGGCTGGCGGCGGGCCGACACGACCGTGAGCCACTGCCGTCCGTCGAACAACCGCGCCCCGGGGTCGAGGCGTTCGGTGCGATCGGAGTCGAGGCGCACCACTAGTGCACCCTTCACACCATGGGCCCGGCTGATGCGGCCCACTTCGAGCAGCCCGTCGGGCACAGTCATGGTGCTGGGTCAGTCGGCGAAGTCGACGTCGACCTCGACGCCGTCGCGCACTGCTGCGGCACGCACGACGGTGCGGATGCTCTGCGCAGTACGACCGCGGCGGCCGATGACACGGCCGAGGTCGCCATCGCCCACGGTGACCTCGAGGCGCACCCGGTTGCGACCGGGCGTGCTCTCGACGCGCACCGCGTCGGGCTGATCGACCATGGAGGTGACGATGTGCTGCAGGACGGCGACCGCGGTGGGGGCCGTCAACTCCTCGGTGTCGGCGCTCATGCCAACGTCACTTGGCAGCCTTGGCGGCGGCGAACGCCTCCCAGGCGCCCGACGCCTCGAGCAGCTTCTTCACCCGCTCGGTGGGCTGAGCGCCCTCCATCAGCCACTTCACGGCCTTGTCGCTGTCGATCGAGATGGTCGACGGCTCGGTGCGCGGGTTGTAGGTGCCGATGATCTGGATGAAGCGGCCGTCGCGGGCCGCACGGCTGTCGGCCGCGACAACGCGATACTGCGGCTGCTTCTTCTTGCCAACTCGGGTGAGGCGAAGCTTCACTGCCATGCGGTCATGCACTCCTTGCGAAATCCAACCGTGCGAGGATAGCGGCCAGAACGGCATCCGCGCACGTCCGTGAACGACATCGGCTAACGCGACCCGGGGAATCCACCCGGAAGGCCGGGCATTCCCGGCATTCCCGGGGGAAGACCGGGCATCCCGCCCATCCCGGGCATGGCCGACGGCATACCGGGCATGGTCGGCATGACGCGGCCACCCTTGCCCTTCTTGCCCTTCTTGCCGGGCTTGCCCATGCCCATGGCGCCCATGCGCTTCATCATCTTCTGCATCTCGCCGAACTGCTTGACCAGGCGGTTCACGTCGGCGACGGTGGTGCCGCTGCCGGTGGCGATGCGCGACCGTCGGCTGCCGTTGATGATCTCGGGCTTACGCCGCTCGAGCGGGGTCATCGAGCGGATGATGGCCTCGACCGGCTTGAGCTGGTCGTCGCCGATCTCGGCGCCCTTCAACTCCTTCGGCATACCCGGCATCATGCCGAGCACGTTGCCGAGCGGGCCCATCTTCTTCAACTGCTGCATCTGCTCGAGGAAGTCGTCGAGGGTGAACTCGCCCTCGAGCAGTTTCTCGGCCGCGGCCTCGGCCTGATCCTTCTCGAAGGCCTGCTCGGCCTGCTCGATGAGCGTGAGCATGTCGCCCATTCCCAGGATGCGGCCGGCCATGCGGTCGGGGTGGAACTGCTCGAACTCGCTGATCTTCTCGCCCGTGGAGGCGAAGGCGATGGGGCGGCCGATGACTTCTTTGACGCTGAGCGCCGCACCACCGCGGGCGTCGCCGTCGAGCTTCGACATGATGACGCCGTCGATGGCAAGGGTCTGGTGGAACGCCTCGGCCACGCCGACGGCGTCTTGGCCGGTCATCGCATCGATGACGAGGAAGGTGTAGTCGGGCTGCACCGTCTGGCTGATCCGGCGCACCTGCTCCATCATCTCGGCGTCGATCGCCAGGCGGCCGGCCGTGTCGACGATGACCACGTCGCGGCCGAGGCGGCGGGCCTCGGCCACACCACGACCGGCGGTGGTCACCGGGTCGCCGGGCTCGCTGAACACCGGCACGTCGATCTGGCGACCCAGGGTGCGCAACTGCTCGACGGCGGCGGGGCGCTGCAGGTCGGCGCCCACCAGCAGTGGTTGACGTCCCTGGCTCTTGAACCAGCGGGCCAGCTTGGCCGAGTTGGTGGTCTTGCCCGAACCCTGCAGACCCGCCATCAGCACCACGGTGGGCGGACGGCTGGCGTAGGTGATCTTCAACGTCTCGCCACCCAGCATGGCGGTGAGTTCGGCGTTGACGATCTTCACCACCTGCTGGCCCGGATCGAGTGCCTGACTGCGGGCCACACCCACCGCCTGATCGCGGATGCGGGCGACCACGTTGCGCACCACACCGACGTTGACGTCGGCCTCGAGCAGCGCCGTGCGGATCTCTTTCAGGACCTCGTCGACATCGGCCTCGCTGAGGCGGCCCTTGCCACGGATCTTCTTGATGACGCCTTCGAGGCGTGACGACAACGAATCGAACATGGTGCGGTCAGGCTACCCACCCCACCGCGATGAGCGATGTGCGCACCAGGCGCACCGATCGCTCATCGCGGTGGGTGGGTCGGGGGTCAGCCGTTCGACAGCACGGCGGTGACCACACCGCCGTCGACGCTCACGTTGTAGCGGCCGATGCGGTAGTCCTCGGTGACCGGCTGGGGCACAGCGTCGATCTGCACGACCCGCATCTCGATGCCGGCAGCGGTCGCCGCAGATGCTGCGTCAGCCTCGACCAAGCCGACCAGGATGGCCGCAGCCTGCTCGAGGGTCATCGGCGAGGCCTGGACGACGGTGTCGACCGGCACCGTGTCGATGACGACCGTGTCGACGGGCAGCGCGTCGACGGGCAGCAGTTCGGGCTGGGCCTGCTGGATGAACTCGTCGGGCACGGCCAGCACGCTGTAGATGCCACCGTCGGTCGACTGGAACGTGTAACCGGGCAGCAGCCAGATGGTGCCGTCGTCGGCCCACATCATCTCCAGGCTCGGCGCCGGGTCGGTGAGGGTGACCACGATGGGCGTCGTGTCGATGGTGCCAGGATCGATCAAGGTCGTCTCCGGCGGCAGCGGCTCGAACGGGGAGCTGGTGTCGACCGGGGCCGGCTCGATAGGCGCACCGGTGTCCGACGGTTGGGGCGGCACGGCGAGCGGGGCGGGCCCGCCACTGGCCGCAACACCCGCCGAAGCCGGATCGACGCTGCTCTTGGCTGCTGCCATCGGGTACATCCACCAGTTCGACTGGTCGTTCAGGCGCTGCACGGCTGCCTCGACACCGATGCGCGGGTAGTCGTCGCCGCGCAGCGGGGTGGCCAGGTAGCCGCCCGCCCAGGTGACGGCTCCCTCGGCGCCGAAGCCCACCGACATGCTGAGCGACGTGCGCATGCCGTCGAGGACGAGGTACGCGTTCACGTTCGCGCCCCACTCATCGGCATACGTCTCGAGCTGGTACGAGCCGAGGTCGATGCCCAGCGACGCGAACACGGCGCGGGCCATGGCCTCCGCCTCGGCCTTGGTGGGCACGTTGGCCGGTGGCTGCGGCTCGGGGCAGGGTTCGGGCACGATGCCCGGATCGGACACAGCCGGGTCGACGGGGAGGGTGTCGGCGACGGCGGCACCTGTGTCGACGGGTACGGCGTCGATGGGCATCGGGTCGACCGCGATGCCGCAGTTGGGGGCCGACATGACGGCGGTGGGGCCGGGGCTGTACCACCAGCCGAGCATGCTGTCGGAACCGACGTAGAGCGTGGGGCCCGAGTAGTCGTCGGGGCCCACCATGAGGCCGCCACCCTGGTCGGCGGGCAGCGTCCGCACGTCGCCCTCCACACCGAGGGCCTTGGCCACCGCGGCCACCTGCTCGGGAGTGGCGGCCACACCGGCCGGGAAGTACCACGAGCCTGCGGGAGCGGTGAGATCGGGGGCCGTCCCGCTGAACACGTACTCGATGCTCATCGGCATCATCATCTTGCCCGCCTCGTTGGGCATCGAATCCGAGGCCCCACTGGCCGGGCCACCGCCGCCTGCGGCGACAAGTCGCAGCACGGCCGGCCCGTCGGCCGATATCACCGTGGTGACCGCCGACGACGACGGGTCGGTGGGCGACCCGCACGCCGTGAGACCGATGAGGAGCGTGGCGCCGACGAGCGCCATCCGGCGGGAGGTGAGGGTGTGTCGCATGTCTCTTCCGACGACTGCGGGGCGAGCCAGGTTCCGGCCGCGGGCGGATTTGTCAGGACTCGGCGAACAGGGCGTCGATGAACGAGGCCGGGTCGAACTCGATGAGGTCGCCGATGGTCTCGCCCAGACCCACCAGTTTCACCGGGATACCGAGTTCGGTCTCGATGGCGAACACGATGCCGCCCTTCGCGCTGCCGTCGAGTTTGGTGAGCACCACCCCGGTGAGCCCGGTGCCCTCGACATCGAGCGCATCGCCGAACTCGCGGGCCTGGGTGAGGCCGTTCTGCCCCGTGGTGGCGTCGATGACGAGCAGCACCTCGGTGACGCGGCCGGGGCCCTTGCCGGCGACCCGGCGCACCTTGCGCAACTCGTCCATCAGGTTCGACTTGGTGTGCAGGCGGCCGGCGGTGTCGGCCAGCACCACGTCGAGGTTGCGGGCACCGGCGCGCTGGATGCCGTCGAAGATGACCGAACTGGGGTCGCCGCCCTCGGC
>JBIKLX010000154.1:0-7694 GCA_044359565.1 Ilumatobacteraceae bacterium
CGGTTCGGCTGTGGCGAACGCGGCTTCGTCGCCACCCACCATGACGGTGAGGGTGCCGTTGCGGGCCCCGTCGACACCGCCCGACACAGGCGCGTCGAGGAACTGGGCGCCCGCCGCAGCCACCTCGACGGCAACCTCGCGCGATGCCTGCGCCGACGTGGTGGAGTGGTCGACCCACACTGCGCCCCGGGCGAGGACGGGCACGATGGCGGCCGCAACGGCACGCAACTGCGGGTCGGCGGGCAGCGAGGTGACCACCAGGTCGCGGCCCGCAGCCGCGGTTGCGGGATCGGCCGCCGATGCACCACCGTGCTCGGCCACCCACTGGTCGGCCAGTCCGGGTACGGCGTCGCACACCGTGACCTCGTGCCCGGCTTTGGCCAGGTGCACTGCCATGTGCCAGCCCATGCGGCCGATGCCGATGACGGCGACACTGCTCATGCCGGCACCCCCGGGTTGCCGCGGTCGGCGAGGGTGAACCCACCGGCGAGCCGGGCATGCACTCGGCCGCCGATCCCCATCGCCAGGATGAGCACCAGTTCGTCGGGGCGTGGGCCGTCGGGCACGCCCACCTCGATGGCGTCGTAGTGGCTGCCCACGTAGCTCCACTCGAGGTGGGTGATGGGCACGTCGAGGCGCGCCCCGACGGCCCCGACCTTCTTGGTGCTGGGCACGATCGCCGTGCCCTTGCCCAGCGCGGCGCGCATGCCGCCGCCACCCGGGATGTGCCACATCGCGCCGTGCTCGATTTCGCCGGCCGACCCGACGATGGCGCCCTTGCCGTAGCCGTCGATCACCGAGGCGTCGCCGCCGAGGTGACCGATCAACGTGGTGCCGAGTCGCTCGCCGAGCGCTCGGAGTTCGGCGCTCGCCTCGCCGAGGTCGTCGACGTAGCGGCCCACATAGGGGTTGCCGACAACGGCCGCGATGGCGCCCTTCACCGCCGGCCGCGCGGGGGCCGGGCCGAGGTCGTGGTGGATCTCTTCCACGACAGTGACGATCTTGCGGATGGGAAACAGCATGGCGACACTCCTCTGAAACGACCGGAGAGCACCGTACCGCGCCCTCCGCTCCCACTTCGGGGTCGACACGAGCACCGCCGACGGTGGTGGCCCCGTGGCCCACGGCTCGGTGTGCACATGGCGGAGGTGGACGGGAATCGAACCCGCCGGACGAGGATCGCTCGTCCCAACCGCTTTGAAGGCGGCGGAGTCCACCAGGTACCCGGACACCTCCACCGCTGAGGTTAGAGCACCGGACGACGACTTGACTCGGTCGAACGCCGACCCGGCACCGAGGGTGACGGGCGCGGTACCGTCGCAGCCGATGGACGAGCAACCAGTGCTGTTCGTGTCGGCGCTGCTGTGGGAGCAGTGGGGCAACGCGCTGCGCGCCCAGGGCGACTTCGACGTGCTGCTGTTCCACCCCGGCCAGCGTGTGAGCGAGGCCGACCTCGAGCGGGTGACAGTGGCATGCCTGTCGGGCGACCTGTGGCCCGAGCGGTCGCCGGCCTACATGCGCTGCTGTCTCGGCATCCCCCACCTCGACTGGTTCCAGTCGTTCAGCGCCGGGGTCGACAGCCCGGTGTTCGGTCTGCTGCTGGACCGCGGGACACGCCTCACCTCCGCCTCGGGCGCTTCCGCTACCCCGATCGCCCACCATGTGGTGATGGGGCTGCTGGCCCTCGCCCGACGCCTGCCCACGATGCTGCATCAGCAGCACGAGCACCGCTGGCAGATGCACCGCCTCGGCGATCTCGAAGGGCGCACGGTGGGTGTGCTGGGCATGGGTCCGATCGGGCTGGAGGCGGCCCGCTTGTGCGCCGAGTTCGGCATGCGGCCCATCGGTATGCGCCGCACGGTGCAGGGCGACGAGCCGTGCGAGACCTGGACCTTCACCCGACTCGACGAACTGCTGTCGACTGTCGACGACCTGGTACTGGCGCTGCCGCTCACCCCCGACACCAACGGGCTGATCGGCGCGCGCGAACTGGCACTGTTGCGGCCGGGTGCCCGTCTGGTGAACGTCGGGCGCGGTGAGTTGATCGACGAGGACGCACTGGTCGATGCGCTCCGGCGCGGGCACCTCGAGGGCGCCGCGCTCGACGTGTTCATCACCGAACCGCTGCCCACCGAGCATCCCCTGTGGGATCTCCCGAACGTGATCGTCACCCCGCACATCGCGGGCGCCACGCCGCGTGCCGACGACCGCGCCGCGGCCATCTTCATCGACAACCTGGGCCGCTACCTGCGCGGCGAACCGCTGCGCAACGAAGTGTTCCGCTGACGTTGTCGGCCGGGCCGCTCGTCGGTACCGTCGCCGCTACTTCCCCCGATCGACAGCGACTCACGCTCTCGGGGGTACCCGTGTACACACTCTGCTGGTCCGCCAAAGGCGGCTGCGGCACCACCGTCGTCGCCAGCGCCCTGGCCGTCCTCTCGGCGCGTTCCGCGCCCACCACCATCATCGACCTCGGCGGCGATGTGCCCGCCGCACTCGGTCTCGCCGAACCGGGCGAGCCCGGGGTGGGCGACTGGCTGGCCGCCGCACGGGCCCGCCCCGAGGCGTTGTGGAACCTGGCGGTCGATGCCAGCGACGCACTACGCGTCGTGCCGCTGGGCACGCCACCGGTGGCCGGGCACCTCGCCTGGGAACGCCTCGCCGATGCCTGCGCCGTGGCACCGGGCGCCGTGGTGGTCGATGCCGGCAACCTGCTGCCGCCACCAGTGGCCCACCGCCGGGCGGCGCAGTCGCTCATCGTGGCGCGGCCGTGCTACCTGGCCTTGCGCCGGGCGGTGCGCTGCACGGGCCTGGCCACGGGCAGCGTGCTCGTGCGCGAGCCGTCGCGCGCGCTCAGTGCCATCGACGTCGCTCACGCGATCGGCGCGCCGGTGGTGGCCGAGTTGGTGTGGGACCCGGCGGTAGCTCGCGCCGTCGACTCGGGCATGTTGGCGGCACGACTGCCGCTGTCGCTCGTCAAGCCGCTGCAGCGCCTGCTTCTCGCCGGCGCCGCAGCATGAACGCCGCTCGCAGCGCGGGCCCGCCACGGTCGCTCGGCGCCTTCGGCTTCGGCCCCCTCGACGAGTGGCTCGACGACGACGAGGTGAGCGAGGTGCTCGTGAACGCCGGCGGCGAGGTGTGGGTCGAACGTCGCGGGCGCGGTCTCCAGGCCGGCCCACAGTTCGCGGCGCGTCTCGCACCGGGCGTGCTCGAGGTGGTGATCGAGCGCATCCTCACCCCCATCGGTCGACGACTCGACCGCCTGTCGCCGATGGTCGACGCCCGCTTACCCGACGGGTCGCGGGTGTGCGCCGTCCTTCCGCCGATCGCCGTCGACGGACCGTGCCTGGCCGTGCGGCGCTTCACCCCTCGCGCCCTCGGTCTCGACGCCTTCGCCGCACCGGCGGTGGTGGCGCTGCTACGGCGCCTGGTCGAGCGGCGCTGCAACATCGTCGTCAGCGGCGCCACCTCGTCGGGAAAGACCACCCTGCTCGGCGCGCTCACCGCAACGGTGGGCGGTCACGAACGAATCATCACCCTGGAGGACACAGCCGAACTGCAGGTGGGCGCGCCCCACGTGCTGCGACTCGAGACCCGCGCCGCCGGCCCCGACGGCCTCACCGAGGTCGACATGGCGGCCCTGGTGCGCACGGCGTTGCGGCTGCGGCCCGATCGGCTGGTGGTGGGCGAGATCCGCGGGCCCGAGGCCGTCGACCTGCTCCAGGCGCTGAACACGGGTCACGACGGTTCGCTCGCCACGCTGCACGCCAACACACCCGGCGACGCGTTGGCCCGGCTCGAGTCGCTCGTGGTGCGAGCGGCATCGAGTTGGCCCATCGACGCGGTCCGCGAACAGGTGCACCGGTCGATCGATGTGGTGGTGCACGTCGAGCGCACGAGCGACGGTGTGCGGCGCATCGGCGACGTGGCCGAGGTCGCCTCCGCGAGCGTTGCCATGCTGGCGGCACGCACGCTCCTGCTGGCCGACGCCGACCGGGTGGTGGCCGAACCGCAGCGGTGGCGGCGATGAACGCGCCCACCTTCATCGCCGCAGCGGCAGGGGGTGCGGTCCTGCTCTTGGGCGCAGCGTGCAGGCCAGCACCCTCACGTGCGCCGCGCGGTCACCGCCCATCAGCGGAGGCGGGTGGTAGGGCACGTCGCGGCCCCGCCGTGTCCGGCCTCGACCACTCCATCGCGCTGCTCGACCACCTCTGCCGCGAACTCCGAGCCGGGGCCAGCTTCTCGGCCGCGCTCGTCGACAGCCTCGACCAGCACCCGGCCGTACTGGCAGGGCTGCGCACCGCACTGCACCGCGGCGCACCGGTGGGCGATGCGCTGGCACGCTTGGCCGCGCATCCCGCTGCGCCACTCGATGCCACCGACGCGCTCGTGGTGCAGGCGCTGCGTGCCGCGCACACCGCCGGAGGGTCGGGGGTCGACGCGCTCGACCGGGCGGCGATCGTGCTGCGCGAGCGCCGCGCCTGGCGACACGAACGCCGTGCCCAGAGCGCCCAGGCTCGGCTGAGCGCCCGCGTGCTCACCCTGCTACCCGTGGTCTTCGCGGGGTGGGGCATCGCCACCGACAGCCGTGTCCGAGCCGCATACGCCATGTCGCCGCTGCCCGGTGTGTGCACCGCGTGCGGTCTGCTGCTCGATCTGGCGGGCTGGTGGTGGATGCGGCGGCTCGTCCGCGGTGCCACATGAACGGGCTCATCGCCGTGTGTACCGCGCTCGTGGTGTGCGGCCTCGGCGCGGCGGGGCGGCATCGCCTCGTCGTGGCTCGTCCCGACGCCTCCGCATCACTGCGCCACCCGCCGGCGCACCCCCGAGCCGCACGGGTCGGTCGGTTCGAACTGCAGCGACGACGCGATCACCGCCTCGACCAGACGTTCCCCGATCTGCTGGACCTGTTCGTCGTCACGGTGCAGGCCGGACTGCTGCCTATTCAGGCCGTTGCCGACCTTCGCGCGATCGTCGACCCGGTGCTCGTTCCCGGCCTCGACGACGTGGTCGCCCGGGTCGATCGCGGCGAACGGTTCGCCGACGCCCTGTCGGCACTGGTCGAGGCGTGGGGCCCACGTGCCCTCATGTTCGTGGCCACCGTCACTGCCACCGAGCGCAGCGGCCTCGCCCTGGCGCCCGCGCTCGAACGGCTGGCCGACGAGGCCCGCCAGCACCGCCGCCGCGGTGCCGAGGCCTCCGCCCGCGAGTTGCCGGTCCGCCTCTCGTTCCCCTTGGTGCTGTGCACCCTGCCCGCGTTCGTCCTCGTGGCGATCGTGCCCTTGCTCGTCGGAGCCCTGTCGTCGCTGCGCTCGGCCTGAGCCACCGACCTCACATCCACCGCTCCCCTCCGGAGGAACCATGCCCGCTCTGCTGCTCCGCACCCAGGTCCGCTGCATCAACGCCACTCGTCAGGCACTCGACCCTGCACACCGGCCCGACATCGACCGCGGCTCGACGGCCGCGCCCGCCGTACGCGACCGCGGCCAGGCCACCACCGAGTACGCCCTCGTCATGCTCGGCGCGGCAGCCATCGCCGTGCTCATCATCGCCTGGGCCACCGCCGGTGGAGGCGCCGGCAAGATCGGCCGACTGTTCGACCGGGTGATCGATGCGGTCCTCGACAAGATCTGAACCGCGCCGACCCGACGCCGGGCAGGCGGCCGTCGAGCTGGCGCTCAGCCTGCCCCTGGTGTTCCTGGTGCTGCTCGGCGTGGTGCAGGTGGGGCTGGTGGTGCGCGACCAACTGCTGGTCGACCACCTCGCCCGCGAGGCGGCCCGCGCTGCCGCACCCGCCGCGGCGCCCGTTACTGCAGCACGCGGTGCGGTGGCCGGCGAGCCCGACAGCCGAGCGGGTGTCGCTGTGCGCCTCACCGATCAGCAGGTGCGGGTGACCGTGACCGTGGTGAACCACACCGACGTGCCGCTGGTGGGGCTGTTCCTTCCCGACGTCACGCTGCGCGGCACGGTGACGATGCAGCGCGAGCCGCCATGACACTCCCGCTTGCCGCCATCGGCGGCTGCACCGGCAGGCAGGTGAGCAGGCAGGGCGATATCGTGCGCCGCCATGGACCTGCACTGTCGGATCAGCACGGTGGGCGCCCTGCCCACGCTGCAGGTCGACGGCGAACTCGACCTGGCCTCGTTGCCCGAGTTCCAGGCCGCGCTCCACCGACTGCTCGGCGATGCGCCGGGCGCCACCGTCGCTGTCGATGTCGACGGGCTGAGCGTCCTCGACGACACCGGCCTCGGGGTGCTGCTCGGCGCAGCGGGCCGAGCACGCCAGCACGGCGGCGACCTGGTGGTGGTGTGCAGCACCCCGCGGCTGCTGGAACGATTCGAACTGTCGGGGCTGGCGCGCGCCGTCGAGGTGCGCCAGCGACTCGCGCCCTGACATGGCCGGCCGTACTGAGCCCACCATCACGGTGTGGGTGCTCGCCGATCAGATCGACCGGCACTCGAGTGCGCTCGCCGACGCGCACCCTGACACACATCGCATCCTCGTCGTCGAGAGTGCGGCCAAGCTCACCGCCAAGGCCTGGCACCGCCAACGGGCCCACTTCCTCATCACGGCGTTGCGCCGCTTCGCCGACGAGCGGCGTGCCGAGGGATTCGCGGTCGACCACCGGCGCGCAACATCGCTGACAGCAGGCTTCCACGCGCACGTGGCCGAGCACGCGCCCGCGCAGGTGGTGGCGATGGAGCCCACCAGCCGCGATGGCCTGGCGCTGCTGCACCGCCTGGGCGTGCACACCACTCGCTCGAACCAGTTCCTCTGCCACCCCGACGAGTTCGCGGCCTGGGCCGCAGGTCGGCGCACGTTCACGATGGAGCACTTCTACCGCTGGCAGCGCCAACGGCTGGGCTATCTGATGGACGGCGACGAACCGGCAACGGGCCGCTGGAACTACGACGCCGACAACCGCGAGGCGCCACCGAAGGACGGCCGCAACCACTGGCCGGCGCCGCTCACCGATCCACTCGACGACGTCGACCGCGAGGTACTCGCCGACTTCGACGCGATCGACGGCATCCACCTATGGGGTGCGCCACCCGATGGCACCTGGGCCACCTCGCGCGCCGGTGCCCTGCGCCGCCTCGACCACTTCGTCGAACACCTCCTGCCGCGCTTCGGCCCGCACGAGGACGCCATGCTCACCGGCAGTTGGCACCTCGCCCACGGCCTGCTGGCGCAGTACCTGAACAACGGCCTGCTGCACCCGCGCGAAGTGTGCGACGCGGTGGAGGCGGCCTACCGCGCCGGGCATGTACCCATCGCCTCGGCCGAGGGCTTCATCCGCCAGGTCATCGGCTGGCGCGAGTACGTGTGGGGCCTCTACTGGCTGTGGGGCGGCGACTACGCGCAGGCCAACGAACTGGGCGCCGAGCGCGCCCTCCCGCCTGCATTCACGGGCCGGGCCCCCACGCAGATGCGCTGCCTCGCCACCACCCTGCAGACGCTGCACGACCACGCCTGGGCACACCACATCCAGCGGCTGATGGTGCTGGGCAACCTGGCGTTGCTGGCCGGGGTGAGTCCGCAGGCCATGACCGACTGGATGTGGGCAGGCTTCGTCGACGGCGCCGAATGGGTGATGGTGCCGAATGTGGTGGGCATGGCGCTGCACGCCGACGGAGGGCGGATGGCCACCAAGCCCTATGCCGCCGGAGGCGCCTACATCGACCGGATGAGC
>JBIKLX010000023.1:0-26919 GCA_044359565.1 Ilumatobacteraceae bacterium
GGTGGATCTGCAGCGGCATGTCGGCACCCGCGCCACGGCGGGCCACCACCACCCGACCGGCATCGGCATGGCGGCGGCGCAGGGCGGCTTCGTCACGCTTCGACAGTGGTCGTTCACGCCCCCGGTTCAGGTCGGCCGTCGAACGGAGTTTGCCGAGGTGCACGTGGTCGGAGTTCGGGTCGATGATCACCATCGGCAGCGTCGTCTCCAGCAGCAACTGCTCCAACAGCACGCCCATCGAGTAGGTCTTCCCCGACCCCGACTGGCCGCACAAGAAGGTGTGGCGCGAGAACCCAGCAGCACGCAAACGCGCGGGCACCTCGGCCTGCACCAAGGTCCCGACAGCGAGTGCGCTGCTGCCCACAGCGGCAGCCGCGGTGATCGACGCGATGTCGGCGGCAGCCGCGCTGGCCATGACCGCCTGGGCGAACGGGGCGACGCCTCCGGCGACCAGACCATCGGGCGTGAGCCGTCCCAGCACGCGGCCGGTTCCTTCGACGAAGCGAGCAGTCATGTCGACGCTGGCGCTGCGGACCATGCTGCCGGCTCCGGGCGTGTCGGTGGCGAGCGCGTCGCTGAATGCCTCGGCGTCCACATCGACCCTGGCGAGCGACCGTTCGGCGAGGTGCCGTTCGTGCACCTGCACCAGCAGTCGGGTGCCGTCGTTGAGGTCGCCGTCGTTGAGGTCGCCGTCGTTGAGGTCGATGGTGAGGAAGCCGCCGATGTCGACCTCCAGGTCGAAGCCGGCAACGAACACCACCTCACGTCCGTTCACCGACCACGCCCGCGGATCGGGGCGCAGTTCGTGCATCAGCCGACGGCCCACCGCATAGGCGCGGTCGTGCGACGACTGGGCGGGTGGGGTGCTGCGCGGGCGGGTGCTCATGGAGGGCTCCTCATCAGGCCGGCCGCTGTCGAGTGCGTCGGATCGGCGGTCGTGGTCGTCGTAGCGAAATGCGACGTGACAGTAGTGTCGCTCCGTGGCTACCGACACCTCTCCCGACCAAGCCACTGCTGGTATCCGCCGCTGGTGGCTGATGGGTCGCGACCGGTTCGGCACCGGTCTGGTGCTCATCCTCGTCACCATCGTGTGCTTGGCGCTCACCGACCGGTCGCGATGGATGGCCGCCGTCGTCGTGAGCATCGAGGCTGTCACGCTGCTGCTCCTGCTCGCTGCCGCGGCGATGCCGTTCCACCGCATGCGCTGGGCGGCCGGCTTCGTGGGGGTGTGCGTGGCGGCCGTGTGGCTGGGGGCACTGCTCGGCCGCGACGGCAGTTGGACCATCCCCGCGATCGGCGCCGCAATGGTGCTCATCGCGCCCACCTCCATCGTGCGGCACCTCAGCCAACGCCCGAAGGTCGACGGCCCGATGGTGTACGGCTCGCTGTGCCTCTACCTGCTCGCCGGTCTGTTCTACGCCAGCGTGTACGGCATCATCGACGGCGCATCGACGCAGCCGTTCTTCGGCCAGATCGACGAGGCCCGAGCGGTCGACTTCGTCTACTTCAGCTTCGTCACCCTGGCCACGCTCGGCTACGGCGACCTCACCCCACGCGGCGACCTGGGCCGCATGCTGGCCGTCACCGAGACACTCATCGGGCAGCTCTACCTGGTGGGCGCGGTGGCCATCGTGGTGTCGAACCTGGGCAAGACCCGCGTGCCGCGCGACCGCGACTGAACCCCGGCTGTCCGGCAGGCCGATCAGTTCGTCGGTACCCGGCTCGACAACACCCCTCGCTCGGCAAGGCCGTCGAGCGCCGCGTCGTCGAGGCCCAGCAACTCGGCCAGCACCGCGCGGTTGTCCTCACCGCGGTACCGCGGTTCGCCGCCGGTGGCCACGTCGCTGCCGGCGAAGCGCCACGGCGCGTTGGGAATCCGCACCCGACCGCCGCCGCGGTCGCTCACCGACACGGTGACCTCACGCTCGCGGGCCCAGTCGGTGTCGCAGATCTCACGCACCGACCGCAGCGCGCCGGTGGCCAGGCCGTGGGCGGCGAACGCCTCCTCGATGGCCTCCGGACTCGGCATCGTGGCCGCCCAGGCCCGCATCAGGTCGAGCAGCGCTCCGTAGTTGGCGAGGCGGGTGGGCACATCGGCGAACCGCGGATCGTCGGCCAGGTCGGGGCGGCCCATCCCGGCGATGAACCGGTCGAACGTGCCGCGCTCGGCCGGATGGCCGCTCACCACCACCATCTGGCCGTCGGCCGCAGTGAGCACCGGGTAGTCGCCGGGGCGGAAGCTGCGGATCCAGTCGGGCCGCACCTCACCGTCCCACAGGTGGTCGTGGGCGTGCTCGTTCACGTACAGCAGCGTCTGCGCCATCGACACGTCGACCCAGTCGCCGCGGCCGGTGCGCTCACGCTGGTAGAGCGCGGCCAGAATGCCCGCCGCGCACTCGAGCGAGGTGTACACATCGCCGTGGCTGTGCGGGTCGTTCGAGTAGTGGGTTCGGCCGTCGTGTTCCACCGTGCCGCGGGCGTCGCCCTGGGCCTTGGTGATGCCCGCCTCGGCGCCCACCACGGGGGCGTAGGCGCGCCGACCCACCCAGGGCCCGGTCTGGCCGTAGCCGCTGATCGAGGCGTACACGATGCGCGGGTTACGGGCCGATACGGCCTCGTAGCCGAGGCCCATTCGCGCAGCCACGCCGGGGCGGAAATTCTCGACGAACACGTCGCACTGCTCGGCCAGGGCGAGCAGCAACTCGCGCGCCTCGGGCTGGTCCATGTCGAGGCTGATGTTGCGCTTGCCGGTGTTCTGCTGGATGAAGTAGCTGGCGAGGCTGTTCACCCGCGGATTGGCGAAGCGGGTCATGTCGCCGTCGGGCGGCTCGACCTTGATCACCTCGGCGCCGAGGTCGCAGAGCATGCGGGTGCAGTGCGGCCCACTGAGCACGCGGGTGAGGTCGAGCACGCGGACACCGCTCAGCGGGCCGGGTCGGGAGGTTGCAGCAGACACGTCGGTCACGGGTGCGAACCGTACCCGTGCCACCGCATCCTCGCGATACCGTCGCACTCGCCCGCCCTGTGCTCCACCGCACCAGCCCGCCGAGAGGACCGAGCCATGAACGACACCGACGAGCGCCCGCTCAGCGGGCAGAGCGCCCTCGTCACCGGCGGTGGCAGCGGCATCGGCCTGGGCATCGCCCGCCACCTGGTGCGCGACGGCGCCGCGGTGGTGCTGGCCGGCCGTTCCGCCGACCGCCTGGCGGCGGGCGCCGAGTCGCTGCTGGCCGAGGGCGCCGAACCGGGTTTCGTGCACACCGTGGTGTGCGACGTCACCGACGAGGCCGCCGTGGTCGAGGCCTGTTCGGTGGCCGCCGGTGTGGGGCGCTTCACGATGTGCGTGGCCAACGCCGGCTTCGGCAGTGCGGCCCCCTTCCACCTCACCACGCTCGACGACTGGAACGCCGTCATCGGCACCAACCTCACGGGCGCCTTCCTCACCCTGAAGCACGCTGTCATCGGCCTCGCCGCGAACGGTGGCGGCTCGATCGTGGCCGTCAGTTCCATCGCTGCCCCGCTCACCCACCGCTTCATGACCGCCTACTGCGTCAGCAAGGCCGGCCTCGAGATGCTGGTGAAGCAGGTGGCCGACGAACTGGGTGCCAGCGGCATCCGTTGCAACGCGGTGCGGCCGGGGTTGGTGCCCACCGACGCCACCGTCGCCCTCACCACCACCGATGTCATCCGCGAGGACTACCTCGCCCAGATGCCGATCGCCCGCGTAGGCACCGACGACGACGTCGCCGCGCTCGTACGCTTCCTGCTGGGGCCCGAGAGCACGTGGATCACCGGGCAGTGCATCGGGGTCGACGGCGGCCACTCCGTGCGGCGCGGCCCCGACATCACCCCCGTGATGGAGATGGTGTTCGGCCGCGACATCCGCCCCCACGTCCCCCTCTGACACCCTCCACCAACGCGGCCGCCCGGCCCGCCCCCGGCCCGGCCGCCCCGCCACGGATCCACCCTCCCCGGTTTCGCACTCCCCCGAGTTCTGTGTCGTGACACAGACCGAACGTTCCGTCTGTGTCACGACACAGACAAGGCGGCGGGGAGCAGGGGGTGCGGACGAACGGGGTCCCCTCGGGGTTGCCTAGGATCCGAGGGTGCACAACGACCGGGTGATCGTCGAGAAACGGATCGAGCGAGAGATGTGGCAGCGGGTGCTGCCGCACCTGTACGACCGCACCATGCCGCTCACGGTCGAGGCCTGGCATGCGCCGGGCGAACCGGTCACCTACGACGAGGCCGTCGCCCAGCAGTACGAGCCGTTCACGGTGGGCAGCCCGTGGAGTCGGCCGTGGGGCACCACCTGGTTCCGCTGCACCGTCGACGTACCGGCCGACTGGGTGGGCAGCCACCTCGAGGCGGTCATCGACCTCGGCTTCCACAACGATGGAGCCGGCTTCCAGGCCGAGGGACTGGTGTGGCTGAACGGCGAACCGCTGCAGGGCGTGCACCCTCGGCGCACCGGCGTGCCGCTGGCCCACATCGCCGCCGGGCCACTCACCTTCTACATCGAGGCAGCCAGTAACCCCGGGTTCTTCCGTGGCTTCCAGCCGACGACCATGGGGTCGCTCGACACCGCCCCGACCGACCCGATCTACCGGGTGAAGCGTGCCGACCTGGCGCTGCGCAACGACGACGTGTTCGGCCTGCTGCTCGACGCCGAGGTGGCCAACGACGTGATGCGCGCGCTGGCGGCCGACGACCCGCGCCGCGCCCATCTGCTGCGCGCCCTCGAACAGGCGCTGAACGCGATCGACGTGCGCAACGTGGCCGCCACCGCAGCCGACGCCCGCGCAGCGCTCGCCCCGGTGCTGGCTGCGCCCGCGCGGCCCAGCGCGATGCACGTGGTGGGTGTGGGCCACGCCCATATCGACTCGGCCTGGCTGTGGCCGCTGCGCGAGACCGTCCGCAAGTGCGCCCGCACGTTCGCCTCGGCCACCCGGTTGATGGACGACTACCCCGAGTACCGCTTCGTGTGCTCGCAGGCCGCGCAGTACGACTGGATCGAGCAGCGCTACCCCGCCCTGTTCGAGCGCATTCGCGAACGGGTGGCCCGTGGGCAGTTCGTACCCGTGGGCAGCATGTGGGTGGAAGCCGACATGAACCTGCCCAGCGGCGAGAGCATCGTGCGCCAGATGGTGCACGGCCAGCGCTACTTCGAGAGCCGCTTCGGCGTGCGCTGCAGCGACGTGTGGATCCCCGACGTCTTCGGCTACCCGGCCTCGCTGCCGCAGATCTTCGCCAGCGGCGGTGCCACCCGGTTCATCACCCAGAAGCTCAGCTGGAACAAGCAGAACCGCTTCCCGCACAACACGTTCTGGTGGGAGGGCCTCGACGGCACCCGCGTGCTCACCCACTTCCCGCCGGTCGACACCTACAACGCCGAGGTGGTGGGCAAGGAGATGGCGTACAGCGAGCGCAACTTCCAGGACCACGACTGGAGCGGCTGGGCGCTGATGCCGTACGGGCACGGCAACGGCGGTGGCGGGCCCACCCGCGAGATGGTCGAGCGTGGCCGACGAATGGCCGACCTCGACGGTGTGCCCCGCCTGACGATGGGGTCGAGCGACGACTTCTTCGACCACGTCGAAGCCGAGATCGCCGACGGTGCACCGGTGCCGCAGTGGCGCGGCGAGCTGTACTTCGAGATGCACCGCGGCACCCTCACCAGCCAGATCGAGACCAAGGTGGGCAACCGCCGCTGCGAGCGGCTACTGCGCGAGGCCGAACTGTGGTGGGCGGCGGGTGGCTCGGTGCCCACCGAGGTGACCGCCGAACTCGACGAGCTGTGGCGCGAGGTGTTGCTGCAGCAGTTCCACGACATCATCCCCGGCTCGTCCATCGCCTGGGTGCACGACGACGCCGAGGCTGCGCACGCACGCGTGGCAGCCCGGCTTGAGGAACTGATCAGCGCGGCGTTCGGGCGACTGGCGCTGCCCGCCGGGCCGGTAGTGGCGAACGCCGCCACCCATGCCCGCACCGAGGTGATCGACCACCGCGGCACGCCGCTGCTGGTGAGCGTTCCGGGTAGCGGTGTGGCGCCGGTCGTGCCGCTCGACACCGACGACCGCGTCGTCACCACCGAGCACACCATGGCGAACGGCTCGCTGTGCGTGCAGTGGGATCTGCAGGGCACGATCACCTCCATCATCGATGTTCGGCGCGGCCGCGAACTGCTGCCCGATCGACGCAGCATCACGGTCGAACTGGCGCCCGATCAGCCCGTCGAATACGACGCCTGGGACCTCGAGGCGTGGACCCGCGGCCTCGGCGCGCCGCTCGATGGCGACGCAACGGTCGAGTGGGTTTGCCGCGACCCGCTGCTCACCCAGGTGCGCGTCAGCCGCTCGTTCGGCACCGCATCACACCTTGCGGTCACGTACACGCTGCGCGCCGGCAGCCCCCGCCTCGACCTTGCGTTCGACATCGACTGGCACGAGAGCGAGCGACTGCTGAGCCTGATGGTGCCGCTCGACGTGCACGCCACCGAGGCAGCATGCGACATCCAGTTCGGCCATGTGCGCCGACCCACACATGCCAGCAGCCCGTGGGATGCCGCCAAGTTCGAGGTGTGTGCGCACCGCTACGTCGACTTGGCCGAACCCAGCTTCGGTGTCGCCGTGCTGAACGACGGCCGTTTCGGGCACAGCCTGTTCGACGGCGGTATCCGCGTGTCGCTGCTGCGCGCCGCTCGCTTCCCCGACCCCGACGCCGACCAGGGTCACCACGCCGTCACCATCAGCGTGCTGCCGCACGGTGCCGGGCTGCACGAGGTGCTGGCCGAGGCCGAGGCGCTGAACATGCCGCTGCGCATCGTCGAGGCCGACGGCACCGGGATCGACGCGCCTGCGCCGGTGGTCAGCCTCGACCAGCCGGGCGTCGAGCTGAGCGCGGTGAAGCGGGCCGATGACGGCAGTGGCGACCTGATCGTGCGGCTGTACGAGGCGTGCGGCGACCGCACCCCGGTCACCGTGCGCGCCGCTCGGCCCATCAAGGCCGCGCAGCGCTGCAACGCGCTGGAGGAGCCGACGAGCGGGCTCGATGTGGCCGACGGCATCGTGGTCGTCACCCTGCGCCCGTTCGAACTCGTCACCCTGCGTCTCGGCGCCTGAACCGGCCCGCCAACCGGGGCCCGCCCCGACCGGACCGCGACCCCAGCCGCTACCGTGCTGCCATGCGCTCCACCACGCAGCCCCGGCCACTGTCGCTGCTCGACCTCGCCATCATCGGCAAGGGCCAGACCGCGGCCGATGCACTGGCCGCCAGCGTCGCCATCGCCCAGGCGGCCGAGCGCTGCGGCTACGAACGGGTGTGGTACGCCGAGCACCACAACATGGGGTCGATCGCGTCGTCGGCGCCTGCCGTGCTCATCGCCCATGTGGCGGCGCACACCAGCACCATCCGCCTCGGCGCCGGTGGGGTGATGCTGCCCAATCACGCACCGCTCACCATCGCCGAGCAGTACGGCACCCTGGCCACCCTGCACCCCGGCCGCATCGAACTCGGCCTCGGCCGGGCCCCGGGCAGCGACCAGGTGACGATGCGGGCGATGCGGCGCGACCACACCGCCAGCGACACCTTTCCCGACGACGTGCTCGAGGTGATGGGCTATCTGGCCGGTGCCAGCCGCGTGCCCGGCGTCAGCGCCGTCCCGGGCGCCGGCACGAACGTGCCCGTCTACATCCTCGGCTCGTCGCTGTTCGGCGCCAGCCTGGCCGCGCACTTCGGCCTGCCGTATGCGTTCGCATCGCACTTCGCGCCCGAAGCGCTGCAGGAGGCCGTGGCCGTCTACCGCAGCAACTTCCGTCCCTCCCAGCACCTCGACCAGCCGCGGGTGCTGGCCGCCGTGAACGTCATCTGCGCCGACACCGACGACGACGCCGATCGTCAGTTGCAGATCGCCGCACGCTGGCGGGTGCAGCGGTTCTTGAACGTGCCCGAGACGGTCCACGACGGCGAGCTCGACCGGCTCATGACCACCCCGCAGGGTCAGCACATCCTGCGGATGATGACCTACTCGGCCGTCGGCTCGCCCGCCGTGGTGCGCCAGTACCTCGACGACTTCGCCGCCCACGCCGACGCCGACGAACTGATCGTCGCCCTCGCCTCGCCCACCACGCCCGAACGGCTGCGGTCGCTCGAACTGGTGGCCGAGGCTGCGGGCATCACCACACCCGTGGGGGCCCCATGACGGAATCGACGACACCCGCCCAGGTGCAGCGACTGGTGGGCGTGTACAACGCCGACGGCACGATGCGCGGCGAACTGGCCTATGTGGTGGGCAAGATGCTCGGCCGCGCCCACTGCGGCCTGTGCGACATCACCCACGGCGCAGTGCGGGCCCGAGCCGACTGGAAGGCGTGCAGCACCACGCTGCCGGTGCCCTTCGACACCTACCACCGCAACGATCAGCCCGACGCTGCCCGCCCGCACACCGAGGGCCGACTGCCGGCCGTGCTGGCCGAGACCACAGTCGGGTTCGTGTTCCTGCTGGGCCCCGACGAACTCGATGCGTGCGGCAAGTCGCCCGAGCAGCTGCTCGATGCCGTCCACGCCGCCATCGCCCACCACGACCTCGCCTGGCCCTAGCCCGACCCGCCCGGGCCTGCTGGGCCCGCTGAGCCACCCTGCCGCCCGAGTTCCCCGATCTTGCGCGTGTTTCCGTCGTATACAACGGAAACTCGAACAAGATCGCGTATCGGCCGTCGTGGGTGGCCGGCGATGCCTCAGCCGGCGGCGAGTTCGAGGCCGAGGTGGCGCATCGCGACGGCCGTGTACATCGTGGCCCCCTCCACCATCGCGGCCTCGTCGAAGTAGACGCGGTTCGAGTGGTTGGGCGGCGCTGTGAACGGGTTGCGGTCGTGCGGCGTGGCTCCGAGGAACATCATCGTGCCGGGCACCCGCTCGATGACGTAGCTGAAGTCTTCGGCCCCCATCACCGGATTCGGCAGCCTGACCATCCGGTTCTCGCCGACCACCGAGCGCCCGACGTCCATCGCGAAGTCGGTGAAGTCGGCGCCATTCACCGTGACCGGGTAGCCCAACTTCACATCCACCTGCACCTGCATCTCGTGCGCCGCGGCGATGCCCTCGGCCACCCGGCGGATGCCGTCGTGCACCTTGCTGCGGGTGCGCTCGCTGACCGCCCGGATGGTGCCCTGGATCTGGGCGGTCTCGGGGATGACGTTCACCGTGGTGCCGGCGACGATGCGGGCGACGGTGACGATGGTGGGGTCGAACACGTCGATACGGCGGGTGACCATGGTCTGCAGCGCCTGCACGATCTCGCACGCCACCGGGATGGGGTCGAGCGTGCGGTGCGGCTCGCTGGCGTGGCCACCTTTGCCGGTGAGCGTGATGGTCATCGTGTCGCTCGATGCCATGACGGGCCCGGGCCGGGTGCTGAAGAATCCGGTGGGCGCCGCCGACGAGGCGTGCAGGGCGAAGGCACCGGTGACGGGCGAGTCGCTGCCGTCGACCGCGTGCGGGCCCACGTTCAGCAGGCCCTCCTCCAGCATGAACCGGGCGCCGGCGTAACCCTCCTCACCGGGCTGGAACATGAACAGCACCCGGCCGGGCAGGTCGGCTTGGCGTGCCGACAGCAGCTTCGCCGCACCCATCAGCATCGACGTGTGCGTGTCGTGGCCGCAGGCGTGCATTGCGTTGTCGACCTGCGACGAGAAGTCGAGCCCCGTGTCCTCCGGCATCGGCAGGGCGTCCATGTCGCCACGCAGCAACACGGTGGGACCCGGCTTGCCGCCGGTGAGCAGGGCGGCGATACCGCTGGTGGTCTCGTGCAGCGTCACCTCGAGCGGCAGGCCCTCGATGGAGGCCAACACGTTCTCGCGGGTGATGGGCAGATGGTTGCCGATCTCGGGCCAGCGGTGCAGGGTGCGGCGCAGCGCCACCATCTCGTCGAGCAGGTCGTGTGCTTCCTCGCGGATGTCGTTCACCGTCATGCGCGCATGCTAGGTCAGGCTCTGTGGATGCGATAGAGGACCCAGGTGCGGTGAGTGGCGAGCAGGTCGACCTGGTCGACGAACACGACCGGGTGCTGGGCGTGGTGAGCCGCGCCGAGATGCGCGCGGGCAGGTTGCTGCACCGTTGCGTGTTCGTGGCCGTGGTGCATCCCGACGGGCGGCTCCTCATCCACCGCCGCAGCGAGCACAAGGACGTGTGGCCGGGCTGGTTCGACATCGCAGTCGGGGGTGTGGTGGCCGCGGGCGAGGCATACGACACTGCGGCGCGCCGCGAGGTGGCCGAGGAGGTGGGGCTGGACGATCCAGTGCCCGTGGCCATCGACGACGGAGTGGCCCGGCTGTACCGCGACGACATGGTGGCGCTGCTGGGCCGCTGCTACCGGGTGGTGCACCCCGGGCCGTTCACGTTTGCCGACGGCGAGGTGGTGGAGGCGCGCTGGGTCGACCGGGCGGAACTCACCCACCTGCTGGCAGCCGAGCGGTTCCTCCCCGACTCGCTGGCGCTGCTGCTGCCCCTGCTCGAGGGCTGAGGGCTCGACGGCCGACGGCGCGCGTTTGACGGCGCGCGTTTCCGCACAGGCAGTTCCGATGTCGTCATTGCCGATGCTGCAGCCGACGGTCGGCCGCAGCAGGAGGACACCACGATGACCATGTACGGCGCCAACCCTGAACAGCTCACGACCCTCGGTCGCAGCCTGCAACGCCAGATCGAAGCGATCGATGCGGTGACGAGCAGCATCACCGCAACCCTGGCGGGCACCACCTGGACCGGACCGGCCCGCGACCAGTTCGAGCACGACTGGCACACCACGTTCCGCGGCGCGCTCGACCGGATGAAGCAGGCGTTCGACGCGGCCGGCCACGACTGCATGCGCATGTCGGCCGACCTGCAGCGCGTGCTCGGCCCCCGCTGACCCGACGGCAGTTCCCTGGGGCCTTGCATTGTTGACGAACTGCTTACATACTGCAAGCATGCCGAACGTTCTCGTACGCGATCTTCCTGCCGACGTACACGCCGAGCTCCAGCGACGGGCCGCTCAGGCGGGCCAGTCGTTGCAGCAGTTCCTGATCGTGGAACTCACCCGGTTGTCTGCCACGCCCACGGTGGCCGACCTGTTCGCACGGGTCGAGCGCCGCCGCGGTGGTCGGATGCCCCTGGCCGATGCCGTCGCGCACGTCGAGGCGGGGCGTCAGGAACGATGACGCCGTCGGGCACAACCGTCGTGGTCGATGCCTCGGTGCTCGCCACGGCATTGGCCGACGACGGCCCCGACGGTCGTGCGATGCGGGCCCGTCTCACCGATGCCGGCTCGCTGGTGGCGCCCGACCTGGTCGATGTCGAGACCACATCGGCCCTGCGGCGCCAATGGCTCGCCGGAGGCCTCGAGCTGAAGCGGTTCCGGGTGGCCGTGTCGGATCTGGTCGCCCTCGACATGGTCCGGCTGCCGGCACGGCCCCTACTGGAACGCGTCGTCGAGTTGCGCAACACCGTCTCTGCGTACGACGCCGTGTACGTGGCGCTCGCCGAACTCCTCGACGCCACCTTGCTCACCGCCGACCGGCGACTGGCCGCGGCGCCGGGTGTGCGCTGCCACGTGGAGGTGCTGGGCAACACCACGCCGTGACAGCAGCCGGGCGACGCGCCGGACGGGCCGGGTACCATGACGCCGTGCTGCGTCTGGAGTTCACCATCGAGCCGTTCGTCGAGGGCCAGCCCGGCCCGCACGTTCTGTCCGGCGTGGCGGCTGCCGAGGCGATGGGTGTGACGGTCGAGTTCGGTCCGTTCGGCTCCACCTGCACGGTTGCACCGGGCCAGGCGGGCGCCGTGCTCGGCGCCATCGTCGACGCCGCCGTCGCCAACGGCGCCACCAACGTCACGGTCGACATCGCTCGCCTCGACGAGCCGGGGCCGTCGCGATGAGCAGCCTGCCCCGGCACCCGCTGGTGCTGTCGGTGAAGCCCATCATCGAAGCGCTCGGCGCGCAGCTGGTGCCGCTCGATCAGCGCGAACCCGGCGACCTACCGCTGAAGTGGGAGGGCACCGAGGTGGCCGCGGTGCGCATGGCGCCGCTGCACGGCGCACTCGACAGGCTCATCGAGGGCGTCGAACGCGAGCTCGGTGGTCGCCTGACGCTGCTCGGCCGCGAAGACAAGCAGCGCGCCATCCGCCTGCTCGACGAACGTGGTGCCTTCACACTGCGCCGCGCCGTGGAAGACGTGGCCGACGCGATGGGCGTCAGCCGCATCACCGTCTACAACTACCTGAACGCACTGCACCGGGCACAATGAGCCAGCCGTACGACATCGTTGCGTTCGACGCCGACGACACCCTGTGGGCCAGCGAGGACTCGTTCCGTGCCAACGAGCTGCGGTTCGTCGAACTGATCCAGCCCTACGCCGACCCGGGCATCGACGTGAAGGCGGCGCTCACCGCGGTCGAGCGACGCAACCTCTCGGCGCTCGGCTACGGCGTGAAGGCCTTCGCCATCTCGATGGTGGAGGCGGCACTGTCGATCACCCAGCACCGGGTGCCCAACACGGTGATCGGCGAGTTGATCGCCATGGCCCGGGCCCAGTTGGAGGCTCCTGTCGAACTGCTGCCGCACGTGCCCGAGGTGCTCGAACGGGTGGGCGCTGCGTTCACCCTGGTGCTCATCACCAAGGGCGACCTGGTGCACCAGACGCACAAGATCGACACCAGCGGTCTCGCGCACCACTTCCACCACCTCGAGATCGTGCTCGAGAAAGACGTCGACACCTATGCCCGGCTGCTGCGCCGGTGGGAGGTGGCGCCCGAGCGCTTCTGCATGGTGGGCAACAGCGTGCGCAGCGACATCCTGCCGGTGATGGCCCTCGGCGGGCACGGCGTGCACGTGCCGTACCACCTGCTGTGGGAACTCGAGCACGTCGACCACGACGAGCACGTCACCGAGTTGGCGTCGCTGGCCGACCTGCCGGCCCTGTTGGGCTGCTAACCCACGCGCGACTCGGCCAGCACACCGCGTACCCACGCGACGTAGCGGTCGAGTGCCAGTGCGGCCATGCGGTTCGGCAGCGAGTCGAAGCCGTGCATGCCCTCGGGGTACACGTCGAGCGTGGTGTCGTTGCCGGCCATCCACCACCGGGCGGCCAGGAACATCGTGTCGTCGACCAGCGCGTCGCGGGTGCCCACGCTGAACTGGGCCGGCGGCAGGTCGTGCAGCGATGCGTGCAGCGGCGACACGGCGGGGTCGCGCCGCTCGTCGCGGCTGCGGCCCGGCGCGTAGCCCTCGGCCAGCCACTCGGAATGCGGGGTGGACAGCACCAACGACTCGGCGCCCCAGTTGCGCATCGACGGGGTGAGCCCGAGGTCGTACCAGCCGTAGCAGAGGTGCGCCCCGGCGAACGGCGTGAGGCCGTGCCGGTCGCGCAGACGCAGCAGAGTGGTGACCACAAGGTTGGCACCGGCCGACTCACCACCGATGAACAGTGGGCCGCCACCCAGGTCGCCCGCATGGTCGAGGAACCACAGCGCGGCGGCCTCGCAGTCGTCGGCCCCGGCCGGGAAGGGGTGCTCGGGAGCCAAGCGGTAGTCGACGCTGACGACGGTGAGGTTCATGCGGTCGACGATCACCCGCAGGAAGTCGTCGTACTCGCGCGGCGAGCCGTAGGTGAAGCCACCGCCGTGGATGTGCAGGAACACCCCATCGGGCTGTGCGGCGCGGATGATGCGCAGCGGGATCTCGCCTGCAGGGCCGGCGACGGTGGGGGTCTCCGCACGTGGGTCGGGCACCGGCAGCGGGAACGCACTGCGCCCCGACTCGCGGGCGGCGCGCACCTTGGCGGGCGGGACTTCCTCCATCCGCACGTTCGCCATTGCCGCTGCCATCTGGTCGTTGGCGGCACGGGTCTCGGCCAGGGTGTCGTCGTCGACGGTGACGAACGTGAGACGCATCGCGATGGCCGGGTCAGAGCCGCCGCAGCGACACGTCGGTGACGCGGTGGTCGATGCCCTTGCGCAGCAGCAGGCTGGCCCGCGACCGGGTGGGTTCGATGTTCTCGCTGAGGTTCTTGCCGTTGATCTCGCGCCAGATGCCCCGCGCCGTCTCGACGGCCTCGTCACGCGTGAGGTGGGCGAAGTTGCGGAAGAAGCTGTCGGGGTCTTGGAACACCGTCTCGCACAGCTTCAAGAAGCGCTCGACGTACCAGTGCTCGATGTCGGCCTCGTCGGCATCGATGTAGATGCTGAAGTCGAAGTAGTCGCTGACGAACTCGTTCGCCTCGCCCTTTGTGGGGGCGCCCACCTGCAGCACGTTCAAGCCTTCGAGGATGAGGATGTCGGGCTGGCGCACGACCGCTTCCTCGCCGTCGACGATGTCGTACACGACGTGGCTGTACACCGGCGCGGTCACCTCGGGGGCGCCGCTCTTCACCTCGCGAAGGAACTCGATGAGCCGCCGCGTGTCGTAGCTCTCGGGGAAGCCCTTGCGATTCATGATGCCGCGCTCGGTGAGCACCCGGTTGGGGTGCAGGAAGCCGTCGGTGGTGACCAGGTCGACCTGCGGGTGGTCGGGCCAGCGGGCGAGCAGGGCCTGCAGGATGCGGGCGAACGTGCTCTTGCCCACGGCCACGCTGCCGGCGACACCGATGACGTAGGGCACCTTCGGGGCGAGCGTGCCGAGGAACGCAGCCGACACCTTGTGCAGGTTCTGCGTGGCCGCCACGTACAGGTTGAGCAGTCGGGTGAGCGGCAGGTAGATGGCCGCCACCTCGTCGAGGTCGATGCGGTCGTTGATGCCCCGCAGTGCGGCGAGTTCGCTCTCGCGCAGCGTCAGGGGTGTGGCCGCGCGCAGGTCGGCCCATTCGTCACGGTGGAACGTGAGATAGCGGCCAGCCGCATCGGTCACGGTGGCGAACCCTACGCTGCCCGCATGGGCGCGCCACAACCAGCGAGGGCCGCATCGGCTGCAACCGCTGCGACGCGGCGCAAGCAACTGGGCGCCTGGTACACGCCCGACGCACTGGTCGAGCACGTGGTCGACCTCGTGCTCGAGGGCGCGGCGACGGGTGATGCACCGGTGCGCGTGCTCGATCCGGCGTGCGGCGACGGGCGATTCCTCGCGGCCATCGGCCGGCGCCTCGGCGGACGGGTCGAGCTCGTGGGGTGCGACATCGACCCCACGGCGGTGGCGGCGGCGCAGCGCTCACTCGGCACCGCGGCCACCATCATCCACGCCGACGCGCTGACGTACGAGTGGCACGAGGGCACCTTCGACATCGTCGTGGGCAACCCGCCGTTCCTGAACCAACTGTCGCGGGCCACCAGCCGCGGCGGCCGATCCCGCTACGGAGGAGGGCCGTATGCCGACACGGCCGCAGTGTTCCTGGCGTTGTCGGTGGGCCTGGCCCGACCCGATGGCGGGCGGGTGGCGATGATCGTGCCGGTGTCGGTGCTCACCACACGCGACGCCGCATCCATCCGCACCGATCTGCTGGGCCGTGCTGCGCTGCGCCACCTGTGGTGGTCGCCCACCGCCATGTTCGATGCCCAGGTGCGCACCGCCACGCTGGTATTCGAGCGGGGCGCGGCGCAGGGCGACGTGCACCGCACCGTCGGCCCGTCGTTCGCTCCCGCCGCGGCCGCACGCCTGGGACGTTCGTGGGGCGCGTTGCTGCTCGATGGCGACGACGACCTCGCCGATACCGGGCCGGAGTCGGCTGACGGCGCGGTGTCGACCGACGGCCCGGTGCCGGTGCTCGGCGACCTGGCCGTGTTCTCGGCCGACTTCCGCGCCCAGTACTACGGCCTCGTCGGTGCGGTGGGCGACGACGTCGACGGGCCGCCGCTCATCACCTCAGGCCTCATCGACCCGGGACACTGTCGGTGGGGTGAGCAGCCCGTGCGCTTCGCCAAACAACGCTTCGCTGCCCCGCGGGTAGCCGTCGACCGCCTGTCGCCCACCATGCAAAGGTGGGCGGCGGCGCGCCTGGTACCCAAGGTGCTCATCGCCAACCAGACGCGGGTGATCGAAGCGGTGGTCGACCGGGCCGGAGCCTGGCTGCCCGGTGTGCCGGTGATCAGCGCTGTGCCGCGCCCCGGCGTCGACCTCGACGCGATCATGGCGGTCTTGGCCTCGCCGGCGGCAACGGCCTGGGTGAGGCAGCACGCGGCGGGCAGTGGGCTGTCGGCCGACACGGTGCGAGTGAGCCCTGCCCTGCTGGCCTCGATCCCCCGTCGCTGACCGCCGGACGGGGTATGCGGGCTGGAGGTGATCACCCCGAGCACGAGGAGCCCGCATACTCGCCGGGTGGGCGGGTGGTTCAGCGGAGCCAGGGGGCGCTGGGCGATGCCGCACCCGGCGCGGTGAGCACATCGACGCCATCGTCGGTGACGAGGCAGGTGTGCTCGAACTGTGCCGACCGCTTGCCGTCGGCGGTGACCGCGGTCCAGCCGTCGTCGAACGCCATCTTGTGCTGCCAGGAGCCGAGGTTGATCATCGGCTCGATGGTGAAGGTCATGCCCGGCCGCATGATCATGCTGGCCCGCTGGTCGTAGTAGTGCAGCACCTGGATGTCGGTGTGGAACTGCTCGCCGATGCCGTGGCCGATGAACGCCCGCACGACGCCGTAGCGGTGCGGCTTGGCAGCCGTCTCGATGGCCCGGCCGATGTCGCTGAGCGGGCGACCGGGAACGACAGCTTCGATGCCGCGCCACATGGCCTCCTCGGCCACCCGCACCAGGTTGCGGCTGTCGTCGTCGACCTCGCCGACGAAGAACGTGGCGTTCGTGTCGCCGTGCACACCGCCGACGTAGCAGGTGACGTCGAGGTTGACGATGTCGCCCTCGCGCAGTAGGCGCGAGTCGGGGATGCCGTGGCAGATGACCTCGTTCACGCTGGTGCACACGCTCTTGGGGTACCCGCTGTAGTTGAGCGGGCTGGGATAGCAGTTGCGTTCGATGCAGAGCTGGTGCACGTACGCATCGATGGCATCGGTGGTGATTCCGGGCCGCACCATCTCGCCGGCCAGGCGCAGCACCTCCGCGGCCGCCGCACCCGCGTGCCGCATGCGCTCGATGATCTCGGGAGTCTTCACCCGTGGCTCCGACCAGCGGCGCACCTCGCCGGTGTCGGCGTAGGGCGGGCGGGCGATGGACACGGGCACCGAGCGCATGGGGCTGATCTCGCCCGCCAGCACCCGACCCTCGAGCGGACGGTGACAGCGCTTGTACTTGCGGCCGCTGCCGCACCAGCACGCGTCGTTCGCCTGCGGAAGGACCTCGGGAGGAGCGGCGGTCTGGTGCACGCCCCCAGGCTAATTCACGCTGCTGCGTTCGGCACCCGACGCACACTCACGATGCGGCGCATGGAGGCGAGGTCGATGTGCCTGGTGCGCCAGGCCACCCCGGCCAGCACCACGGCAGCCAGGGTCTCGCCGGCCAGCCAAGCCCAACCAAAGCCCATCACGCCCATGCGCCCGACGAACAGCAACGCAAAGCCGATCATGGCGACGTACTCGGCGATCGACACCACCACCGCCAGCACGATGCGCTGCCGCCCGCGCGCCCACGCCGCCACCATCACCACCACACAGCGCGGCACGGCGGCCAGACACATCAGCTGCAGCAACCCGACCGCTTCGTCCTGGTAGGCGCTTCCCACCAGGCCCAGCACCGGTCGGGCGAGCACGAGCGCAACCAGCGCCGCCACGCCCACCAGCGCGGTGGATGCCAGCGTGGCCCGCAGCGTGATGTCGTCGAGTTGCTCGGGCTGGTGCTCGGCACGCGACAGCACCACCAGCGACACGTAGCGGGGCGCGAGGAACAGCACGTAGGCCATCGACCAGGCGAGGAAGTACGAGGCGTTCGTTTCCGCACCGAAGCGTTCGGTGATGAGCAGCGGCAAGGTGCCCGACACCACGATGCCGGCGATGTTGGCACCGTTGCCCACCAGCACCGTGCGCGTCAACCGGCCGCGCGACGGCAGCGACACCGGCGGCGTGTCGGCCGTGGGGCGAACCGCACGGCGCACGACGCCGAGGTTCACGATCGCCACGAACAACAGGGCGGGCAGGGTCCACGACAGCAACACGGCGTAGCGCGGGGCCACCTCCACCAGCACCAGCAGCAGCACCAACTTCAACACCGAGAAGACGACGTTCTCGATGGGCACCCAGTTGCTGCGCCGCAGGCCGATGAGGACGCAGTCCTGCAGGGCGAAGGTCGACCAGGCCATCACGGCCAGCAGGAACAGCGCGGTCCATGCCACCTGGTCGACGAGATAGGCGAGCGACGGCGTCCAGGTGCGGACACCCACCAGGAACACCACTGCCACGAGCAGACTCAGCCCCACCGCCACGCCATAGCTCGTGCGCACGAATGCGGCCGCCCGGTTGCCGGCTGCGGGAAGGTAACGAGGCACCGCGTGCACCAGGTCGAGGCTGCCGAGGTTGGTGGCGAGCATCACCGTGTTCACCACCGCTGCGTCGAGGCCGAGTTGCGCGGGCGACAGACTGCGAGCGGCGACCAGCCAGTACGCCAAGCCGATCGCCGAGCTGACGAAGCTGCTGCCGATGAGGACGGCCGACGCACCGCCGATGCTCTGTCCGGCACCGGCACCAGCCCCGCGTGTACCGCGTCGCAACGCAACGCGACGAGCGACGGTCGACGACCCGGGGGGCAGCGGCGCCGGCGGCGCACCCACGCTCATCGCACTCCACCCTGCGACCAGTGCCGCGCCCCATGGCGCCACGTCGCGTCGCCATCGGCCACTACGTCGAGCAGTGGTGACACCACCTTGCCGATCCACGCCCGGCCAGGTGTGAAACGCTCGGCGCGCGACGCCCCCGAACCCACATGGGCGAGCCAGGCCAGCACCGTGCACAGCGAGGCGGGGAGGTCGGGGTTGGCCACCACCGGGCCGAACGGCTCCAGCCGGTGCGACACGGCGAGGCCGGGCGTGCCCAGACCGTCGAGTACCGCGGCGACCGGACCGCGCGGGTGCATGGCGAGCAGGTAGTGGGCGAGGTCGATCTCGGGCAGTCCGCGCAGCGAGCCGTTCTCCCAGTCGATCAGTCCGGTGGCCATCCAGGTGCCGTCGGGCGTGATGTCACCCATCACGTTGCCCGGCCAGCAGTCGCCGTGGGTGAGCGCCAGCTGTACCTCGCGCCCGACCAACGAGTCGTGCAGCACAGCACGGAGATCACTCAGTGCGGCACTGCGCCACGACGGCAGCCCGGCGGCGAGCAGGGCGTGCAGATGGGGATCGACGAGCGCCTCGATGTCGGCGTCGGTGAGCACCGTGGTGCTGGCCGAGCGATCGTGCACCGCGCTCACGAGCGACAGTGCCGACGCAATGGCCGTGGTGTCGGCGTACACCGGCAGCACCCTGCCGGCGAAGGCCGACTCGATGACGTACCGGCACCCCCCGCCCACATCGGCGATGCCCGTGTCGAGCAGGCGTGGCACCCGACCACCGAGGTCGAGTTCGGCGAGTGCAGCCAGCATCGCCCCGTGCCGTTCGACGCCACCGTTGGCGGTGGTCGACAGGGCGATCTTCACGATCACCGGCTCGTCTGCCATCAGTGCGCGCACCACGGCGACGTCGTTCCCGGTGGGCACCATCCTGGCGTCCACCAGCGACAGGTCGCCCTTGCGCTCGGCGTCGAACGCAGCGAGCACCCGGTGTGCCGACCGATCGCGCCGGCGATGCCGCACGGCGTCGCGACGGTCGATGAGGAAGCGACCCAGTGGTGCCTCGGCGATGGCCACCGACATGCTCATCGTCACGCGTCCTTGAATCCGATGGCCCGCTTCACGAGCGAGCGCGCAGCGACATCGGCACGGGTGAGCGGCACGCGTTCGAAGCGGTACTCGGCGTACGGTACCGGTTGGGCGAGGAAGTGTTCCTTGTAGCGGGCCAGCGATGCCGAGGTGCCCGATTCGCCCATGTTGTAGTGCGTGCTGCCGTAGGCGTAGGCCTCCTGGATGGCTCGCCACTGCACGGCCTCGCTCGCGTTCTTCTGCGCCGCCACATCGCGGTCGAGGGCGGCACGGGTGTCGCGGGTGACCGGGCCGAGCAGCACGATGGTGGAGGCTGCCGGTCGATCATCCGCGTACGCGACGACGAGCCGGAACCGTTCGGGGCCAAGGAACGTGGCCATCGCCTGCAACTTGGCGATCGAGTCGCGACGCTCGGCCCGCCAGCGGGCCAGCCACAGCGGCTCGTGCTGTCGTGCGGCCCAACGCTCGACCGACTTCAGGTACATCGAGTAGTGGTCGCCCAGCAGCGCGCCTGTCGTGTCGACCTCCACACGAAGGTCGTCGCGCTGGGCGCGCACGATCTTGCGACGGGTCGTCTTCGACATCGCTGCCAGGTGTTCGGCCTGGCTGTCGAACAGTGGCAGCACGTGCGCCAGACGAGGCAGCGCTGTGACACCGGGCCCGGTCACGCCCTCCCACAGCGACGCCTCGAGCGGGTCGACGCGCAGCGCCACACGGGCCACCCGAAGGCTCTGCAGGTCGGCAGCGATCGCTTCCACGGCTCCGACATCGAGCCCAGCACCGGCCGGCCCGCCGATGCCCCAACCCTGCGGGAACGACCACAACTGTCCGCCCACACCGCGCAACCCACTGCGCCTCACCAGCGGCAGCACGATCCGGCGGCCGTCGGCGAACTCGTACAGCCGACTCGCGTCGCTGCACCCCTCCACCGCGCAGACGGCGTCGGTCCATTCGGGGGTCTGCTCGGGCAGCGCACCGGGGTCGGCCGCCACCACGTGGGCCCACACGTCGCGTGGCGCCGGCGACGTGACCGTTCCACCCAGAGCGAGGCGCCCGAAGGCGCGCGTTGCCGGGTCGAGTGCGGGGCGGTGCGGATCGGCCGGGACGAGCACCGGCAGAGGGGTGACAACGCTGGTCATGATCAGGTTCCTCCAATCGTTTGCCACACCCGCACGTAGTCGACGGCGAATGTGGCGGGGAAGGCAGCGGGATCGGGAGTACCGGCCTGGCCGCCGCCCACCGCCAGGTTCAGCAACAGGTACATCGGACTGTTGGGCACGAGGACCGGGTCGTCGACCCGGCCCACTTCGGCGCCGTCCATGTAGAACACGACAGCGGTCGGGGTCCAGCGCATACCGAAGACGTGCCAGCCTCCGGACATGTCGGTGGTGTACTGCACCACACGGTTCTGGCGCTTCACTCCGTCGACTCGTTGGTGCACATTCATCGTCACCCGGGTGGGCTGCGATCCGTACCACTCCATGATGTCGATCTCGGGCACGCTCTGCTTGTCGGCGGAGAGCATCCAGATGGCGGGCCACAGCCCGGCACCCACCGGCATGCGCACCCGCGCCTCGACGAAGCCGTAGGTGAAGGCGAACGACGACGCCTGGTCGCCACGAGAGGCACGCGGCCCGGTGGTGACCATCCCCGAGCGGTACGGCAGGGTGCCTCCGTCGGTGGTGCGCTGCTCGATCGCCTCGGCGGTGAGCACGAGGGTTCCCTCACTCAGCGACACCGCCTCGGGCCGGTACCACTCCAGTTCGTTGTTCGTCACGATGGTGCAGCCGCCATCGGTCTGCCACCAGTGACAGGTGCGCCACATGTCGCCCAGGTCGGCGCGGTCGAACTCGTCGGCGAACACCATCATCCATTCCTCGCCGGTCGCCACGCGCAGTTGCGGGCCGGGCACCGCCGGAGTGCAGGCGACGAGAGCGACGACCGCCAGGACGGCGCCCGCGAACACTCCGATGCCGGTCCGGCTAGGTGATGTCATTCCGACACCTGCAGCACTCTGCCCGCCCGACGGATCCAGCGATACCCGACCTGCCGCGCTGGGTGCCGCCGCGCCGGGCGATCGGGCACCGACATCAGCCGGGTCCACAGGTCGTCGGTGCTGGTGGTGTCGCGCACCACCAGCCGCGACAGACCGAAGCGGTCCTCGCCCACGTGGCTCCACGTGTCGCGCACCGCGCACGCAGAGTCGAATCCGGCCTCGGCCACGAGCTCACTGACCTGCCGGGTATGGAACCCGTGCGGATAGGCGAACGACCGCACCGGAGCGCCGAGTTGCTGTTCGAGGTGTCGTCGCGACTCGGTGATCTCGCGGCGGGCCCGCTCGGCGCCGACGAGGTCGAGTTGGGGGTGGGTGACGGTGTGCGCCCCACTCTCGATACCCACCGACGCGAGCGCAACGACCTCGGCCCACGACATCATCGGCTGATCGCGTTCGGCGTCGATGGGCAACCACGAACTGGTGCCGCCGATGCAGCCGGTGACCAGGTAGATGGTGGCCGGCAGCCCGCGCTCGGCGAGCAACGGCACGGCGTACTCGCTGAAGTCGGCGCGGCCGTCGTCGAAGGTGATGGCCAGAGGACGGTCGGGCAGTTCGCCGCGCGCTGCGGCGTCGACCAGGTCGCTCATCGTCAGGCAGGTGAACCCGAGGTCGCCGATCATGTCGAGGTGCTCGGCGAACAGCGCGGGGTCGACGCACCACGTTCGATATGCAGGGCTCGCCTGAACGTCGACCGAGTGGTACAGCAGGATGGGGATCGGACTCATCGCGACACCGACCTCAGGCCGCTCGATGCGTTGCCAGCTGCCGCTGGGCACGCACCGACTCGGCGTAGGCGAACGGTCCGTGCCGCAGCCCGCGCCACTCGGCGCGGCGCAGCTCGGGCGGGAAGGCGTCGGAGCGACCCTCGTTCTTCTGCGAGTCGGGCGACAGCAGCATCTTCAGCCCGGCCGGCAGTCGGCGCAGCACCGCCGGTGCCGTGCTGCGGTGGGTCATGAACTTGGTGAACACTGCAGCGAGGCCGCAGCCGTAGTCCTGCAACTGGCGCAGCAACGCCTCGTCGGTGGTGTGCGAGGGGTGCCACAACACGGCGGCAGGCTGGCGCACCAGCAGATGCCCGGCCTGCAGCAGACGCACCGAGATGTCGATGTCTTCGCCACCCCGAGCGGGGGTGCCGGCGCCCAGCGCCGGGTCGAAGCCACCGATCGCTCGCAGTGCCTCGGCCCGGAACGACATGTTCGCACCCGTGCCCAGCAGGCGCGGGTGGAACGGGAACACCGGCGAGGGCAGCGGGTCGAGCGACAGGTGGTACTCGGCCTCGTGGAAGTCGAGCAGGTAGCCACCGAACTCCTGGAACAGCAGTTCCGACCGTGAGCCGAGCGAGGTGGGCAGCACGCTGCCGCTCACGCACACGGCGCCGGGCACCCCGGCGAACGTGGCACCGATGGCGGTGAGCCACGCCGGGTCGGGTTCCACGTCGTCGTCGGTGAACGCGACGAACTTCCCCTCGGCAGCAGCGAGGCCGCAGTTACGGGCCCGGGCCAGACCGGGCACCGGTTCCACCACGTAGCGCACGGCGTCGCCGTAGTCGCTCACCACCCGCGCCGTGGCATCGTCGCTCGGCGCGTTGTCGACCACGACCACCTCGTGCTCGGGCCCATCGAGGCTGAGCATGTGCTCGAGTGCGTTGCGCAGGTTGTCGGCCCGGTTCCGGGTGCAGATCACCACCGACATCGGCCCGGCGGGGGTGGTCTCGCGCAGTCGATTGGTGGGCACTTCACCGAGCAACTGCGTCTCGAGCGTGGGCGTGAGTTCTCCGTGCTCGAGCGGCAGCACGTCGACACCCACCGGCCAGCCCTCGTTGCGCAGCAGCACCATCGCCCGCTCCATCGTCGAGCGCTCGGCCACAGGGGTGCGCCACGTGACGCCGCCGATGTCGAGGTCGACACTGGCCACCGCCAGCGGGCCGGCCGCCGAGGTGATCTTGGTGTTGATGTTGGCGTGTTGCACAGGGTGCCTCCGGGGAGCGGGTAGGGGAACGAGGGGGTACAGGGTCTGCCGGGTCAGGGCAGCACTCGGAACAGCCAGCTGTCGCCGACGTGGGTGATGGCGACGAAGCGCGGGTTGGTGGCCAGCAGGTCCAGGGCGTCGTCGACCCCGGTGAAGGGCCAGCCCCCTTCGGCACGCAGTTCCTCGAACATGCCCGGGGTGACGGTGAGATAGGTGTTGCCAGGCGTGAGCGACGAGAGGTTGTCGGCCACCCGGTCGAGTTGCTCGCTGAACGGCACACCCGACGTGCGGTCGAGCATCTCGACCACCGACGGCGACCACTCGTCGTCGAAATCGACGGTGGGGTAGGTCGCGGTCTGGTTCAGGGGGCCGATCGACACGAAGTGGGTGCCCACGTACTGCCGGTCGGGCAACGAGCCGAGGATGCGCTCGATCGCGACCTCCGACGAATCGACGTTGTTCTGTCGCTCGCGTCCGTAGTGGGCGACGAGGAAACCCGCCGTGAGCGCCAGCACCACCACTGCCGCCAGTGGCCGCTGCACCCGCGAGGGGCGAGCCGACAGCCCGGCGGCGATCAGCGCCACGACACCCGGCAATGTGTACAGGTACACGCGGTAGATGGCCTCACCGCCATAGGCGTTCACCAGTACCACCACGAACGGCGTCACGGCAATGAGCAGTGCCATGCCCGTCCGGGCACCCGCCCGGGTGGCCCGCACGAACCCGGCGACAGCCAGCATCCACACCGCCACCACGAAGACTCGGGTGAGGGTGCCCACCAGTTCGAAGGTGGGCGGCGGCACGGCCCCGATGCGGTTGCCGGCGACGTTGTCGGCCACTGCGCCGCCGAAGCCGAGGTCGTACCCCTGGCTCTCGAAGTACGGGATGCACCGGACGGCCCAGGCCACGGCGACGACCGCACCGAGCGTCAACAGACGCCAGTCGCGGATCCAGCCGATCGCCACCGCCGCACCGATGGGCAGCAGCACCGCAGCAGGGGTGAGGGCGTGTGTCATCAGCAGACCGCCGAACACCAGCACGACGCACCACCGACGGGCCATCATCACCGGTCGGTACACCACCTGCCCATCGAGCGTGGCCTCCGGGCCGAGCCGGTTCACCAGCGCGGCGAGCGGCCGGGGCCGCAGCAACAGACGCTGTCGACCCGCCACGGGTCGCACGAACCAGCTGCACACCAGCGCCAACACGGTGATGCCGAGGAATGTGGCGACCGACTGCGGTGAGAAGTAGTTCTGTGCCACCCAGTCGGCGACGAGGAACACCACGGTGGCGAGATGCGCCACTCGGATGTCGCCGCTGAGGCGGCGCACCAGGTTCCATACCGCCACCAGCACGAAGGCGGTCACACCCAGTTGCCACCAGGCCGCGTACGACTCGGGGTCGACGCCGGTGGCGCCACGCACCAGAGCGCCCACACCGAACATGCCCGAGAACGTGTTGTAGATGTCGACGTCGGTGTGCAGTCGGCCGGTGGTGTCGAGCAGGCGGATCACGCCGAGGTGCTTGTACGACCACGGATACCGGATGGTCGACACCACCAGCGGCAACGTGGCGTACAGCACGACCGTGACCAGGCCGATGGCGGCGGCGACGCGCAGGGTCTCGGCCGCCTTCGACGTGGCGGCACGCACGGCCAACACCATGCCCACCGCCAGCACGACCAGCCACGGCACCGGCACCCGGGCGATGAGGCCCCAGTCGCCGATGGCCTCGGTGTCGATGCGGCCGAGCGTGGCCGCCCACACGGCGAAGGCGATGGCCAACACCGCCAGGTGCGCGGGGCCGAGCTGCCACCACCAGCTACGCAGCGCGGTGAGCGGCCCGAGGGGCACGGCGCCTGGCCCGCGTGCCCGCCGCGAACGGGCGTCGACCACCGCATGGACGAGTGCGAGCACGCCGAGCACGGTCGCGGCCACCTCACGGGGGTGCCACCACGCAACGCTCAGCAGTACGTGAGCGATGATCGTCCACGTGGCCACGCTGGTGGCCACCACCACCACGAAGGCTTCGGCTCGATCGGTGGCAGCGACCAGTCGCACCAGCAGCACACCGGGGAAGGCAAGGATCGCCACCGCCACCAGTGCCGCCACGACAGGGCCCTGCCAGCCGAACGCGAGACATGCCGCGGCAGCGATCCCGACCACCGTGACCGGATGCGGACCGCTGCCGGGGGCGACGGGTGCCATCACCTCGGTCTGCGGCCCGCCGGTCCTCGCGGCGGCGGTCGTGGGCGTCAGCAGCATGCCGAGCCACGTCTCGGAGATGTCGATCATCCGGCCACCCCGATCGCCCGCTCGCGTTCGTCAACGGCTTGTCGCCGATCGTGTTTCAGCCGCACCCGCTCGCGTGCGTAGCTCGCCGAGGCGCACATCAACCCTGCAGCCAGCACGCTGGCTCGACCTGCTCGCGACGGATGCAGTGGCGCCGTCGCCATGTCGCGAGCGAACGCCTTGGCGATGAGGGTGCCGTAGGCCCGTTCCTCACCGGTGGCGGCCTCGGCGCCCACCCGGGCCGCGAGACGTGCCTTCGAACGACCCTCGGCCAGGCAGCGGCGCAGCACATAGCCCGGTGTGCACCGACCCGGCGTCACCCGGTGGTGCACGGTCGAGCGCGGCGCATACATCACCGTCAACCCCTCGCCCGCGGCTCGGAGGCGGATGCACACGTCGGTCTCCTCGCAGCCGGCACCGTCGGCTCCCACCCGGCCGAGTTCGGTGGCGAACCCGCCCACGGCGTTGAGGGCGTCGCGACGGAAGGCGGCGCTCGCCCCGAAGACGTTGCGGATCGGGCCACCATCGGCCGGCATCGACGGGATCGAACAGCCGACGGTCCAGTCGAGCTGCACGGGGAACCACCACGGCCGGTCGGCGGGCCAGGCAGGGTCGATGCGGCCACCGACGGCCACCACATGGTCGTCGGCGAACGGGGCGACGAGTTCCTCGAGCCAGTCGTGCTCGGGCACGGCGTCGTCGTCGATGAACACCACCACATCGCCGGTGGCCCGTTCGACACCGGTGTTGCGAGCACCCGACAGGCCCTGCGAGTACTGGTTGGCCAGCACCGTCAGCCACGGGTCGCGGGCGAGGTGGTCGTGCAGCATGTCGTTGTGGTCGACCACCACGATC
>JBIKLX010000024.1:0-26854 GCA_044359565.1 Ilumatobacteraceae bacterium
GCCGGCCAGTGCAGTCGGCGTCATCGACGCACCCATCGGCCGCGACCATCGCGACCCCATGCGCATGGCAGTGGTGGCCGACGGCAAGGTGGCCCGTACCCGCTACCGGGTGCTGCGTACGTACCGCGACCCGCATGAGGTGGCCGAGGTGCGGTGCCGTCTCGAGACGGGCCGCACCCACCAGATCCGTGTTCACCTCACCGCCATCGGTCACCCGGTGGTGGGCGACGGCGTGTACGGAGGGGCCCGGGTGGGTATCGACGTGACGCGGCCGATGCTGCACGCCGAAGCGCTGGCGTTCCGTCACCCGCTCCGCGACGAGTTGCTCACCTTCACCTCGGCACTTCCCGCCGACATGGTGGCGGTCATTGCGTCCCTCGGTGAGGCGACTGCCGTCATCGACGGCTGAACCCGGGTCAGCGCGGTGCCGGCTGGCGGTCGGGCCAGGGTGCCTGACCCTTGGCTACATCGGCCACGTCGGCCAGGGTGAACCCGTCGAGCAACTGGCGCATGTGCTCGCCCGCCAGCTTCCACACGGCGTAGAGCACGCATTGGCCCTCGTGGTCGCACGAGCCGTCCTGGTGGGGCTCGCCGAAGTCGCCGAGGGTGATCGGTCCGTCGACGGCGGCGAGCACCTCGCTGAGGCGGATCTCCTCAGGCGGCCGGGCGAGCACGTAGCCGCCGCCTACGCCGCGCTTGGAACGAACCAGGCCGGCACCCTTCAACGACAGCAGGATCTGCTCGAGGTAGGGCTGCGGGATCGCGGTGCGCTCGGCGATGTCGCGCACACTGGTGGGGCCCGGTTCGGCTCCGTGCAGCGTCAACGACAGCAGCGCCCGACACGCATAGTCGCCCTTGCTCGACACTCGCACCTCGCCATCGTAGGGCCGAACGCACCCTTCCGCCGCGGTTGGTGCGGTACGCGCCATCGGTCGGCCTGGTTGCTGCTTGCTGCCGGGGCGTGGTGGACTGGTGCCATCGTGACCGAGCAGCCCGTCCTCCCTCGCTACAGCGGAGCCAACGTACGCGGCATCGTGCCCGCGCTCCTCGGTCCGTCGGGCGCGTGCCCCGACTGGATCCCAGCGGCCGCCGCTGGCGCCCGCCAGGTGGTGCTCCTGGTGATCGACGGCCTGGGGTGGGAGCAGTTCCAATCGCGATTGCACCTTGCGCCCACCCTGGCGGCGATGTCGGGCGGCCCGATCACCACGGTCGCCCCCACCACAACGGCTACGGCGCTCACGTCGATCGCGACGGGACTCACCCCGGGCGAGCACGGACTGGTGGGCTATCGCCTCGACGTGGGTGGCGATGTGCTGAATGTGTTGCGCTGGCACACCGACGCCCACGCCGACGCGCGTCGCCTCCACGAGCCCGAGCGGATGCAGCCCTTCGCTCCGTTCCTCGGCGAGTCGGTGCCGGTGGTCAGCAGGGCCGAACTCGAGCGGAGCGCCTTCACCGCTGCGCACTTGCGTGGCACCCGGCCCCGCGGATGGCGAGTTGCCTCGAGCCTGCCGGTCATCGTCGGCGATCTGCTGCGTGCCGGCGAGCGGTTCGTGTACGCCTACTACGACGGGGTCGACAAGGTGGCCCACGAGCGCGGGTTCGGGCCGTACTTCGATGCCGAGGTGGTGGCAGCCGATCGCCTGGTGGCCGACACGCTGGCCGCGCTGCCCAGCGGTGCGGCGCTGTTGGTCACCGCCGACCACGGGCAGGTGCACGTGGGCGAGCACACCGTGCCGCTCGCCGACGAGGTGAGTCGCCTGGTGCACCACCAGTCGGGTGAGGGCCGGTTCCGTTGGCTGCACGCTCGGCGAGGCGGTGCCACCGATCTGCTCGCTGCCGCCGAGGCGGCCCACGGCGACCTGGCCTGGGTGGTGTCGCGCCAGCAGACGCTCGACGAAGCCTGGTTCGGCCCGGTGGTCAGTCCGCCGGTGCAGGCCCGCCTGGGCGACGTGGCCCTGGTGGCCCGCGCCGACGTGAGTTTCCACGATCCGCTCGACAGCGGCCCGTACCCGCTCGTGTGCCGACACGGTTCGCTCACCAGCGCCGAGATGTATGTTCCCCTGTTGGCGGCCTCGTCGTGACCGACGAGCCGATCGAGTTGTGAAGGATGCCATGACACTCCCGCAGAACAACGAGCAGTCGACAGCCGTCGAACGAGGCGAACTCCTCGACGGCGGCCGAACCGCCGACGAGGTCGTTCCCACCGAGACCGTGTCCGAGCCCGCCAAGGTGATGCGCATCGGGTCGATGGTGAAGCAGTTGCTCGAAGAGGTGCGCACCGCACCGCTCGACGAGGCCAGCCGCGAACGGTTGGCCGAGATCTACGAGCGCTCCATCGTCGAGCTCACCGAGGCCTTCTCGCCCGACCTGCAGGACGAACTGCGCAATCTGGCACTGCCGTTCAAAGACGGCGAGGTGCCGTCCGAGGCCGAGTTGCGCATCGCCAAGGCCCAGCTCGTGGGCTGGTTGGAGGGATTGTTCCACGGCATCCAGGCCACCCTGTTCGCCCAACAGCTCGCCGCTCGCCAGCAGTTGGAACAGATGCGTTCCCTGCCGCCCGGGGCCGTCCAACCGGGTATGGCCGACGGGCAGCTGCCCGACCGGCCCGGCACCTATCTCTGACCAGCAGCTGCCCAGCAGTTGACCAACAGCTGACCAGCGGGGCCTCGACCGACCGGTGGGAGAGCCGGGTGGGAGCGCCCGTCCGACGCGGCTAGGGTCGCTCGAATCACATTCGTGTGATCTGCCCGCCCGGGCCGCTGCGGTGGCCCCCGATCCGTCGAAAGGAGCCGATGTGGGCGACTCGTTCACCCACCTGCACGTGCACACCGAGTTCTCGATGCTCGATGGCGCGGCACGGCTCGACGAACTGGTGGCGAAGGCGGTCGGCGACGGCCAGCCGGCCATCGGCATCACCGATCACGGCAACATGTACGGCACGCTCGACTTCTACAAGGAATGCCGTGCCCAGGGCGTGAAGCCCGTCATCGGCACCGAGGCGTACATGGCCTTCGAGCACCGATCCGAGCGTCCGGTGCGGCGCGGTCGGGTCGACGACTCGGGCGGCGAGACCGACGGCGGCAAGAAGCTGTACTACCACCTCACCCTGCTGGCCGAGACCGACCAGGGGTACCGCAACCTCATCCAGTTGTCGAGTCTGGCCTTCCTCGAGGGCTACTACTACAAGCCGAAGATCGACTGGGAACTGCTTGAGAAGTATCACCACGGTCTCATCGCCACCACTGGCTGCCTGGGCGGACACGTGCTGCAGTCGCTGCTGAACGGCGACGAGAAAGGTGCACTCGACAAAGCCGGCCGCCTGCAGGAGATCTTCGGCAAGGACCATCTGTTCGTCGAGATCCAAGACCATGGCCTGGCGGCGCAGCGCGACACCAACCCCAAGCTCATCGAGATCGCCCACCGCATCGGTGCGCCCCTGCTGGCCACCAACGACTCGCACTACACCCACCGCCACGACCACGAGGCGCACGACGCACTGCTGTGCGTGCAGACCGGTGCACTGCTCAGCGACCCGAAGCGGTTCAAGTTCGAAGGCACCGAGCACTACCTCAAGTCGGCCGCCGAGATGCGCCACCTGTTCCGCGACGTGCCCGAAGCCTGCGACAACACGCTGTGGATCGCCGAGCGCGCCGACGTCACCATCGAGTTCGGCAAACCTCAACTGCCGAACTTCCCGAAGCGGCCCGCCGAGTTCGCCGACGACGCGGCCTATCTCGAGCACCTCACCTGGGAGGGCGCCAAGCAGCGCTGGGGCGACACGCTGCCCAACGCCGTCATCGAACGGGTCGCGTACGAGTTGCTCACCATCAAGAACATGGGGTTCGCCAGCTACTTCCTCATCGTCGGCGACCTCATCGCCTACGCCAAGGGCCGTGGCATCCGAGTGGGTCCGGGCCGTGGTTCGGCCGCCGGGTGCGCGGTGGCGTACTGCCTGCGCATCACCGACCTCGACCCCATCAAGTACGACCTGCTGTTCGAGCGCTTCCTCAACCCCAGCCGCATCTCGATGCCCGACATCGACATGGACTTCGACTCGCGGTTCCGCGACGAGATGATCCGGTACGCGGCCGAGACCTACGGCCGCGACCACGTCGCCCAGATCATCACGTTCGGCACCATCAAGGCCCGTAACGCGGCCCGCGACGCGGCCCGGGTGCTGGGCTTCCCGTACGGCGTGGGCGACAAGATCGCCAAGGCCATGCCGCCGCTGGTGATGGGGCGCGACACGCCGCTGCGCTACTGCTTCGAAGAGCACCCCAAATACCTCGACGGTTACAAGGCGGCGGGCGAACTGCGGGCGATGTACGAGACCGACCCCGATGTGCAGCGGGTGGTCGACGTGGCGAAGGGGCTCGAAGGCCTGAAGCGCAGCGACGGCATCCACGCGGCCGCGGTCGTGATCACCAAAGAACCCCTCACCGAGTACCTGCCCATCCAGCGCAAACCCGAGGCGGGCGTCGACCCCGAACAAGCGCCGGTGGTCACCCAGTACGAAATGCACGGCGTCGAGGAACTGGGTCTGCTGAAGATGGACTTCCTCGGCCTGCGCAACCTCGACGTCATCACCGACACCGTCGAGATGGTGCGCGCCACCAAGGACTCGACCTTCGACATCGACCGTGTGCCACTCGACGATCCGGCAGTGTTCGCACTGTTGGGCCGGGGCGACACGATGGGTGTGTTCCAACTCGAGTCGCCTCCCATGCGGGCACTGCTGCGCAGCATGGCGCCCACCAGCTTCGACGACGTCGGTGCCCTCATCGCCCTCTACCGGCCGGGCCCGATGAGTGCGAACATGCACTACGACTACGCCGACCGCAAGAACAACCGTCAGCCGGTGTCGTTCTTCCACCCCGACGCAGAGGCGCTGCTCGCCGACACCTACGGCCTGATGATCTATCAGGAGAGCGTGATGCGTGTGGCGCAGAAGTTCGCCGGCTACTCGCTCGCCGAAGCCGACAGCCTGCGCAAGGCGATGGGCAAGAAGTCGCGCGAGGTGATGGCCAAGGAGCGCAGCAGTTTCGAGGCCGGCTGCGAACGCAACAACTACGGCCGCGAACTCGGCGAGCAGCTGTTCGACGTCATCGCCAAGTTCGCCGACTACGCCTTCAACAAGAGCCACAGCTACGGCTACGGCCTGGTCACCTACCAGACCGCGTATCTGAAGGCCCACTACCCGATCGAGTACATGGCCTGTCTGCTCACCAGCGTGAAGAGCAACCTCGACAAGGCGGCCCTCTACCTCAGCGATGCCCGTGCGCTCGGGGTGAAGGTGCTCACGCCCGATGTGAACCGCTCGGTCACCAACTTCGCCGCGCTCGAGGCCCGCGATGTGCCCGCCGAGGTGGCGTTGCCCATCGGCAGCCCCGGCGCCATCACGTTCGGTCTGTCGGCCATCCGCAACGTCGGCGAGGGTCTGGTCAGCCAGTTGCTGGCCGACCGCGACGCCAACGGTCCGTTCGCCAGCTTCCACGACTACGTCGAACGGGTACCCGAGCAGGTGCTGAACAAGCGAACGGTCGAGTCGCTCATCAAAGCCGGTGCCTTCGACTCGCTCGGCCATCCGCGCAAGGGCCTGCTCATGGTGTTCGAGCAGATCATCGACACCACCGTGGTGCGCCGCCGCGAACGCGACCAGGGCGTGATGAGCCTGTTCGGCGATTTCGGCGACAGCGGCGACGGCGGATCGGGCTCGTTCGACGAGCGCATTGCCATTCCCGACGTCGAGTTCGACAAGGGCGACCGCCTGAAGGCCGAAAAGGAGATGCTCGGCCTGTACGTCAGCGATCATCCGCTGTTCGGGGTCGAGGCATCGTTGCGGCGCAAGGTCGACTGCAGCATCGCCGAGGTGAGCGAACGCGAGGACGGGGCCATTGTGGTCATCGGTGGTGTCATCACCGGCCTGGCCCGCAAGTTCACCAAGAAGGGCGACCAGATGGCCGTCTTCACCCTCGAAGACCTCGATTCGTCCGTCGAGGTCACCGTGTTCCCGCGCGACCTCATCGAACTGGGTCACAAACTGGCCGACGATGCCATCGTCACGGTGAAGGGACGTATCGACCGCCGCGACGAGTCGCGAGTGGGGTTCATGGCGCGCGAGGTCACCGTGTTGGAAGACCTGGCGGTGGGCGCCCTCCCGCCCCTGCATCTGCGACTGCCGGCGAGTGCCCTCAGCGAGGCCGCCATTGCGCGGCTGAAGGCCATTCTCAGCGAGTCGCCGGGCGAGTCGCCGGTGTATCTGCACCTCGGTCAGGGCAAGGTGCTGCGGCTCGCCGACGATTTCCGGGTCGACCTCGACCGGGTGGTGCCCGAACTGCGGGTGGCCCTGGGTCACGACGCCGTGATGCTCTAGTTGCCGGGTCGCTTGTGGCAGATGCCCTTGCAGGTGGCAGAATAGATGTTCTACGTGCGTACCGGCACCGGGCCGATTCGATCCGACAGGAGTTCAGGGCAATGGCAATCCAGGTGGAAACCAGGGACTGCTCGGCGCTCACCGACGGCGACCTCGATGACATGGCGTCGATGGGAGGAGCGTTCGACATCGGGTTGATGTCGAAAGCCAAGGAGGACTGGGTGCTCTGCACCGTCGCCCACATCGACGGCAAGCTCCAGGGCTTCACGTTCTCCACGCTCGAGCGCATCGGTGGAACGCCGTGCGTACTCATCGGTCTGCTCAGCGTGAAGCGCACCTCCAAGCGCGATGCGGTGCTGAAGGGCCTGATGCACGAGGCATTCCATCGTGCGCTCATGGCGTTCCCCGACGAAGACGTGGTCATCGGCGCCCGCATGGTGCGCCCCGACGCGCTCGAGGCGTTCAAGCAACTCGACGAGATGATTCCCCGTTCGGGTCACCGGGCGGTGGGCGAGGAGCGCGCCTGGGGCCGCCGTCTGGCCCGTCGCTTCGGTGTCGACGCCTCATACGACGAGCAGAGTTTCGTGGTGAAGTCGAACGGTCAGAGCGGCTTCATCGACCACGAGTCGTCGAAGCCCGAGAAGATCACGGACAGCGCCCAGTCGCTGTTCGCCGACGTACCGGCTGCCAAGGGCGGTTCGCTCATCGTGCACGGATGGACGATGGCCGAAGACCTGGTGAAGCTCGGGGCCCGGCAACTGGTGTGAGCGACTTCGGCGCCATCGTCCGGCGCCGACGGATGTGCCGCTCGTACCGGCCCGACCCGGTCGATCCCGTCATCATCGACGCGCTGGTCGATCTGGCGTCGCGTTCACCGAGCGCCGGTAAGACCCAGGGATGGCATCTGGTGGTGCTCGAGGGAGCTGCCACCGAGCGGTTCTGGCGTCACGCGTTCCCGGTCGAGCGTCGGGTGGGCTTTCGCTGGCCCGGCCTGTTCACGGCGCCCGTCATCGCCCTGCCGCTGGCCGATCCGTCGGCATACGTCGAGCGATACGGCGAACCCGACAAGGCTGCCACGGGCCTCGGCACCGGGGTCGATGCCTGGCCGACGCCCTACTGGACTGTCGATGCGTCGATGGCCGTGATGACCCTGCTCCACGCCGCCGAGGATGCGGGTCTGGGCGCGCTGCTGTTCGCCGTGTTCAACGGTGCCGACGAGGTGCGGGCCGAACTGGCGATTCCCGACCACCTGCAACTGCTCGGTGCCATCGCTCTGGGCTGGCCGGCCGACGATGCGGTCGCCGAGCAGGGTCGCAGCGCCGCCCGACGGCGTCGTCCGGCCGAAGCCATCATCCACCGCGGCGGGTGGTGACCGCGACTCGTCGGGAGGAGTTCAGGCACCGACGGCGTGATAGCCGCCGTCGACATGGATCATCGAGCCGGTGGTGGCGGGGAACCAGTCGCTCAGCAGCGCCACGCAGGCCTTGGCCACAGCGGTGGAATCGGTGACGTCCCAGCCGAGCGGTGCCCGCTCGTCCCACACGTCCTCGAACTTCTTGAACCCGGGGATGCTCTTGGCCGCCATCGTCTTCACAGGGCCCGCTGCCACCAGGTTCGAGCGGATGCCCTTCGGGCCCAGTTCCTTGGCCAGGTAGCGGTTCACGCTCTCGAGGGCCGACTTGGCGACACCCATCCAGTTGTAGGCGGGCCAGGCGACGGTGTTGTCGAAGTCGAGCCCGACGAACGATCCACCAGCGCCCATCAGCGGCACGAACGCGTCGGCCAGGGTCTTCAACGAATAGGCGGAGATCTGCATGGCCACGGCGACGTCGTTCCACTGCGCCGCCATGAAGTCGTCGCCGAGGCACACCTCGGGCGCGAAGCCGATGCTGTGCAGCACCCCGTCGACACGGCCGCCGAAGTGCTGGTCGGCATCGTTGCGCACCCGCTCGACGTGCTCGGCCACGGTGACGTCGAACTCGAACACCGGCGCCGGTGCGGGCAGCTTGCGAGCGGTGCGCTCGGTGAGGCTCAGCGCCCGGCCGGCACCGGTGAGCAGCACGTTGGCGCCTTCCTGCTGCGCCAGCGTGGCCACACCGAACGCCAGCGAGGCGTCGGTGAGCACACCGGTGACGATGATGTTCTTGCCGTCGAGCAGACCCATCAGGCCAACCTAGTCGGGGAGATGCAGGCCTCCGGACCTCGGCGCCTTCGGTGCGGTGACCATCGGTGTGCAAGGCTGCCCCGATGCGCATCGGCATTCTCGGCGGAACCGGCCCCGCGGGCAGCGCGCTCGCTGCCCGTCTCGCATCGATCGGCTACGAGGTGGTCATCGGGTCGCGCTCGAAGTACCGCGCCATGGAGGCCCGCGACACGATGGTGTCGAAGTGGCCCGAGATCGCCCCACTGCTCGGTTTCGGCGACAACATCGCGGCCGCCCAGTGCGACGTCGTGGTCATCGCCACGCCTTGGGACTCGGCCGCCACCACGGCGCAGGAGAACGTCGAGTACCTCCGCGGCAAAGTGGTCGTCAGCATGGCCAACGCCCTGGTGCGGGTGGGCCACGAGTTCCAGCCGCTCGTACCGCCGCGAGGCAGCGTGGCCGCTCACGTGCAGGCCGCCGTGCCGCAGTGCCGGGTGGTGGCAGCGTTCCATCACCTGCCTGCCACCGAGCTGGGCCACCTCGGCGAACCGATCGACTCCGATGTGCTCATCTGCGGCGACGATCCCGACGCGGTCGAGACCATCAGCGCCATCGTCACCAAGATCCCTGGGTGCCGCCCGCTCGATGCCGGCGAACTGTCGAACGCCACTGCCATCGAGGCCTTCACGGCGGTGCTGCTGCAACTGAACGTCCGGTACAAGACCCGCGTGGCTCCTAAACTCACGGGTATCCGCCGCGACCCGCGAGCGGCCTCGGCGTGACCACATCTCCATGACAATGCGTCTCTACGACACCGCACGACAGGCAGTCGTGCCCTTCGAGCCCGGGCCCGAAGTGCTCATGTACACGTGCGGCATCACCCCGTACGACGCCACGCACCTCGGCCACGCGGCAACCTTCATCGCGTACGACGTGCTGCAGCGCCGGCTCATCGACCTGGGCCACACCGTGAAGTGCGTGCGCAACGTCACCGACGTCGACGACCCGCTGTTCGCCAAGGCGCGCGAACTCGGTGTGCACTACCTCGACCTGGCGGCGGGGGAGGAGGCGCGGTTCAACCGCGACATGGAGGCGCTGAACGCGCTGCCCGTGTACAGCACGCCTCGCGCCTCATCGGCCATTCCCGATATCCGCGGCTTCATCGGCATGGTGCTCGATCGTGGCTTCGCGTACGAGTCGGGCGGCAGTGTGTACTTCGACGTGTCGAGGTTCCCCTCGTTCGGGTCGATCAGCCACTACAGCACCGAGCAGATGATCGCCTTCGCCCGCGAACGCGGCGGACATGTTGACGATCCCAACAAGCGGCACCCGCTCGACTTCGTGCTGTGGCACCCGTCGGCCGACGACGAGCCGAGCTGGGACACGATGTGGGGTTCGGGTCGGCCGGGCTGGCACATCGAATGCAGTGCGCTGGCACTGCGCGAACTGGGCACCACCATCGACCTCCACGGTGGTGGCTCCGACCTCATCTTCCCGCACCACGAGTGCGAGCGGGCCCAGAGCGAGGCCGCCACCGGCGAGACGTTCGTGCGGCACTGGATGCACGTGGCGATGGTGTACATGAACGGCCACAAGATGTCGAAGAGCCTCGGCAACCTGGTGTTCGTCGACCGACTGCGCACCGAGTGGGACCCGCGGGCCATCCGCATGGCCATCATCGAACACCACTACCGGCGCGAGTGGGAATGGGACGACACGCTGATGCCGCGTAACGCCGCACGCCTGGCTGCCTGGCAGGCGGCCGGTACCGGCGACGACGGCTCGCTGCTCTCCGATGTGCGGGCGGCGCTCGACGACGATCTCGACACCCCGGCAGCGTTGGCGCTCATCGACGCCGCGGCGGGTGGCGGGCACCCGGTGGGCAGCGCTGCAGCCCTGCTGGGCGTCGATCTCTGACCGTCGCCGTCACCCACCCTGTTCACAGGAAGTTAACTTCTGCCATTCTCGTGTCAGCGCAGGAACGCCTACAGTTGCCGCAGCCGCGCAGCGACGCGCCGGCGCAGGAACACCACGGGTAGCAGGAGCGCAGCGCAACGGGAAGGGGGTCGGGTCGGATGAAGCAGCAGGGAGCAGGCAGAGCCCAACGTCGTGCGCGGCGTGTGCTGCGGCCCATCGCCCGCAGGCTGTGGCGCTTCCACGTGGAGGGCTTCGATCGCCTGCCCACCGACGGGCCCGCCATCTTGTGCGCCAACCATGTCAGCTTCCTCGACAGTGCCTTCTTGATGCTGCTGGTGCCGCGCAACATCAGCTTCGTCGGCAAAGCCGAGTACATGGACTCGTGGAAGACGAAGTACCTGTTCCCGATGATGGGCATGATCCCCATCGACCGTTCTGGTGGCGACAAGAGTCAGGCCGCGCTCGACACCGCCGAGGCCGTGCTGCGCCGGGGCGAGTTGTTCGGCATCTTCCCGGAGGGCACGCGCAGCCGCGACGGCTACCTCTACAAGGGGCGCACCGGTGCGGCGCGACTGGCGTTGAAGATCGGTTGCCCCATCTACCCCGTGGGCATCGTCGGCACCCGCGACATTCAGCCGCCCGATGCGGTGATGCCCAAGTTCCGCCGCGACTGCACCATTACCATCGGCCGGCCCATCAACGTCGAGCGCTACCGCAGCCGGGCCGACGACCACCGGGTGCTGCGCCAGATCACCGACGAGTTGATGTTCGAGATCCGCGAGCTCACTGGGCAGGAGTACCACAACGTGTACGCCGGCAAGACCGCCGACTCCGAACCTGCAGCCACGCCGGCCCGGGTGGGCTCGGTCGACGACGCCCCGGCCGAGCCGGTATCGGTGGCCGCGGGCGACGCTGCCTGAGCGATAACTGTCCCCCGTCCGACGAGGGCGCAGCCGTAGACTCGCCACCGTTATGGCACAGATCACGATCTCACTTCCCGACGGCTCGCAACGCGCCTATCCGGAGGGTTCCTCGACTGCCGATGTGGCGGCATCGATCGGGTCTCGGCTGGCCAAGGCGGCTGTAGCCGCAGTGGTCGACGGCGAAGAGTACGACCTCTCCCGACCGCTGCGCGACGGGGCCAGCGTCGCCGTGGTCACCGCCGACTCCGATGCGGGCAGGCATGTGCTGCGTCACTCGACGGCCCATGTGCTCGCCCAGGCCGTCACGCAGCTGTTCCCCGGGGCGAAGTACACCATCGGGCCTGCTATCGAGGACGGCTTCTACTACGACTTCGAGCTGCCCGAGGGACGTACGTTCGCCGAGGCCGACCTGCAGGCCATCGACGCGCGGATGCGCGAGATCATGGCTGCCGACCAGCCCTTCGAGCGCGCCGAGGTACCTGCCGCCGACGCGCTCGTCCTGTTCGCCGACCAGCCCTACAAGTGCGAGATCATCCAGCGCGTCTCGCAGGGCGGCGCCGACGGCGCCGATGCCGGCGAGGTGGGCGGGGGCGACACCATCAGCGTGTACCGCAACACGCCCGAGTTCGTCGACCTGTGCCGTGGGCCGCACGTGCCCAGCACCAGCCGCCTCGGTCACTTCAAGTTGATGAAGGTGGCCGGCGCCTACTGGCGTGGCAACGAAAAGGGCCCGATGCTGCAGCGCGTGTACGGCACGGCGTGGGATTCGAAGGCCGCCCTCGACGAGCACCTGCACCGCCTCGAGGAGGCCGAGAAGCGCGACCACCGCAAGTTGGCCGTCGAACTCGACCTGCTCAGCTTCCCCACCGAACTCGGTGGCGGGCTGGCGGTGTGGCACCCGAAGGGCGCCACCATCCGCAAGCTGATGGAGGACTACAGCCGCGAGCGCCACACCACGGGCGGCTACCAGTTCGTCTTCACCCCGCACCTCGCCAACGCCAACCTGTTCCAGACCAGCGGGCACCTCGACTTCTACAAGGACGGGATGTACCCGCCCATGGAGATGGACAACGGGGTGTACTACCCGAAGCCGATGAACTGCCCGATGCACTGCCTCATCTTCCGGTCGCGCCAGCGCAGCTACCGCGAGTTGCCGCTGCGGCTGTTCGAGTTGGGCACCGTGTACCGCTACGAGCGGGCCGGCACGCTGCACGGCCTGATGCGCATCCGCGGCTTCACCCAGGACGACAGCCACATCTACTGCACCGAAGAGCAGTTGCAGGACGAGATCGCGTCGCTGCTCGACTTCGTGATGAGTGTGCTGCGGGCCTTCGGGTTCCACGATTTCACCGCCAACCTCTCGACGAAAGACCCGCAGAAGTACGTGGGCGGCGACGAGATCTGGGACAAGGCCACGGCCGCGCTGCAGGCGGCGCTCGAGCGCTACGGCCTGCCGTACAAGATCAAAGAGGGCGACGCCGCGTTCTACGGCCCGAAGATCGACATCGACGTCCGCGACGCCATCGGCCGCACCTGGCAGCTCAGCACCATCCAGTGCGACTTCAACCTGCCCGAGCGGTTCCAACTCGAGTACGTGGGCGCCGACAACGCACGGCACCGGCCCATCATGTTGCACCGCGCCCTGTTCGGCTCGGTCGAGCGGTTCTTCGGTGTGCTGCTCGAGCACTATGCGGGTGCGTTCCCCACGTGGCTCGCGCCGCTGCAGGCTCGGGTCCTTCCGGTCGCCGAGGCGCACGAGGCGTACGCCGAATCGGTGGTGGCCCGCCTTCGCGCCGAAGGCATGCGCGCCGACATGGTCGACGCCAACGATCAACTGGGCAAGCGCATCCGGGCGGCCAAGCTCGACAAGGTCCCGTACGTGCTCGTGGTGGGCGACACCGACGTCGCCGCGTCCACGTTGGGCGTGAACCCGCGTGGAGGAGAGGTCGAGCGCGATGTTCCGCTCGACGCGTTCGTCGACCGGCTGCACGCCGAGATCGGCGCCCAACTCGCCGCCGCCCGGAGCTGACGCTGCGGTGACACCGCTCGAACTGCTGTGGAACGGGTGGCGCGCCACCTACGTCAGCAGTCTCGGTGCCCGTCCGAAGCCGTCGGCCGGCAGCATCTTCAGCTCCATCTTGGCCTCGGGTCTACCCGACGACGAGACACACATCGTGCACCGCGGCCGCGAGTGCTTCGCACTGCTCAACGCCTATCCCTACACCGTCGGTCATCTCCTCGTGCTGCCCTACCGCGAGGTGGCCGACCTCGAGCAGGTCACGGCCACCGAAACGGCCGAGCTGTGGTCGACAGTCACCGATGCAGTGCGGGCGGTGAAGGCGGTGCTCGCCCCTACCGGTGTGAATGTGGGGCTGAACCTCGGCCAGCCCGCAGGGGGCAGTGTGAGCGAGCACCTGCACGTGCACGTGGTGCCGCGGTGGGTGGGCGACGCCAACTTCATGACCACGACGGCCAACACTCGCACGCTGCCCGAGGCGCTGCCCGATACCGCCGCCAAACTGCGCACGGCCTGGCCGCGGTCGTAGGCTGAGCGCATGACCGACGCCAGCGACGTTCGCGACGAACTGCCCGACGATCTCAACGCGGTCGAGTTCGCCGGGGTGTACCAGTTCCCCGACAACAGCCGTCGTCGTCGGCCCGCCGTCATCTACGCCGTGATGGCAGCGGGACTGCTGGCGCTGTGGGCCACACATCGCGGCGATCCGCACGTGCTGGTGAACGAGGGCTATCTGTGGGCCGCCGTCCTGCTGGGCGCCGTGGCGCTGTACTCGTTCACCTCCGGGTGGCGGATGAGTGTCGACGAGAAAGAGGCGCTCGTCGTTGCCCAGGGCGCCGTGGGCTTTGCGGTCGGCCACGCGTCGGCGCAGCAGGTATGGCGCGGTCTGCGCAGCCGGCCCACGTGGCGGGTCTTGGTGTACTCGGCCGAGAACCCGCCGCGCCAGCGCGGTCTGGTGCTCATCGACGCAGTCGACGGCTCGGTGATCGAGCAGTTGACCGAGGAGAACCCCGAGACCGATTGGCCCGAGACCGAATGGCCCGAATAACCCCGACTGCCGGGCCCCTCGAGGGTTCGTTGCCGGGATAGCCTGAGGCCGATGTTCGACGGAACCTTCCGCACCGCGGTCGACAAGGCTGTGAAGCCCATCGGCGATTCGCTCCGCCGCACCGGCATGTCGCCCGACCATCTCACGGTGCTCGGTCTGGTGGTGGCGGTTGGTGCGGCGGTTGCCATCGGCGCCGGGTACCTGCAGTTGGGTCTGCTCCTGGTCATCCTGGCTGCTCTGCCCGACCTGTTCGACGGTGCGCTCGCCAAGGCGTCGAACACCTCCAGCCAGCGCGGTGCGTTCTTCGACTCGGTCGTCGACCGGGTCACCGATGCACTGCTGTTCGCCGGTCTGGCCTGGCACTTCGCCGTCGGCGACACACCACTGCTGGCCATGCTGCCGTTCGGTGTGCTGGCCGTCAGTTCGGTCATCTCCTACGAGCGGGCCAAAGCCGAGTCGCTCGGCCTCGACGCCAAGGGCGGGCTGATGGAGCGCGCCGAGCGCATCATCCTGCTCTGCCTCGGTCTGCTGTTCGAGCCGCTGCTGGTGTGGATCCTGGTGGCCATGCTGGTGCTCACCGCCATCACCGCGGTGCAGCGCTTCGTGAAGGTGTGGCGCCAGGCCAGTGTGGCCCCCATCACGGCGGCCAAGATCGAGTTGCGCCGCAGCCGTCGCCAGCACCGCCGTGTGGTGCGCACCGAGCGGATCAACGCCCGTATCACCCGGGTGCAGCGCCGCCCGCACGACGACTGATCCATGACCGAGGTCGCCGACGCGCGGCGCCGTCTTGCCGACGCCGTCACGGTGGGGGGCTTCCGGCTCGGGTCGCTCGCCGCGCGGCTCACCCCAGGTCCGATCGCTGGCGCAACGGCGTCGATGATGGGGTTCGGGGCCAGCGTCGCCAACGCCGAGCGGCGGGCGATGATCCAACGACATCTGCGTCGCGTGAACCCGAAGGTGTCGTCGGCTGTGTTGCGGGTGCAGACCCAGGGCGCTTTCGACAGCTATGCCCGCTACTACGTCGAGAGTTTCAAGTTGCCCACGATGTCGAAGCGCTCGGTCGAACGCGGCTTCACCAAAGAGGGCTACCAGCACATCGTCGATGGTCTCGCTGAAGGCAACGGTGTCATCCTCGCCCTGCCGCACCTCGGAGGCTGGGAGTGGGCCGGCCGGTGGATGACCGACCAGGGCCACCGTCTCACCGTGGTGGTCGAGCCACTCGAGCCGCCCGAATTGTTCCAGTGGTTCGTCGATCTCCGCCAGAGTCTGGGGATGACGGTGGTGCCGCTGGGCGACGGGGCTGCCACTGCGGTGATGAAGGCGCTGAAGGCGAACGAGGTGGTGTGCTTGCTGTGCGACCGCGACCTCGAGCGCAACGGCGTGGAGGTCGAGTTCTTCGGCGAGCGCACCACGCTGCCAGCCGGCCCGGCGATGCTGGGCCTGCGAACCGGTGCCCCCGTGTTGCCCACGGGGGTGTACTTCACGCCCCGCTACAACGGCCATCACGCCATCGTCCGGCCGCCGCTGACGGCGACACGGCTCGGGGGAGGGCTGCGCGACGACGTCGCCCGCGTCACGCAGTCGTTGGCCCGCGAGCTCGAGTTCCTCATCCGGCGCGCCCCCGACCAGTGGCACTTGTTCCAGCCCAACTGGCCCAGCGACCCGGGGTACTGATCTGGCTCGCCCGCTGAGCGCGGAGTCGGGTCGGATACGGAGATTCCTACCCGGCTGGGTAGGTCGGCCCAGGCGGTTCTGGCAGCAGGCGTGCCAGACTCGGAGGTGATGGTGGATCACGTGGTGTCGCAACCTGGCCGAGAACCAGAACCCGAACTCGTCGCGTCGCGCGGTGAGCCGGAGTGGTTGGCGCGCTTCGAGCAGCGGCGCTGGCTCGGGCCGATGGTCACCGCCGGTCGCCGGTTCTTCTCCATCGAGGGCCTCGACCTGGGCGGCCTCATCGCACTCGAACTGTTCACCACGGTGATGCCCTTGTTGCTCATCTTCTATGCCTGGGCCAAGGACTTCGACCCATCGGCCCAGGTGGGCGACGTCTTCATCGGGCAGATGGGTGCCAGCGGCTCGGCGGTAGAGCGCATCAGGGCCGAGTTCGGCGCGGCCTCTGGCCTGGCGAGTACATGGACATTGGTGAGCATGGCTGGGTTTCTCGTGTGGGGCATCCCGATGTCGCTCACCGTGGCCCGCATGTTCGCCACCGCCTGGCTGCGGCCGCAGTACTCGATCGGCCAGCGTCTGTGGCGTGGCACGCTGTGGTTCTGTATGTACCTGGCGGCCCAGGGTGTCATCGACATGGTGATGCTGGTCGACGTGCCCGCGTACCTCCTCGTGGTGAAGTGGGGGGTGTCGTTCGCGGCGAGCATGGTGTTCTGGGGGCTCAGTCCGGTGCTCCTCGTTCCAGGCCTGCGCCTCACGCGTTGGCAGTTCCTCGCTGCGGGCCTCACTGGCGCGATCATCAACGTCATCATCTTGCGCACCGCCGTGCGAGCTGTGTTCCCGCTGCTGCTGTCGGGCTGGGAGGGCTTCGGCGGCATCGGCGTGGCGCTGGCGATGATGACATGGAGCGGTGTGTTGGGCGTGGTGTGGGTGGTGGTGGCATGCGCAGGCGCGGTGTTCACCGAGCGGCACAGCCCCGAGATCTACGGGCGTCCTGCGGAGCGGTCCGCCGACCTGGCAGGCTGACCCGATGCGCTACGTGAAGCTGGGTTCCACCGGGTTGGACGTGTCGAGGCTGTGCCTCGGCTGCATGAGCTTCGGGGTGCCCGACCGCGGCACCCACGCCTGGACCCTCGACGAGGACGCCAGCCGCCCGCTCATCCGTGCTGCGGTGGAGGCGGGTGTGAACTTCTTCGACACCGCCAACATGTACTCCGACGGCACCAGTGAGGAGTTCGTCGGGCGGGCGCTCGCCGAGTACACCCGTCGCGAGGAGGTGGTGATCGCCACCAAGGTGTACTTCCCGATGCGCCGTGGACCCAACGGCGGAGGCCTCAGTCGCAAGGTGATCATGCACGAGATCGACGCCAGCCTGCGTCGGCTCGGCACCGACTACGTCGACCTCTACCAGATCCATCGCTTCGACAGCACCACACCGCTCGAGGAGACGATGGAGGCGCTGCACGATGTGGTGAAGGCCGGTAAGGCCCGCTACATCGGTGCGTCGTCAATGTGGGCGTGGCAGTTCGCCAAGGCCCAGCACATCGCCGAACGCCACGGGTGGACCCGGTTCGTCACGATGCAGAACCACTACAACCTGCTGTACCGCGAGGAAGAGCGTGAGATGCTGCCGCTGTGCCTCGACCAGGGCGTGGGCGTCATCCCGTGGAGTCCGCTCGGCCGTGGCCGCCTCACCCGGCCTGTCGAGGTGGCAACCGATCGCACGGCGACAGACCTGTACCTGCAGACGCTGTACCACTCGGCCGACCACGACATCATCGACCGCGTCGCAGCGTTGGCTGCTCGGCGGGGCCTGACGATGGCGCAGGTGGCGCTGGCGTGGGTGGCAGGCCACCCGGCAGTGAGCGCCCCCATCGTCGGGGTCACCAAGGCCGAGCACCTCGCCGACGCGTTGGTGGGCATCGATGTCGACCTGAGCGACGACGAGCGTGCCGAACTCGAGGCGCCCTACACCCCGCAGCCGGTGCAGGGCATCAGCTGACGCCGGGCTCGGCGATCCTGAGATTTCTTCGTCGACAGGGTTGACATACGAACTGGTGTTCGTGTAGGGTGCCAGGTGTTCCGATCTTCCCCTCGGAACCAGATCGAACCCGGTTCGGGTTCCCGTCATATCGGTTGCTGGTCGCTCGCTGTGGTGCGGGTGTGTGGGGAGGTGCGCGTGGACACGGTTGCGTTGTCAGTATCTGCTGGGGGTGTGGCACGCGGTGTGTCGCTGGTGGTCGACCGGTTCGTGCGGGTCGCTGACGCCGATGTGTCGGTGCTCGACGAGATCGGTGTGGCCGGGTTGTTGGGTGATGTGGCGGGGTTGGTGCGGTTCTTGCAGGCGCGTGAGATCGATCTGAACCAGCGGTTGCGGCAGTTGGCGGCGCAGTGTCCAGGGGTGGATGCGGCTGCGATCAACGCCCGGGCCACGGGCCGGTCGGCTGGGGGTGCGGGGCGGGCGCTGGAGCGAGCCGAGCAGGCTGCGCAGGCACCGGAGTTGAAGGCGTCGATGGATGAGGGCCGACTGTCGGGTGAGCATCTCGACGCGTTCACCGCAGCGGTCCGGTCGTTGGAGTCGCGGTTGCAGCCCGTGTTGCGGGCGTTGGAAGCCGACCTGGTGGCGCGTGCGGTTGCGCAGCGGGCGACGGTCGAGCAGTTCCGGGGTTGGTTGCAACGCGAGATCCGGCTCATCGAAGCCGATGACGGCAAACGCCGGTTGGATCGCCAGAAACGCGACACCCGATGCCGGGTGTGGGTCGAACCGAACACCGGGATGGTCCGAACGAATCTCACGCTCGACCCCGAGCTCGGCGCCACCTACCAGCACCTCCTCAACGAGCAACTCCATGCACGGCTCAACCAACCGCGCCCGGCCGAGTGTCCCAGCGACCCGCTCGACGCGATGGACTGGCTGCGCGCCCACGCGTTCATCGACCTCATCACCGGCGCGGCCGGTGCGGTCGGCAAACCGGAAGTGATCGTCGTCATCGACCAGCAGACGTTCGAGCAGGGTCGGCATGCCCAATCGAAGGTCGACTGTGGGCCCGGGATCGACCTGCCGATCGACACCATCCGCGGTATCGCTGGACGGGCGCGGTTCGTGCCGGTCGTCGTCAACCGTGATGGTGTCGTCATCGCCCAGGGCGACCCGGTGCCCAGCTACGACCAGATCGTCCAGTCACTCACCCGGCCGGTGGGGCTCGACAACGGACGCAGCCGACGACACGCCAGCATCCGACAACGGCGGGCACTGCGGGCCATGTACCGAACGTGCGCCATCCCGGGCTGCAGCCGGCATGTATCGATCACCGAAGCCCACCACGTCCACTGGTGGGAACACAGAGGACGTACCGACCTGGTCAATCTGCTCCCGCTCTGTCGACACCACCACGACCGACTGCATGCCGAACGGTGGCGGCTGACGACGGGTGCCGACCGGGCCATCACCGTGCGAGCGCGCGACGGCACCGTGCTCATGACCACCGGGCCGCCCCGTGAACAGTGGGTGTGAGGGGTGGTGGAGGCCGGCGTCGACTGTTCGTCCGGTCGCCGGGGTCCCGTGGCCGGGTCGGGTGGCCGGGTCAGGTGGTGTAGTCCTGGATGCGGCGGCCGTGGCTGCGATCGGTCATCGTGGCAGCGCGCGAGCGCATCTCGGCCAGTACGGCGGCGCGGTCGATGGTGAGCAGCTGTCGGTCGCGCATCAGCACCCGGCCGCCGACGATGGTGGTGCGAACGTCGCTGCCCCGGATGCAGTGCACCAGCACTGCGGTGAGGTCGTGGAGGGGCTGGCAGTGGAAGCCCGACACATCGACAAGGGCCAGGTCGGCGAGGGCGCCCACCGACACCTCGCCCAGATCGCCCCGGCGGCCGATCACTGCGGCCGAACTCGGGCCGGCCAGGTGCAGTGCCAGCGGGTTCGTGAACCAGGTGGGGTCGCCCTCCACCTGCTTCTGCGAGAGCGAGGCGATGCGCATGTTCTCGGCGATGTCGAGCGTGTTGTTCGACGCGGCGCCGTCGGTGCAGTAGCCCACCGGCACCCCGGCGGCGAGCAAGGCACGAATGGGGGTGAGCGGGCCGAGGGCGAACTTCAGGTAGCCCTTCGGCCCGTGGGTCACGCCTGCCCGGTGGGCGTGGGGCGCGAGCAGGTCGATGTCGGCCGGGGTGATGCCGTTGCCGTGGGCGATGATCACTCCGGCATCGAGTACGCCGGTGCGCTGGAGCACCTCGATCGGGGTGATGCCGCGGGTCTCGAGGCTCACTTCGGTCTGGTGCATGTCTTCGGCAGCGTGGGTGTGCACCCGCACGCCGAGGGTGCGGGCGGCGTCGGCGGCCCGGCTGAGATGGTGATCGCTCACGGTGTAGGGCGCGTGAGGTGCGATCGAGGTGGTGATGCGTCCATCGGCGGCGCCGTGCCAGCGGGTGGCGAAATCGACCGACTGCTCGAGGCCGGCGTCGCCCTGCGAGGTGAAGAAGGCCGAGCCGAGGTCGGCACGGATGCCGCTGTCGACCACGGCGCGGGCGGCCTCGTCCATGAAGAAGTAGTGATCGGCGAACGTGGTCACACCCGCTTCGATCATCTCGGCTGCGGCGGCAAGCGTGCCGAGGTACACATCGCTCGGTTCGAGGTTCACCTCCATCGGCCAGATGTAGTCGTCGAACCAGGCCTTCACGGTCACATCCTCGGCCGCGCCGCGCAGCAGGGTCATCGCGGCGTGGCAGTGCGTGTTCACGAAACCGGGCATGGCAACCAGTCCGGTGGCGTCGATCACCTCGATGGTGCCGGCATGTGCGCTGCTGTCGGTGGCGGTGCCGACGGGGGCCGTGGCGCCGAGGCGGGCGCGGGCGGTCGATGGCGACTCGGCCACGATGGCGGTGATGCGGTCGCCCACCACCTCGATGGTGGCCGGGCCGATGAAGGTGCAGGCGTCGGGCGAGCTGGCGGTGAGCACGGTTGCGCCCACGACGGCGAGATGCGGTACCGGTCGCAGCGGCGCGGCTGCGTCGGGCGTTGCATCGGGCGTTCCATGGGGCGTTGCATGGGGCGTTGCATCGGACATGGGGCGACCCTAGCCATCTATCCTTCGGCAATGAATCTGGCCGGAATCGTTGACGCACTGGTCGAGGCCCCGGTCGTGCCCAGCTTCACCCGCATCGGATACGACGTCAGATCGAGGCTGGCGCACTGGACGGCGCTCGACGAGTACGCCCTCGATGGGCGGGTGATGGTGCTCACCGGGGCAACGTCGGGGTTGGGTCTGGCGGCTGCCGAACAACTGGCCCGCTGCGGGGCCACCGTCGTGTTGATGGGGCGCGATGCAGCGAAGTGCGACCGGGTGCTCGCCCAACTGCAGAGCCGCACCGGCAACTCGAACCTCGTGAGCGTGGTGGCCGATCTGGCCGAGCCCGAGCAGGTACGGGCGGCAGCAGCGCTGGTGGCGGCCCGGTTCGAGCGTGTCGACGCGCTGGTGCACAACGCCGGGGCGCTCGCCGCTCGCCGCACCACCAACTCGCTCGGGATGGAATCGACCGTGGCTGCGCAGGTGGTGGGTCCGTTCCTGCTCACTGCGCTGCTGCTCGATCGGTTGGGCGCGGCCCGTCCCGGCCGGGTGATCACGATGTCGTCGGGTGGCATGTACACCGCCTCGCTCGAGATCGAACGCCTGCAGATGGGCGCCGACTACCGCGGTGCCGAGCAGTACGCCCGCGCCAAGCGGGCGCAGGTGGCGCTGAACGGCGAGTGGGCGCGTCGGGCGGCCCTCGCGCAGCCTGCGGTGCCGCCGCCGCAGCCGGTGTCGCCGCCGCAGCCGCCGGTGTCGCCGCCGCCGCCCGTGCATGTGGTGTTCCACGCCGTGCACCCCGGATGGGCCGACACTCCGGGGGTCGAGGCCTCGCTGCCTCGGTTCCGCACCGTCACCGGGCCGTTGCTGCGCAGTCCGGCGCAGGGGGCCGACACGATGGTGTGGCTGGCCGCCGACGATGGCGAACCGCTGCGCCAGTCGGGTCGGTTCTGGCTCGACCGCCGGGTGCGGCCCGAGCACCGACTGCCCACCACCCGGCGCAGCGACACCGCCGAACGCCGGGCTCGACTGTGGCAGTGGTGCGTCGAGGCTGCCGGTATCGATCCGTTCGCCCGCTGAGCAGCGCGCTGCGGATTCGCGGTACCGGTACGACCCTCGGCGAGACTGGAGTCATGCAGGAACCCGCCGTCCTCCGGATGCCCGCAGCCGATGCCTTCGCCGATTCTTCGCTCGGCCGATTCATCGACTGGCTGGCGGATCACGGTCATCCCCGCTTCGAGACCTACGACGAGTTGTGGCGCTGGTCGGTCGACGATCTGCGCGGCTTCTGGGGCGCGCTCTGGGAGTTCGCCGACGTGCGCTCGACCACCCCGTACACGGCGGTGCTCGAGACCGAGGCGATGCCGGGCACGCAGTGGTTCCCCGGCGCCACGCTCAACTACGCCGAGCACGCATTGCGGCGGCGGGGGAGCGGCACAGCGCTGGTGGCGCTGTCGCAGACACGCGACCGCATCGAACTGAGTTGGGACGAGTTGCGCAGTCGGGTGGCAGGCGTGCGTGCCGGGTTGCAGGCCGCGGGTGTGCAGGCCGGTGACCGAGTGGCGGCCTACCTGCCGAACATCCCCGAGGCAGCGATTGCGTTCCTGGCCACCGCCAGTCTCGGTGCCATCTGGAGTTCGTGCGCCCCCGAGTTCGGTGTGCAGGCCGTGCTCGACCGGTTCGGACAGATCGAGCCCACCGTGCTGCTGGTGATCGACGGCTACCGGTACGGCAGTCGCGAGATCGACCGCGCCGAGGAAGTGGCCAGCATCAGGGCAGGCCTGCCGAGTGTGCGCACCACGGTGATGCTACGCGCGCTGCATCCCGACGCACCGTTGCCCGATGGGGCGATCGACTGGTCGGCATTCGAGCAGTCCGATGCCAGCGGCGACGACCTCGAGTTCCTGCCGGTGCCCTTCGACCATCCGCTCTACGTGCTGTATTCGTCGGGCACCACCGGGCTGCCCAAGCCCATCGTGCACGGTCACGGCGGCATCCTGCTGGTGCACCTCAAAGACGTGGGGTTGATGAGCGACATCGGCCCCGGCGACCGCTTCTTCTGGTTCTCGACGACGGGCTGGATGATGTGGAACTACCTCATCTCGGGCCTGGTCGTCGGGGCGACGATCGTGCTGTTCGACGGCGACCCGGCCTGGCCCGGGCTCGACGCGCTCTGGCGTCTCGCCGCCGACGAAGGCGTCACCTGGTTCGGCGCGAGCGCCCCGTTCGTGGTGGCGTGCCGGAAGGCCGGCCTCACCCCGGGCCGCGACCTCGACCTGTCGGCCCTGCGTGCAGTGGGTTCGACCGGGGCGCCGTTGCCGCCTGAGGGCTTCCGCTGGGTGTACGAGGCGGTGAAGGACGATGTGCTGCTGTCGTCGATCAGCGGCGGCACCGACATCTGCTCGGCGTTCGTCGGTGCGAGCCCACTGACACCGGTGTGGGAAGGGGAGATCCCGTGCCGATTCCTCGGTTGTGCGGTCGAAGCATTCGACGAAACCGGCCGGTCGGTGGTGGGTGAACAGGGTGAACTCGTGGTCACTCGGCCCCTTCCATCGATGCCGATCGGCTTCTGGAACGACCCGAATGGCACCCGTTATTCGGCTGCATACTTTGATACCTATCCAGGTGTATGGCGCCATGGCGACTGGATCACCATCACCGAACGTGGTTCGTGTGTCATCACGGGCCGATCGGACGCCACCTTGAACCGCAGCGGGGTGCGTATCGGCACGGCCGAGATCTACCGCGTGGTCGACGCGCTCGACGGGGTCGCCGACAGCCTGATGGTGCATCTGGAAGACCCGAGCGGCGAGGGCCCGGGAACGCTGGTGCTGCTGGTCGCCCTTCCCGACCGCTCCACCGAACTGCCGCCAGGACTGGTCGATGCGATTCGCCAGGCGCTACGCACCCAACTGTCGCCACGACACGTACCCGACGAGGTGCATGCGGTGCGAGCCGTGCCCACCACGCTGTCGGGCAAGAAACTGGAACTGCCGGTGAAGAAGATCTTGCTCGGGGCCGACCCCGATGCGGTGGCCAGTCGTGGTGCCCTCAAAGAGCCGGGTGTCCTCGACGACATTTCGTTGCTGGCGCGCGGCAGGTAGCGTTTCCGAATAGCGGCAATTGCTCGCTGACGTCTCTGGAGGTTCCGTTGTTTCGTCATGTCGTGCTCATCACCCTGAGTACCGAGGCAACACCAGAGCAGCGGCAGGCGCTCATCGATGGCCTTCGTGGTCTACCGGAGGCGATTCCCGAGATCCGCAGCTACGTGTACGGCCTCGATGCAGGGCTGGCAGAGGGCAATGCAACCGTGGCGGTGGTGGCCGATTTCGACGATGTCGACGGCTATCGCGTGTACGCCACCCACCCGGCACATGTGCAGGTGATCACCGAGTTGATCCGGCCGATCATGGTGGGGCGCACCGCAGTCCAGCACCAGGTCTCCTGACCGGTGGAGACCGAGGCAGAACTGTTGCGACTGTCGCTCGATGCGCTCGAGGATCCGCTTGCCATCCACACCATCGTGCGCGACTCGGCCGGCCATGTCGTCGACTTCAGGTACGTGTACGCCAACCCCGCTGCCGAGATGGTGCTCGGTGTACCTGTCGACCAGATGGCGGGCCGGTTGTTGAGCGAGGTGGTGCCCCAGTTCCGCGAGAGCAGCCTCTCTGCCACCTATGTGGCGGTTGCCGAGTCGAAGCAGAGCGCGCTCCACGAGATCCGCTGGCGGCACGCCGAGCGCGGCGACGTGGTGTTCGAAGTACAGGTCCTGCCGCTCGACGACAGCATCGTGTCGTGCGCCCGCGACATGACCGCGCGGGTCGAGGCCATCGAACAGCGCGAGATCGCCGAAACCCATCGCGCCGAGACTGCCGCGCAGTTGGCCATCGCCACCGAACGCGAGCGCATCGCCAGCGAACTGCACCAGACCCTCGTGCGTGATCTGTTCGAAGTGGTCCTCCGGCTGCACACCGCGGCCGAACTCTGCGACCACGACACCCGCGTCAGGCTCGCCGATGTGATCGACCGGGTCGACGATGCCATCACCAAGACCCGCGGAGCCGTGTTCGCCACACGGACCAGCGGAGAGGAGCCAGCGCTCGCGCCGCGCGTGACAGAGTAGGGGCATGGCCCTCACACTGCTTGCGCAGCAGTTCGTCGACGACGGGTTCGTCGTGGTCGACAACCTGCTGTCACGTGCCGAACTCGACGAGATCGTGGTCGACGCCGCGAAGTTCGCGAGGGGCGACTACCCGGTGCTGAACCCACCCACGCTGCCCGAGGGCGCCACCGATGACGAGGCACTGCAGCACGTGCTGGCCGTGCATTTCCCGCACTGGGTCAGCCAGGTGGCGCTCGACATGATCAACCATCCCGGTATCGCCGAGGTGCTGCACCAGATCGTCGGCGCGCACCTCGCCTATTGGGACGGTGCAGTGAAGTGCTGCCAGTCGATGCTGTTCGTGAAGGGTCCGGGCATGCCCGGCCAGGCCTGGCACCAGGACGAGCGGTACATCCCCACCCGCGACCGCTCGCTGCTGGGCGCATGGATCGCCATCGACGACGCCACCGTCGACAACGGCTGTCTGTGGGTGGTGCCGGGTTCGCACCGCAACGGCTATCTGTGGCCGGCGGGGCCGCACGGCAACCCTGACGAGTACGACACCAGCGACCAGGCCTACGGCTTCGACGACGCCGCCGGCATCCCGGTCGAGGTGAAGGCCGGCTCGGTGGTGTTCTTCAACGGGTATCTGCTGCACCGTTCGTTGAAGAACCGCACCAACGGCTACCGCCGAGCCCTCGTGTTCCATTACCTGAACGCCTGGTCGCTGCTGCCGTGGAAGACCAACGCCTCGGTGCACGGCCTCGAGATCCCCCTGCTCGACAGCCGGGCGGTGGTGCCGGTGGGCGCCGACCCGTACGCGGCCAAGGGCTACAGCACCCCGCCCAAGCAGGTGTTCCTGCGCCCGATCGACAACGAGTGGCCCGATGTCGACGTGTTCGCCGAGGTCGATCAGGCGTAGAGCGCGAACAGGTCGGCGATGGCCTTCAGTTGGCCACCCGACGTCGACGACATCACGGCGATGGGCAGCACCCCGGCGTCGAACCACGCCTCCAGTCGGTCGCGCACCTTCGTCGCGTCGCCCGAGATGGTGCAGTCGTCGATCCAGCGGTCGGTCATCAGCCCGGGCAGCGCATCGCGATCGCCGGCCTCGAGGGCGGCTTCGATGGCGTCCATCTCGTCGGCGTAGCCGGCCTGGCGCCAGTAGTTGCGGTAGTTGGGCAGCGCGATGTAGCCCGCCAGTGTGCGGCGGTGGATGGCGCGAGCCGCATGAAGGTCGGCATCGACCACCGTGGGAACCATGTTGGCGAGGAAGAATCCGTCGCCGGCCTGCTGACGAGCCCGACCGCTCTGCACGGGCATGTGCGTGAGCGACGCGTTGGCCCAGATGGCTCCGTCGGCCACCTCGAGGGCGAGGTCGAGCATCTTGTCGCGCAGTGTTGCCAGGTACAACGGCGGTAGTTCGCCGGCGGCGCGGCCTGCTGCACGGATGCCGGCGACGTACGCCCGCATCTCGGCGAGTGGTCGACCGGTGGCGATGCCCAATCGCTCCATGGCCGGTTCGTGGCTCACGCCGAGGCCGAGCCGGAACCGGCCGCCGCTCACCTCAGCGAGATGCCCGGCGGTGACGGCCACCTCG